>CALFYE010000202.1 GCA_937952145.1 uncultured Myxococcales bacterium
GGCAGCAGCACAGTTGCTCTCCCACTCTGCATCTGTACCTGAGAGAGTTCCTTCCAGTTCTTTTCAAGAAACTCGAATACGCGCCGAATCTCTTTCTGCGCAGCCAGACCGCGAGCAAGCAGACGCCGGAGATGCTGGAGAATCTCTGGCGGTCGAGGATTGTTGGCCATCCCCAGTTCGCGGAAGAAGCGCAGCCAATGCTCTGGCCGATCACGATAGACTTCCTGATCTGGATAAAGCGCCGCGTCGCCGAGCACGTCCCGGACCAGTTCGCTCTTCGGATCATACAGTTCATTGATCGCATGCATTCGCCCGTCGCTGGCTTGTACCGCGACGATGCTGCCGAGGCTGTCTCTTGTCCCCTTTTCTTCAGGATTGAGCAACCTGCTCAGTTGGGTATCGCGAATCCACCTGAGCGCGCGTACACGATCCGCATCGGCCAGAGACGGGAGCGCAGGGAGGAGTGCGTCAGCTAGATAGCGGGTCGCATCAAGCGATGGTATCTGCATCCGCTGGTACAGCGGCAGCCAGCGGTCGCTACCCGTAAGAATATTGATCTTCAGGTCGATCGTCGGTGGCTTGAAGTCAGAGGGCACATAGACCTGGGCGTCAGTGGCTGCGACCAAGGCTGTCGAGGTGGGCAGAATCGGCAGTTCGCGAAGCTTGCGCAGGACGGCATCCTTGTAGGTCCATCGGGCTTCGCACAAGAAGTCGAGGAGTACGGCCGCAGACTCCTTTGTCAAAGCGGAAAGCTGAGCACGTCGCTCGTGAAGTCCAAGCACCAGTGCTGGTCCACTTAGAGCGGGCATGAGGCCGGCTTTGGCCGCGGCGAAACGCCGGCAGGACTCCAGCACTGCACTGTCAACGATGGGAACTCCGACTGTGCCCAGGACCTTCAGCATCGCCTCCTGGGTCTCATCCTCGGTTGGCAAGAACGGCGTGCCCGGCTGGTCCGCATGGTGCAAGCGTCCGTCAGAGCCCGGCACAAAAGGCAAGCGCTTGAGTTGATCAAGCGATGCCGGTTCCAGCTTGGCCTCAGTTAGGTAGTTCAGAACTCGGCCAAGCCATTGTCGGTTCGGGAGTTCCGTTTCGCCGGATGGCCAGTCACGAGGGCCTGCGGTAGACAGCACCCGATCAAGGTTGGCCACCAGCAGATCTGGACGCATCCGCACCAGCTTCGAGCCTTGGATGGGCACCAGCTCTGTTGCTCGCTGAAAATCTGGCTCGACGAACCAGTGCGGGAATTTCTTGAAAATCTCCCGCTCGTCTACGGTTGCAATGAATTGTGTTTGGAAGCCGAATGCGTGGAGCTTGCCGTCGCACAGGATGGCGAGCGGCAGTCGCGCCAGATCCTTCTTTTCATCGCTCAGACAATACCGAAGGAGAGATTCAACCCAGTCGCGCCTCCGCAGGCATGGCCGTGGTGCCACGGTAAGCTCGACGTTTATATCTGTGTCTACTCGCAGCCGATCCCGAAGCGCTGCCGGAGTAAGCACACCAATGACGCCCTGGTAGCCCTGCTCTACGTGAGGTGGCAGCGCCGGCTCGGGGAGCGGCAGGCCATCTGCGGTGAGGGGATCAAACAGTTCGGTGCGCCACTTACTGAGCGGCAGCTTCAGCGCTTGCGGTGCAATGCTGGACAAGCTATCGCCGCGCCGGACACAAATCAGTGTCCAGCTCGCTGTAGTCCGATAGACCGCGCTTGCGAGGCGCTGGAGCAGCGCTGTATCGAGGACGGTTGGATCGGGCCAGACTCCGTACATGCCTTCCGGGCACTCTTCCGCCAGACCACGGAGCAGCCGTGACCACGCCCAGCTTGCACCATGCTCGATCAGCGCCTCATTCCACTGCACGCGAGCCTGAAGCGCCGCAGCGACGTCTCCGCCCCCCGTGTCCACAGTAAGTTTCTGACGCGAAGAGTCCAGATCGAAGTAGCCGTTGAGGTGAATCGGTAGCTTCACAGGCACTGAAAGCGGCAACCCGCAATAGAGCTGGCCCTCGATCTGCCGTACTGCCTTGCTGGCCTCGTCGATTCTGGCAGCGGCTCCAACCCAAGGTAGAGCTTTCTCACCGTGGCGCATCATCTCTCGCGCAGCGTTGAGAAGGCGGTCTTTGTCGCCACGCGCAAAGCCATTGACCACGGCCCATGCTTCCTCCCGGCTTTCGTCGCCCAGCACTTCGAATCGGTGTTTGTAGGACCGGAATGGCAATGAGCCCTTACTGGCGCGCCAAGCCTCCAACCTGTCTGTTAAGTCCCCTTGAATGGACTCTCGAATTTCTGCTCTCGCGGCTTCAACTTCTTCGACGTTGGTGGTGCGGATCGCGAGTCTGCGACGGCGACTGCCATCCTCCGCAATTTCGTCGATCGTTAGCTCGACGAGGTGCTTGGTGAAGAGTAGGAGTTCGGTGCCGTGCGCGACTGCTTGCGCAACCAGCCTGTTGAAGTCGTCGGGGACATAGGCTTCGTCGCAAATCTCGCTCTCTGATGCTTGGGCCGTCGTGCGGATTGGCAGGCGGAAAATTGTGCCGTCGTGGTCAACCGCATCGGGCTTGAGTCCCGCAGCCTCGAATACCGCGGGCCAGTCTGGCGCAGATTCCCACAGTTGCGCCAGCTCCCAACCCATGCCGTACCCAGGCGTGACGGCCGCAGCATTCCTGTGCGGATCAAAGCAATAGATCGCACCGTTGGTTAGAAAGCTCGGATAGTCGGTGACGTTGTACGACGTGTTAAAGCCGAGCCCAAAGCGGCCTGTCTTGGGTCCGCTGGTCAGCTTCGAGCTTTCCCCGATGTGGCGGATCGCCTGAAGGTCGGACTCAGAGAATCGGCGATTGTTTGCCAGCAGCAGCGCCGGACCCATCACGCGCCGCAAGCGTGCATCGGGCAGCCGCTCTCCTGCATGCTGCCGCCAATCCATGACCACCATGAGCCGTGTGGCCGTGGCATCGTCAGCGTTCTGAACGAACTCCTTCAGAATCCCGACGCCGCGGGGGTAGCTCCGAATGAGCCCCTTGAGCCGAATGGTCAATCGTTCAGACTGGCCAAACTCGAATCCAGAGATATTCGTCATTGCACGCTGACCATGTCCTCTTTGACGCTGAAGAGCCCCCGGTGGCCCCAACGACCGCACAGGCTAGTCATCATCATAGGCAGCCGCCTCGGCTCGCCGCTGGTCGTCATTCTGCGCCGCAGCCAGTGCCCCCGTACCTGCCCCGCCAGGACAGCCACCGGCGGAGCCGTTCCACCATAAGACAGAAAGAGCGGCGAGGTCAGGAAGGTGATCTCCGCACGCAGACCATGGCCAGCCAAGAAAAGTTCGGGCAGGTCATAGCCGAGGGTCGTAGTAGCTGCGATGTCTGCTGCAACCCGATCCCTTGCACGGAACGCCTGCAAGCGCTGCAAGACGCAATTTCGCGGGGTTAGCACTGACGGGATCTTCGACGCTGGGACTGCCTCAAAGCCGGTGTTCATCGACCACCTCGCCCTCTAACGACAGCAACCAGAACCGTACGCCATAGCTCACACCCGGCACGTTCTTGAGCACATCCCCGACCTGCTTTTCCCATTCGCGCTTCCAGTCCGAGCTGAGATCTGGCGCGGCGATGACTGCGACCATCTCGGGTTTGCTGAGGCGGGGGACCGGTGGATGGGAAGGGATCAAGCTGCACGCGATCTTTTGATCCACCAGACCGTGAACAGCCGTCTTGAATCCATCCGGGTCCTGTTCTCTCAGCGTATGAAGCGTGTAGAGGTTCGCGGCAAGCTGTTGAGCCGCCTTACGGATGTCGCCGTCTTGGTCCTTGATCTCGATTACCGCCAATTCACCCGAGGGCAGGATGCCGAGTGTGTCGAGCTTGTTGTGGCCACCCTGCGATGGATCACCAAGCTGTTCTTGCAGCTCGCGCTTAAAGGCGAGGCTGTGTTCTGTACCATTCACATAGGTCTCATCGCGGTCAAAGCCCACGCGGACCTCTGAATCCACTGCCAAAACCAGGCTGCCCGTCCCATAGAACAGCCCGTATCGACGCATCAGGTCGTTCTGAATTGCCCCTTCTCCCTTAGCAAAGGCGGGGTCCATGCTTTCAGCGCACTCTGCGAGGTAGGGCCGAAGCACGGACTCCAAATCCGCAGGGGCGCGTGCTGCCCCGAATGCCCCAGGGGCGAGCCCCTGGTATGCCTCGTCGGCAGCGACCGCCACCCTTCCGCCTGCTCGCCAACAGATTCTGGCGAGACTTCCCCGACCGCTGTAGAGCTGAAAGCAGGACTCGCCGGGCCCGCCCCTGTTGGCCCGGAATTCGATCCGGCTGTTGTCGTGGCTGCGGACGTACTCAACCAGCCACGCGAGGGGCCCGCCCGGCGTGAGCAGGGCCAGCAAGTCAGGCGGCAAACGGCGATCGTAGTAGAGCATCAGGGTAGAAACGTATCAGGTGACCCAAGATTCGCAATGGCCCGTAACAATGCAGTCGCTGGGCGGGCGCCGATCCTGCTGATTTACGTCGGCAGGCTCTGCGGCGCGCGACGCTACGGAACACCCCGGTCCCGCTTCGTAAGGGTTGGTACATCACCGCAGGACCGGCTGACGTAGTGTGCGCTCTCGTTCCCTCGGGAGCGCCCCCATGGCGAAACCCTCCGCGGCACAGACATCCTTGGAATTTGGCGCTGTCCATCACGCTCCCGTGACGGCGCCGCTGGCACACAACCCTATGCAAGACATCGCAAAACTGGAAAAGCGGCTGTGGGAAGCAGCGGACAACCTGCGAGCCAACTCGAAGCTGACGTCCAGCGAGTACTGCATGCCGGTGCTGGGCGTCATCTTCCTGCGCCATGCGACGAACCGCTACGACGCGGCACGGCTGGCGCTGGAAGCCGATCAGGCGGCGGGCAAGCTGCCCAAGCGAGCGCTGACGCGTGCTGACTTCGTCGCCCGACGGGCGCTGATGCTGCCGGAAGAGGCCCGGTACGGCACGCTGGTCGCGCTGAGCCAGGACGAAGATCTGGGGCAGGCCGTCAACCGGGCGATGACCGCCATCGAACGCGACTTTCCCGCGCTGGATGGACAGCTTCCCAAGGACTACGAGAAGTTCGAGCAGACGGTCCTGGAAGATCTGCTGCGCATCTTCGACGGCGATGAAGTCCGCCGGGCCGGCGGCGATGTCTTCGGCCGCATCTACGAGTACTTTCTGCAAGAGTTCGCGATCCAGGGCGCACAAGACAACGGCGAGTTCTTCACCCCGCCGTCCATCGTGCAGCTGATCGTCAACGTCATCGAGCCCGACCACGGCAAAGTGCTGGACCCGGCCTGCGGATCCGGCGGCATGTTCGTGCAGTCCAGCCACTTCATCGAATCGCACGGCAAAAGCACCGCTGGCAGCGTGACGTTTTACGGCCAAGAGAAGACGCCGACCACCATCCGCCTGGCCAAGATGAACCTGGCCGTCCACGGCCTGGAAGGCGATATCGTCGAAGCCAACACCTTCTACGACGACAAGCACGAGCTATTCGGCAAGTGCGACTTCGTGATGGCCAATCCCCCCTTCAACGTCGACTTGGTCGATGCCGACAAGGTCAAGAGCGACCGCCGTCTGCCCTTCGGTCTGCCCGGCGTGAACAAGGCCAAGAAGGTCAGCAACGGCAACTACCTGTGGATCTCGTACTTCCACAGCTACCTGAACGAACGGGGCCGGGCTGGCTTCGTCATGTCGTCGCAGGCCTCCAGCGCTGGCAACGACGAAGCCAAAGTTCGCCGCAAGCTGGTCGAGACCGGCGACGTCGACGTGATGATCTCGATCCGATCGAACTTCTTTTACACGCGCACCGTCCCCTGCGAGCTGTGGTTTTTCGACCGCGGCCGCCCCAAAGGGCGCAGTGGCTACGTCCTGATGCTCGACGCACGGAACGTCTACCGCAAGGTGACGCGCAAGATCTACGACTTCGCCCCCGAGCAGCTTTCCAACCTGTCCGCCATCGTATGGCTGTACCGCGGCCAGCGCGAACGCTTCCTCGGCTTGGTGCAGCAGTACATCGGCCAGATCTGCACCGAGATCGCAGGGGTCCCCGCCAAGCTCGACGCGTTCACCCAGACGTTTGACCCGATCAACGCGCAGCTTGCCGAGCTTGCGCAGCTTGCCACGGCGACCAAACAAATCACTGCCGCCCAGCGCCAGCCCTTCGACGACGCGCGGCGCGAGCTTCAGGAAGCCACAGCCCCCTTCGCCGATGCCCGCAAGCGCCTCCTGGCTGACTTGGCACGCTACGGGAAGGAATACGGCAAGCCCCCCACCGATAACAAAGGGCAGCACGCGGCGCGCACCGCGTTCGATCCACTCGCCGA
>CALFYE010000203.1 GCA_937952145.1 uncultured Myxococcales bacterium
CCGATCTCCTTCACCGTGGAGTCCGCCCCGGACCTGCCCGCCGCCATCTACACGGACCCGCGGCGCCTGCAGCAGGTGCTCAAGAA
Source organism: uncultured Myxococcales bacterium (assembly GCA_937952145.1). Lineage (GTDB taxonomy): Bacteria > Myxococcota_A > Polyangia > Palsa-1104 > JAEUJZ01 > JAEUJZ01. The sequence continues at coordinate 87 of CALFYE010000203.1, forward strand.
CCTGCTCGCCAACGCCTTCAAGTTCACGGATCAGGGCCGTGTCAGCCTGCGCGTCGAGATCGCGCAGGCGGGTCTGCGCTCTGCGGTTCGCATCCTTGTCGACCCACCCTCGCCACACCTGCTGATGGGGGCTGCGGATGTCTTTGTCTCACCAGCCGACAATGTGCAGGAGGCGTTCGGTCTGACGCCGGTCGAAGCCATGGCCTCAGGTGTGCCACAGGTGGTGGCTGACTGGGATGGCTATCGCGAGACGGTGGTTGAAGGCGAGACAGGCTTTCGCATCCCTACTCTGTGGGCCTCGTGCATGGACGATTTGCTGCCGCTGTCACCGCTACTGGCGCGCGAGTGGCTCGATCACCTGGTGTGGGCGCAGTCGGTGGTTATCGACCGCGAGCTTCTGCAGCAGCGCTTGTACGAACTGGTGACGCAGCCAGCGCTGCGGCAACGACTGGGCGAGGCGTCGCGGGCCCGCGCGCTGCGTGAGTACGCCTGGCCAGTCGTGATCGGAAGGTATGAGGCGCTGTGGCGCGAGCTGGCGGCGAGTGCGAGTCAGGATCATCGACCGCCGCAGCCCGGCCACCCGTACAGCGAACCTCCCCTCTGGCGCGCGTTTGCGCACTACGCCACGCGCGAGTTACGTACCGATGACACGCTGTCGTTAAGTCACGCCGGTCACGATGTCTTGCTGGGTGATCGCATGCTGCCGACCCCGCATCACGCTGACCTGTGCAGCCACTCTATCGCTCGCGATGTGCTCAGGCTGTGCGCGACACAGACCCCTAGCATCCCGCTGGCCGCAATCGAGTCAAGCGTGATGGAACTACATCACTGCGAGGCCAGCCGCGTGCGCCGTCATGTCCTCTGGCTTCTCAAGCACGGCCTGCTGAAACTGACTGCGACCTCGTGACCTTTTCGGGCCGAAGCCGGCCCCCGCTCGACCGGCGATGAAACGCGGCATGTTATGATGCTCGTCGGCGGACAATGAAGCTCAAACTCCTAGCTCTCCCGTGGACCGATGCACGCTCACCACAGCCGGCATTGGGAATATTGGCTGCATATGTGATGCGGCACGCACCGGGTTGGCAGGTCGAGACGGACTACGCCTATCTCGATGTTGCGGCTCTCGACACCGAGCTGTACTCCGCGATCGCCGCTAGTGATATCGAAGGCGAGCGACTCTACGCCACGCTGCTCTATCCCGACGGTGAGAAGCGCTTAGTTGAGTACTGGGAGCGCTTAACCCGCCGGACCCAGCTTGGCGAACACTTGGCTTTTCTACAGCGCCGGGGGCACCGGATCGCAGCCATCGTCTCGCGTCTGCGGACGCAGCTTGGCGAGCATCTCGATACGCTGGTGACGAGACACGACTGGCGCGATTGCGTTGTCGGGCTCACGACATCGTTCTCGCAGCTCTTTGCCAATCTGCTGTTCGCCAAGCGCTTGAAAGAGAGCGGCGTGGATGCCCCCATCGTGCTGGGTGGATCGACGGTAAGCCCAGCTACCATCGCTGACTCGATCCTCAATACCTATCCGTTTGTCGACTTCATCGTCCGCGGTGAAGGCGAGCAACCTCTGGTCGCCCTGCTGCAGCAGATCGAGCGCCGCGAGGCAGCCCAGCCCATCCCCGGTGTGGCCACCCGCGCCCACCCCGGGAGAGGGGGCAGGATGTGGCAGGTCGCCGATCTCGACAGCTTGCCGGTTCCAAACTTCGACGCCTTCTATGCCCGCGTTCCTTCTGTCGGCCAGGCTGTGCTGCCGATTGAAGGCTCACGCGGTTGCTGGTGGGATCGCACCACCAAGCAGCCCAAGGCCACCTGCAACTTCTGCAACCTCAACGTGCAGTGGGATGGCTTTCGTCAGAAGTCCGCGACACGCATCGCTAGCGAGATGCGCGAGCTCTCGGCGCGCCACCACGCCACCCACTTCACATTCCTCGACAATATCGTTCGCCTGCGCGGCTTCGACGAGTTTGTCGATGCGCTGCGGGCCCTGGATCTGGATGCGCGGATCTTCCACGAAGCGCGCGCCAACTTGCGTCCCTACGATTTGTTGCGCTTCCGTGAAGCCGGTCTGCGGGCCGTGCAGTTTGGCTTAGAGGGCCTGTCGAATAGCTTCCTCAAGCGCATCAACAAGGGCACCTCGGTCATCATGAACCTTGAGGTCATGAAAACCTGTGCCGAGCTGGGTATTCGATCGCACAGCAACCTGATCATCGACTTCCCTGGCTCGACCCAGGAGGAAGTCGACGACACCTTGCGCATCATCGACCGCTACGCCTGCGCCTATGAGCCGCCGGCGATCGCCGGCTTCGAGCTAGGCATCGACAGCGTAGTGGCACGTTATCCCGAGCAGTTCGGCATCGCTGGCTTGCGCAATCACGACCGCTACGCCGACGTAATTCCCGCAGACACGCTGGCCAGCTTGAAGCTTTACCAGCTCAGCTTCGACGCACAGTTCCCACAGGTGAACTGGTGGCCGGTGGTCGAGCGCGTCGAGGAGTGGAAAGCCGACTACAAGCCACATCCGCTCTGGTATCAGGACGGCGGCAGCTTCTTGCATGTGTTTCGCCACCGCCCCGGTCGCCCAACGCAGACGACCGAGCTCTTAGGCACTGCAGCGAAGCTTTATCACTTCTGCCTGCAGATTCGCACCCGCAGCGAAATAGACCTGAGCTTCGGAGGACGCGGTGAGAACGTCTTCGAGCTGCTACAGCCGATGATCGCGCAGTCGATCCTGTATCAAGAAGGTGATCGTTTTCTCGCCCTGGCCACCGCGCCCGATCCGATGATCGCAGCCCGGCGGATTCGCCAGCAGAGCGCACCGCGAGTCCGTCACCTGAGCGTGCTCTAGCCCGACTCGCGGGACACGGAGTGCGGCGCCATGCCGAGCCACGGCCCGCATCGAGCTACCTGCTACTGCGGACGGCAGAACGAGCGGGGCTTATTTCTTTTCGTCGAGCTTGAGCGCCTTGATCACCATGATGGCGATCAGGGCAATCAGACCGCCGGCCACGAATCCGACAACGATCCGCAGCGGTCGTGACTCAATCCCCAGCGCGCCACCAGCACCGTTGCCCAACGCAATGCCAAGGCCCAAGCACAGACCGGCGACCCAGGTTCGATACTTCTTCGATTGTTCCGACATAGAACCATTTTCGCGACGGACGATGGCCGCGTCAAGCATGGTATCGTGACCTGTCTTGCGGATTGTCCTGTCGACACTGGGTACGGTGGGCGATGTGCTGCCCTTGGCCCGCTTGGCACCAGCGCTGGTGGCGCGTGGTCACGATCTGACCCTGCACGGCTGGTCGATGTATCAGGCGCTGCTGGAGGTTCCCGGTGCGCGCTTTGTCGCCGCAGCGTCTGCGGTTACCGAGGAACGCTTGCAGGCGACGACGGCCCAAGCCTTGCGGGCAGCGCATCCGGCCCAGCAAGTCGCACAGCTGGCGCAGCTTTTCTATGTCGAGTCGGCGGCGGCCTATTACGCACGCATCTGTCAGCTGCTGGCTGGAGCTGATCTGGCAATCCTCAATGTTCTAGATCACTTAGCGCAGGCCGCCGCCGAGGTGCTGTGCATCCCGTGGGTCGGTTGGCGATCTCGTCCGCCTCCGCTCGGCCCACGAGCCGCAGCAGAGGATGCGATCCTGGCGGAGTGTGATGCCATCCTGAGTGAGCACCTCGCGCAGATCACGGGGCAGCGCGGACGCCGCTTTCGGATCTTTCGCGAGCCCTCGCCGCTTCTGGATCTGGTTGCGGTGTCGCCCCGATTGCTGGAGGGCGAGGCCGTGCTACATGCAGGCGATGCGCGCACATCCGTCACGGGCCACTGGCTGGCTGCCGAGCAGCGCGAAGAGCTGCCACCTGTGCTGCGGGAATTCTTGGCCGTGTCGCCCCGCCCCATTGTGTTTGTGACCTTCGGCCGCATGCCGGATGTATCGGGTCGGACTAGGACCGTGCTGCAGGCGGGCAAAGCCGCGGGTGTGAGCTTGGTGGTGCAGGCACTGGGCGCGCCGAGCAGCCGCACCGCCGAGGCGCTGGTCATCCCGGCGGCGCTGTCCTATCCCAGCGTGTTCGCCTGTGTCGATGCGGTACTGCATCACGGCGGCATGGGCACCACGCACGAGGTCTGTCGCGCGGCACTGCCCTCGTTTGCCGTGCCGCACATGGGCGATCAGTACTATTGGGCGCAGCGCCTGGCGGCATGTGGATTGGGGCCAGCCCTGCTGCCGCACACCCAGCTTTCGATCGAGACGCTGGCTCAGCGCCTGCACGCGCTGGTCCATCAGCCGACGTATCGAGCTTTGGCTCAGGCCTTGGCTCCGGCCTTGCGTGAGGAAGACGGAGTGGCCGTCGCGCTACGCCGGCTTGCTCCTCTTCTCGGCGCCGGCTAGGTCATCACTGCTCGGCTCGTCATCCTGCCCGCTTCTGTCGTCGCTGCGGCGCTGAGTCCAGAACTGATACATGGCGATGAACGTATCGGGATAGCGCTGCTCAAGCTGGGCCCAGTTCTGCAGGTCGGTCATCTCGACATCACCGGGAAACATGCGGCGATAGTGCGCAAAGGGCACCTCGCTCGGCAGCTCAAAGCGGCGTAGCACCAAGCCGACCTCACCGAGCAGCTGCTCGATCGCGGGCAGCGTGAAGACATGCTCTTGCACGTGAAACAGCAGATCTCGGCACTCGTGCAGATTGAAGAAATCGGGGACGCTGGCGACGAATCGTGACCTGGGCTCATGCTGCGAGTGCAGCACCCCCCAGCGAAACGCGCGCAGCCCCTTTGGGGTTGGCTCGATCGTCGCGGTGGCAGTCTGTTCCCGCAGCGCAGTGATGTCGCGTCGCGCTGTCGCGCTGTACAGGCCCAGCCGCAGCCAACCCCGTGGCTTGAGCACGGCCAGCAGCGCCCGCAGGCCTCGCCGCGGATCGGCCAGGTGGTGCAGCACGCCCATGCTCTCGATAGCATCGAAGCGCGTCTCTAGATCGGCGCAGCTCAGCAGGTCGGCGCGCAAGAAGCGCAGATTGCGCAGGCCCAGCTCGTCGCTCTTGCGCTGCGCGTAGGCCAAGCTGCTCAGGCTGAGATCGATGGCCAGCACCTCGGCCTGCGGGTAGCTCATGGCTGTCGCGATGGGGTGCTTGCCGGTGCCGCAGCCCGCCACCAAGATGCGCGGCGCCGGATGCTGCAAGAGCGCTGGCAGCAAGCGCAGCTGACTGCGATCCCCCCGACCTGGCAGCCAGTTGGGCTGCGTCTGCCAGCGAGGAAACGGACTCGCTTCGTACTGCGCCCGCACGGCCAGCGAGACTGGATCGTCGATCGCGCCGAGCTGCTGGATCTGCGCGCGCAGCGCGGCCTCGGCCTGGGGCTCAATGATCTGGGCTCGCAAGAGCCGCGTGAAGTCGGCACGCTGACTGTGCGGGGCTGCCGTCAGTAGCGCACCGCTTTGGGGTAGCTGCGACAGCGGCTCGTAGCAGGCCAGCACCGCCAGCTGAAACCAGCGTCGTTCGTCAAGCAGCGCGGCTTCGGTTAGGGCCGAGAGGTCGGTTTTCAGCGAATCGACCTGCGCGTCTTCATCGGCGTCGCGATACCAGGCGTAGTCGCTGGCGAAACACGGGTAGCTAAGCGCGACGGCGAGCTGCGTCATGGCCTTTGACGGCAGGGCTGGCGAGGTCGCGTCGTGCAGCAGAAAGCGGCGCAGGCTCTGCAGGGTGAGCTCGGGTTCGACACCCAGCACGCGAACCAAGCCCAGCATGCGGCAGAGCTCAGGATCGGCGTCGTGTGGCAGGCCACGCAGCGTCTCTAGAGCCGTCGCCAAAGTCCCGGCTCGTCGCCCCTGTATCCAGCCCTGCAGCGTCGGCTGACTGCAGACAAAGGAATAGACGACGTTGGGCAGCTCGGCAGGGTCTAGCCGCAGCTCCTCGATGCCATCCCACAGACAGCGCCGCAGCCGCTCGCTGATCTGATCGGCCACGGTGCCGGCCAGTGCCTGATCGAGCAATCGCCAATAACGGCTCTGACCTGGATCGCAGAACGCCGCCCGCGCAAAGCTTGCCCGCGCCGGTGCGAGCTGCCCCTGCGCCCAAAGTTGCTGAGCCCGCAGGCAGTGGCCTTCGGCCTGCTCGGCGTCGGGAGGATGCAAGTCGCTCATCCGGTTTTGGCGTCGGCGTGGTTGCGCATCGGATTTTCCAGGGGGCCCGCGGGCTGCGAGCCAAGGCGTCGACGGGTCAGCGGGGCGAGCGGCCAGCCCGGCTGCGTCACCGGACCCCGCATGCGCTGATGTTGCTGAATATCGAAACGACAATAATGCAATAATGCGTGGTCGCGAAAAACGCCGTAAGCCGGAGCAATTTCTAGATCTTTTAGGAATGTATCGTAATAAAATACCATCAGCGACTCGCCGATTTCAGTCGTGGTCCCGTCTTTGTATTTAACGGCCAACCTCTTCTTGTTTTGGACTGGGTTCGGTATTTCCGAGATCGACATCCCAAATTTAGCCGGATTTCTATAGATCTCTGTTCCTTCCAGCAAGCAATAGAAACTGCGATGGGTATGATGAATGATATCTGCGTGATCATGAATGAACTGCATGGTCTCAAATAGTTCGCTTAAGGTCTCGGTAGGAAAACCGACCATGACAAATGCATGATTGCGGATTCCAGCATCGCGCGCATTAGTAAATGTTGTTAAAATGGACGCTACGGTTGTGCCTTTGTTGACTAATTCCAAAATGCGCGGATTTGCTGATTCTAGACCCCAGACAACATAACGACAGCCAGCCCTATACATCACATCTAAGGCTTCACGGGTATAGTCTGGACCTGGGCGTAGATAGGCATAGAAATAGACTTCGAGCTGGCGCCTGAGGATCTCTTCCGAGATCTCGCGAAAACGCTTGGCAGCGATCATCTCATCGACGAAGTGAAAGTGATGATGACCCCGGCGGACGTGGTGTTCGATCTCATCGACCACGCGGGCCACTGAGGCCCGGGCGTAGACGTTGAGCGTCCCCTCCGCGCAGAAGCTGCACTTGGCCCAATAGCAGCCTTTCTGCGAGAGCACGGGAATCACCATTCGATGAGTGAAATATAAATCTAGTAGATGATCGGAAAAATCAGGATATGGATTTGCATCCATATTAGTTCGTTGTACAGGATTACTGACCACTTGGCCGTCGTGACGGTAGACTAGCCCAGGAATGCTGGTATCTACATCGCTGGAGGCGAGCGACTGCAGGAGACGCAGCAATGGTACTTCGGCAGCATCGCGAATTGCATAGTCAACATAGGTCTGCGACATGATGCGCTCAAACGAGCTTTCGAGAGCCGCCCCACCAAAAATGATGATTTTTTGCGGATATTTTTCTTTGATGATCTGTGCAAGAACAAGCGAGAATGACACTTGTTCATCAAAGAGGAGCGAAAAACCTACAACCACCGGATCGCCCTGCAGTGCATAATCGAGAAACTCTGAAACTTTCTGGCGCCCCAGTGTGGTTGGGGCATCGTTCAAAAGCTTAATAGTCTTTAGATGCAGGGTGCGCGTAAATTGAATGAAATCGACCGACGCACGATTGTACTTTTCTAAGTCGAAAAATTCGTCCCCCCGACCCCGCAAGAAGCCGGCGGCGGCATGAAAGCGTTCTAGCTCGGCCGGGACCTGTGTGCGCTGTCGAGCCTCTGCGATCTCGCTGACCAAGCGATGGTGCCACTCGAGGTTTAGGTCCAGGCCGCGTACTGCGATCGCAGGATCCTGCGCCAGCGCGGACTTCAGGCTGGCGATGCCCAGGGGGGGCGTCACCGGATCGACGAAGGGGCAGTACAAGAGATTGACCTGCACGGCTCGACTCCCACTTGGCTTGCTTGGGTGCGGTTGAAGAGGTCAGAGAAGGATCCTCGCCATGGCCTGGCTGGCGGCCCCGCATGCAGGCGCACCGAGGCGACGGCTCCCTCATCATCGCAAGGATGCGAGCGCAGAAGAAGCCTTGTTTGCGTGCGCGCAGCACGCGCCGCCAAGCTCTACCGGGTGGCATGCCCCAAGCGCTCGCAGTCTACCCCGCCCAAGATCAGTGCCGAGGCTGGCAAGCCCGCCAAACAGCGCGGCTTTGCTCAATGCCGCGCACGCAAGCTTCGCGATAATCGTCCTTCGGTGTTTGCTGCCCAGCTGCAGGGCGCGTCAGACCGAGTGTCGCGGGAAGCAGTACAGCGCAGCGCAGGGGGGGACGCGGCAAGTTGTTCAGTGCGCCCGTATCCCACGTCTGCGTGACACGGAACGGCCCGGTGGGGGTTGCATCGGCTGGGCGATCACGTTCCGGTGCAGCGCCAGGGCACAACTACGTGGATGGAAATGCGCGGGGGTTCGGCGGGACGATGGGCGGACGCTGGATTCTTGGCGGCAGCCTGACAAACCTTCGCCTCTCTGCGATGCACACCTAGGAGGCCAGCGATGCGCATGGGAGGTAAATCCCACATCGCTGCATGGCAACGCCTTGGGCGAACCGCGTGCCGGTTTTTCCTAGGCGCGCACGGTGAATCGCGACGGCCAGGCAGTACGAGAGCGCTCGACGGAATCCGCCATCCTCAGGCCGGGTTGGGCTACACTTACTTGAGCTTTTTGTGGCCCAAGACCGGGGGGAATTGGCCGTGATCGAGATTGGTCCGTACGTCCTGACGACCACCGTCAGCCAGAACGCTTCCAACCTGCTGTACCGAGGCTATCGCAGCGGATCTCGCCTGCCGATCATCGCCAAGATTCCCCGCGGTGATCACCCCAGCGCCAAGGACCTAGCGAAGCTGCGGCATGAGTTTGCCATCCTGCGCGAGCTGAATCACCCTGGCGTCCCGCGCGCCCATGATCTTCTGCCTTATCGCAGCGGCTCGGCCCTGATCATCGAAGACAAGGGCTTCGTCTCGCTGAACGAAGTGCTGAGCGAGCGCCGCCTGCCGCTGTCCACCGTGCTGCGTCTGGCCACCGAGGTCGCAGAGATCCTCGGCTACCTGCACCGCAGCCATGTCATTCACAAGGACATCAAGTCGCAGAACATCGTGGTCCATCCCCAGCTATTCAAGGCCCAGGTGATCGACTACGGCATCGCCGCCCGCTTGGCCCGCGAGAGCCAGAACAATACAAAGATCGAGTCGCTGGAAGGAACCCTGACGCACATCTCGCCCGAGCAGACCGGGCGCACGCACCGCGTCATCGATGCCCGCACGGACTTTTATGCCTTGGGCGTCACGCTGTACGAGATGCTGACCGGCACGCTGCCGTTTGTGTCGAACGACCCGCTGCAGCTGGTGCACAGCCACATCGCCCGCATGCCGCCGGCGCCGCACGAAGTCGTCCGCGATCTGCCTCCCGTCCTTTCGAAGATCGTTCTCAAGCTGATGGCCAAGAACGCCGAAGACCGCTACCAGAGCGCGGCCGGCTTGGTGGCCGATCTGGGGCTCTGTCAGAAGCAGTGGGATGACAGCCAACGCATCGATGACTTTGCGCTCGATCGCCAGATTCCTAGTGCTGAGCTGCGCATTCCGCAGCGCCTCTACGGTCGCGAACACGAGCTAGCCACGCTGCTCGGTGCCTTCGAGCGCATCCGGGGGCGCGGTGCCGAGCTGGTGCTGATCTCTGGCTATTCGGGAATTGGTAAGTCGGCGCTGGTGCAGGAAGTCAACGGACCCATCGCGCGCGAAGGCGGTTACTTTGTCTCGGGCAAGTTCGATCAGCTCAGCCGTAGCGTGCCCTATGCCTCGGTGCTGCAGGCACTGCGGACCTTGCTGCGTCAGCTGCTCAGCGAACCAAGCGAGGTCCTAGAGCAGTGGAAGCAGAGCTTACTTAGCGCCCTGCACCCCAATGCGCAGATCATCATCGATCTGCTGCCCGAGCTAGGTGTGCTGCTGGGCCCGCAGCCCAGCGTTCCCGAGCTCGGCCCGACCGAGTCGCAGAACCGCTTCTTTGCGCTCTTTCAGAGCTTCCTGCGCGTGTTCAGCAAGTCGGGACATCCGCTGGTGATGTTCCTCGACGACCTGCAGTGGGCGGACCCTGCGACGCTGCGCCTTTTGCACCACATCCTGCTCGACCCCGACGGGGGCAGCCTGCTTTTGATCGGCTCGTACCGCGATAACGAGGTCAACGCCAGCAGCGCCTTGACGATGGCCCTGGGAGAGCTGCGCAAGGAAGGCGCGACGATCAGCGAGATCAAGCTGGAGCCGCTTTCGCGCCCTACGATGGAGCTGATTCTGTGCGAGACGCTCAATCAGTCGGCGGCGGAGCTGAGCCCCTTTGTCGATCTGTTGCACGAGCGCACCCAGGGCAACCCCTTCTTCCTGGGGCAGTTCCTGTCGACGATTCACAAAGAGGGTCTGCTGAGCCTGGACCTCGCCGCGGGGGCGTGGCGCTGGGACATGGCGCGCATCCGCAGCTCGATGGCCAGCGACAACGTCGTGGACCTGATGCTCAAGAAGCTGCGTCAGCTGTCGCCGCAAGCGCAGGAGACGCTGCAGCTTGCCGCGTGTGTTGGGCACCAGTTTGATCTGCAGACCCTGGCCAACATTCAGGACAAGCCGCTGGGCCAGAGCGGCGCCACGCTGTGGGAGCCGCTGCAGTCCGGGCTGCTCCTGCCCCTAGATGACAACTATCGCTATCTGTTCACCAGCGGTGGGGTCGAGCCGACGGCCGGGCAGGGCAGTCCCAGTGGGGCGCTGCGCTTCAAGTTCTTGCACGACCGCGTGCAGCAGGCGGCGTATGCCCTGATTGGCGTCAGTGATCGCGCCCGTCTGCATCTGCGCATCGGCCGGCTGATGCGGGCTCGCTGTCAGGACGAAGCGCATGACGAGACGCTGTTCGCGACCGTCGATCAGCTGAACCGCGGCGCTGAGCTCATCGCGGATGCCGCCGAACGGATGGAGCTGGCGCGCCTGAACCTGCTTGCCGGCAAGCGGGCCAAAGCGGCCACCGCCTATCAGATCGCCACCAGCTACCTGAAAAAAGGCATGGAGCTCGTCGGCGACGCCCACTGGAGCAGCGACTACGAGCTGTGCTTCGGCCTGTGGTTGGAGCGGGCCGAGAGCGAGTACCTAAGCGGCGGCCTAGAGACCGCCGACGCGCTGTTCAGCCACCTGCGCACGCGGGCTCGTTCGCGCCTGGAGTCGGAACAGATCTGCACGCTGCACATGAAGCTCTTGATGTCGCTGGGCCGCTTCACCGCGGCGATGGACGAAGGGCTTGAGACGCTGGCGCTGTTTGGGATTGACCTGCGCGGCTCGCCGGAAGAGCAGCAGCGCTGCATCGGCGCGGAGGCCGAGCAGATTGATGTGCGCATCGCGGGCCGCCCCATCGCTGAGCTAGTGAACGTGGCGCCTTCGACGGATGCCGACAACCTGGCGGTAGCGCGGCTGATGAACATCGTCGTGCTGGATGCCTGGTTTCTGGGGCCCATCTGGTTTGCCCGCTTTGCGATGCGGCAGGTCAACCTGGACCTGACGTTTGGGTTATCGCCGTACTCCAGCTATAGCTATATTTGCTATGCCGTGACTCTGGCAGGTATGGGCGAATACGCCAAGAGCTATGATTTTGCAAATTTGGCCCTGGCGGCAAACGAGAAATCCAAGAATCCTGCTCTCAGTTGCAAAGTTATTTTTAACTACGGTCTGCTTCTGCACTTCAATCGCCCATACCGCGATGCCGTTCAGTATTACGATGATGCGGCGCGGATTGGCATTCAGACCGGCGACCTGACGTTTATGCAGTGGGCGGTGATGTGGCGGGCGCTCGATAAGCTGTCGATGGGCGTCGAGCTGAGCACAACGCTGGAGGAGGTCAACGCGGGCCTCGAAATCGTCAAGCGCGCTAAAGATTTGCTGCAAACACTGATCCTGACCTTCCAGCGCCAGCGCACGCTGCGTTTGATGAATGGACCCAGTGTGCACAGTCCGCCTAGCGCGTTAAGTGCGCCAAATACAGGGGCAAGCGATGATTTTAATGAAGATGAGTACAAGAAAATCGTCTCTGACCCTCAGCTCGGTATGCCGGCCTGTTATTACCATGTCGCAAAGTTAGAACTGGCGCTGTTTTATGGCGATTACGAACAGGCCTGTGAGTTCGCCGAGCGGGCTGCCGCGGATGCCCCCTCGCTGGCGGCGCTCAATATCTCGACCGAGCTGACTTTCTACCAAGCCATGGCGCTGGCCTTGAACGAACAGCAGCGGCGGCAGAAGAGTCCGCAGGAAGGCGTAGGCCCCGCTTCGCCAAAGCTGATCGAGCGCCTGGAGGGGTTGCACAAGCAGCTTTCCATCTGGGCCGGCACCTGCGCTGCCAACTATGCGCATGCGGCCCAGCTAGTGGCAGCCGAGCTGGCCCGCCTGACAGGCGACCTGCCCGCCGCTGCCGACGGCTATGACCGGGCGATCAGTCAGGCACAGGATCAAGGCTTCTTGCACCACGAAGGCTTCGCCAACGAGCTGTGCGCGCGCTTCTACCTGCGCAACGGGCGCGAGCGTACGGCCCGCGCCTACCTGCAGGATGCCTATCACTGCTACACGCGCTGGGGTGCACGGGCCAAGGCTGCGGCGCTGCTGCGCGAGTTCCCGCAGCTCTTGCAGAGTGTGCGCCTCGGCGACGAAGAGCTGAACCCCGGGGCGACACGCTCGGCGACGATCTCGATGACCTCGTCGAGCGGCAACCGCTCGGCCGAGACGCTGGACATCTCGGCACTGATGCGCGCGAGCAACGCCATCTCGTCCGAGATCGAGCCCGACCGCGTGCTGGGCCAGATCATGAAGATCATGGTCACCAACGCGGGGGCGCAGCGCGGCTTCCTGCTTTTGCACAACAACGGTCAGCTGGTGATCCGGGCCAAGTTCACCGTCGATCCAGACATCGTCGATGCCAGCCTGTCAGTGCCGCTGGAGCGCAGCAGCGAGCTGTCGCGCGGCATCGCCAACTATGTCGCCCGCACCCGCGAGGTGGTGGTGCTGGGGAACGCCGTGATGGATGGTCAGTTCGTCGCCGACCCCTACGTGGTCCGGCACCGCTTGAAGTCGGTGCTGGCGCTGCCGATGATCCACCGCTCGACGCTGGTCGGCGTGCTGTACTTTGAAAACGGCCTGTCCGATCGCGCCTTCACGCCATCGCGCACCGAGATCCTGACCATGCTGGGCGCTCAGGCGGCGGTCGCGCTTGAAAACTCACGCTTGCTGGGCAGCCTGCGGCAGGCCAACGAGACCATCATTCGCGCCAACGACACGCTGGAACAGCAGGTCGCCCAGCGCACCAAAGAGCTGCAGCGCGCCCTGTCGGAGATCTGGAGCGAGATGGATCTTGCGCGCAAGATCCAGACGGTGCTCTTGCCCAGCAAGCCCAGCATCCCCGGCTACGACATCGCCGCGGTGATGCGGCCGTGTCAGCAGGTCGGGGGCGACTACTACGACGTGTTTATGGCCGGCGGGGTGCCGTGGGTGTTCATCGGCGATGTGTCCGGCCATGGGGTGGCCGCTGGCCTCAGCATGATGATGATCCAGACGGCGATTCGCACCGCGGTACACAGCCGCTATGAGAGCGGTGCTACGCCCAGCCCGTCTGAGATCTTGGGCCTAGTCAACCTGGCCATCCGCAGCAACCTGGCCAGCATCGACGTCGGGCACTACATGACGATCACCGGCTTCCGGCTCGACGGCGACAAGCTGGTTTACAGCGGACTGCACGAAGATCTCTTGGTCTATCGGGCCGGGAACCAGCAGATCGAGCGGGTCGAGACCACGGGTATCTGGCTGGGCGTCCTCGATGATATTCGCGCCATGCTGAGCGATGCTGAGCTGTCCATGGCGGCCGGCGATACCTTGCTGCTTTACACCGACGGCGTCACTGAGGTTGAGCTAGGCGACGAGATGCGCGGCTCCGAGGGGCTGGGTCAGCTGCTAAGGAACGCAGCCGGCGAGAGCGATTCGGCGAGTGCGCTGCTGAACAAGCTGCTGCAGCTGATCGACCCAGCCAACAAGCACGACGACGAGACCATGCTGGTCATCACTCGGAAAGACGGGGCGTAGATTCGGGATGATGGGAACGACGTCCGAAAATCAGGGTGGCGATATGCAGTCGGCACGTACCTATGGCGACTTTACCGAGAGCGTCCCGATCGTGATCGAAGGACTCACGATCGTCTTTTCTCCGACCTCGGTATCGCTCAAAGAGCGCTGGAAGAACAACAGCCTGTCGGCTGATTTCATGGCCGACTACTTCGCGACCTTCTACGCGCTGTATGGCTCCGATGAAGAAGGCCGCCTGGCCTACATCAAGGGCGCGGTGAGCTTCGTGGCCAACGAGCTGATCGAAAACGCCATGAAGTTCACCGATGTCGACGGCATTCCCATCAGCATTCGCCTGACGATGCACGAGGGCGAGCTGGTGTTCTTCGCGAGCAATGGTGCCTCGATCGCCGGCTCGCAGAACTACGAGGCGGCGGTGAAGCGCCTGCTAAATGCCGATCCCTGGGCCGCCTACGAGCGGCGCGCCCACGCGGACGACAACACCTCAGGGCTGGGGCTGATCTCGATGCTTACCGATTATTCGGCCCGCCTAGGCTGGCGATTCACACCGCATGACAGCAATCGCCAGCTGCTGACGACGACGGTGCGAATCCCCATCTAGGTGCCAACGGGCCCGTAGGTAGCGCGCAGACACCAAAGCTTAGACGCTTGCAGAGGACAAGATGGCGACACAAGAAATCTCTGACGGTTCGTATACGGCAGTCCGCAACAAAGACACCAATGAGGTCACGATCCGCGGCACCTTGCGCCTAAACGGCACGGCCGAGTACGCGCCGATCATGGCGCTCTTGGAAGAAGCCCTGGCCGCCGGCATGGTCACGGTGGACCTGCGCGGCCTGCAGTTCCTAAATAGCTCGGGCATTGCCTTTTTGATGCGCTTTGCCGTCAAGGTTCGCGATGCCAAGGGCTCGCTGCGCCTGCGCGGTTCGAAGAAGATTCCATGGCACAGCAAGTCACTGCAGAACCTGCAGCGCATCGTGCCCGAGATTCGCGTCGATCTGGAATAAGCACCGCCGTATGACTTCTGCCATGTCGCCGAGCATGATCGACGAGTACGAAAAGCGCATCGCTGAGCTGGAGCGCCGCTGCCAGGATCTAGAGACGATCATCGAGACGACGTCGGAGCATGCAGACTTCATCGAAGCGGAGCTTGAGAAGCGGAACCAGTTCATTCGCCACCTCTTCGGTCGCTATGTCACCGAGGAAGTGGTCGAGCAGATCTTGTCGGTGCCAGATGGGCAGACGCTGATTGGCGAGCGGCGGGTGATCACCGTGCTCAGCTCGGATCTGCGCGGCTTCACGGCGCTGGCCGAGCGCCTTCCCGCCGAAGACATCATCAGCATTCTGAACTGCTACCTCGGCATCATGTCGGATGTGATTGCCAGCCGGGGCGGCACGATCGGAGCGTTCCTAGGCGATGGCATCGTCGTCTACTTCGGAGCGCCGATCCGCATGGAGGACCACGCGCGCAAGGCGATCCTGTGTGCGCTGTCGATGCAGGCAGCAATGACGCAGGTGAACGAGCAGATGCGCGAGCGCGGCTATCCGGCGCTGGAGATGGGCATCGGCATCAATACGGGCGATGTCGTCGTCGGCAATGTCGGTTCTGAGCAGCGCGCGCAGTATGGCGCAGTGGGTGGGTCGGTGAACCTGGCCTTTCGCATCGAGTCGTACTCGGTCGGCGGCGATGTGCTGGCATCAGAAGCCACGCTGAAGGCGGCCGGTCCCGGTGTGTCACTTCTGGGCAGTGCACAGGCTTTTCCCAAGGGCAGCCCAGGACCGATCACGATCTATTCGATCTCGGGCCTGGAAGAACACGGCGAGCTATCGCGGCCCACCGCCGCCGCCGCCGCCGTCGAGCTGAAGGTCCCGCGGGAGATCGCCATTTGGCCGGTCCTGGAAAAGACAGTCGCACCGCATCCCAGCCCTGGCCTGATGCTGCGGCTTTCAGCCAGCAGCGCGAGCTTGAAGTTCGTAGACGGCGCCGCTCCCCCCAGCGTGTACGCGAACCTGCGATTGGACATTGCGGACGTCGGGGAAGCGTACGCCAAGGTCACCGGACATGAATCGCTGGATGGGCGCTTTGTCATCCGCTTTACGCAGCACTCGCCGGCGGTCGAGCGCTGGATCGCAGAAGTCGTCAATGACGAGCGATCGTAATGGTCGAAGAAGGGCTCGCTGTCGCCAGAAACGCAGCGAGATCGGCGAGGAGAGGGCGCCGCACAGCCGTACGCGTGTGCCGGTAGGCGCCGACCGCAGCCCACAGGGGAGAGGCCTCCTGCGCATCCCCTGAGCGCAGTCTGGGAGATCCGCTCACAGGCGGAGACCGCGCTGTGTCGTGTGCTCAGAGTTGGGAGGACACCATGCTTCGCGAAGCCATGTCTGGACAGAGCCACCTGACTTCAGAGGGGGAGGGGGCGAGGCTGTCTACCTTTGAGGCGATCCGCGACTGGCTGCTGCAGTTTGTGGCGGATCGTCTGGGCGTGGCAACGGCTGCGGTAGCTGTGGCGGAGCACTTTCAGCGCCTGGGCCTGGACTCGCTGGGAGCCACCGGCATGCTGGCCGAGCTTGGCCGACGGATGGGACGCTCGCTTTCCCCTAGCCTGGTGTGGGAATTCCCTTCGGTCAGCGCTCTGGCCAAGCACCTGGCGGCGGCACCGAACAGCGATGCGGTAACACTCGAAAGCGCGCCTCCGACCCTAGGTCAGAGTGAACCGATAGCCATCGTCGGCATGGCCTGCCGCTTCCCGCAGGCGCAAGACCTGCAAGCCTACTGGGCCCTGCTGCGCGACGGTGTGGACGCAGTCAGCGAGGTGCCGCCGGATCGCTGGGACATCGATGCGCTGTACTCACCCGACCCCGAGGCGCCGGGCAAGATCGCCTCGCGCTGGGGCGGATTTTTGCGCGATGTGAAAGTGTTCGATCCGGCGTTCTTTGGCATCTCGCCGCGCGAAGCGATTCAGATCGATCCGCAGCAGCGGCTGGCCTTGGAGCTGTCTTGGGAAGCGCTGGAGGATGCCGGCATCCCGGCGAGCCGGCTGCGGGGCGGGCGCTGCGGCGTTTTCGTCGGCGTCGTATGGCATGACTTCGCTGACCTGCTGCTGTGCGGGGATGTGCCGGTCGAGCAGCACTCGGGAACCGGCCAAGGGCTGAGCATCGTCGCCAATCGCATCTCGTACACGCTGGGCTTGCAGGGCCCCAGTGTGGCGCTGGATACGGCCTGTTCTTCGTCGCTGGTCGCCATCCACTTGGCTTGCCAGAGCCTGCGGGGCGGTGAGTCCAACCTGGCGCTGGTGGCGGGCATCAACCTGATGCTGTCGCCGCATTCCAGTGAGCTGCTGAGCAAGTTCGGCGCCTTGTCACCGCGTGGGCGCTGCCGGGCCTTTGATGCGGGGGCCGATGGCTTTGTGCGTGGCGAAGGCGGGGGCTGTGTCGTGCTGAAGCCTCTGTCGCGCGCGCTGATCGACGGCGATCGCATCTACTGCGTCATCCGTGGCAGCGCCCTGAACAACGACGGGGCCAGCAACGGATTGACGGCTCCCAACCCGGCTGCCCAGCGCCAGGTGCTGCTAGAGGCCTGTGGAAATGCGCAGGTCGATCCGCGCGCCGTCGATTATGTCGAGACACACGGCACCGGTACGCGGCTGGGCGATCCGATCGAGGCGGCTGCGCTGGGCGCAGTGCTGGGCGCGGGCCGGTCGGCAGCGGCTGCCCTGCGCATCGGATCGGTCAAGACCAACATCGGCCACCAAGAAGGTGCGGCAGGCATCGCTGGCCTGATCAAGACCGCGCTCGCCATCCGCGAGCGGCAGATCCCTCCCAGCCTGCACTTCGTCGAGCCCAATCCGCTGATCCCGTTTGCGGATCTGCGACTGCAGGTGGTGACCTCGCTGCAGCCCTGGCCGGGTGAAAAACCGGCGCTGGCCGGCGTCAGCTCGTTCGGCTGGGGAGGCAGCAACTGCCACGTCATCCTCGGCGGCTTGGATGATCTCCCGCAGCAGCTTGTACGGTTCGCGGCCGAAGATCATGACGGTCTGCGGCAGACCGTGCAGGCCTCCCTCGCTGAGCTGGCGCCGACCCTCGCCGACGGTGCGCCAGGCGAGGGAGCTGCACAGGGGCTGAGCCAGCTTGCCCGCCGTCCGCCTGGCGAGGGGCTGCACCGCCTTGCCCTGGTCACCCGCTCGGCCGCCGAGCTAGCTCGTTCACTGCACAAGTGGCTGGCCGGTGAGCCGATCGCCGATGGATACGCCGCTGTCGCACCCACGGCAGCCCGGCGGGTCGCCTGGGTGTTTTCGCCGCAAGGTGGCCAGTGGCGCGGCATGGCGACGCAGCTCTTTCGAAAGGACCCCACGTTCCGCGCGACGTTTTCCGCCTGCGATGCGGCGATTGCGCGCTATGGCCACTTCTCGCTGTTGCAGGAGCTGCATCTGCCCAGCTCGCAGTTTGCGATGACGAGCGTGGTGCAGCCCTGCCTGTTTGCGGTGCAGGTGGCTCTGGCCGCCATGCTGCAAGCTCACGGTCTGCACCCAACGTGCATCATCGGCCACAGCGTCGGGGAAGTCAGCGCTGCCTATGTCTGCGGTGCGCTCTCGCTCGATGACGCGGCACGCTTGGTGGTGAACTACAGCCGGCTGCAGGCGACGACCGCTGGGAATGGGGGAATGGCGCTGGTGCAGCTATCGCTCTCGGAAGCCCAGGCCTACTTGTCGGCCTACGAGGATGCGCTTTGCATTGCCGGCGAAAACAGCCCCGATGCCACGATTCTGTCGGGGCGTCCGGCCGCGCTGGATGCAGTGATCGAAAAGCTGCGCGCCCAGGGCCGCTTTGCCGCCCGCATCGACGTAAACATCGCCGCCCACAGTCCGCAGATGGATCCGCTCTTGGAACCGTTGCGTGCGGCCCTACAGGGTCTGCGTCCGCGGCCTGGTCGCGTGCCGATGTGGTCGACCTCAGCGCGTGGTTTTGTGCCGGGAGAGTCGCTGGATAGCGCTTGGGTGGCACAGAACCTGCGCAGCCCGGTTCATTTCCGGGAAGGCATTGAGGCGCTGCAGGGCCAGGGCATCGAGCTATTCGTCGAGGTCAACGCGCATCCCATCGTGCTGCGGTCGATCCTGCAGACCCTACAGGCGGCAGGTAGCTCGGCCTTCGCCTGCGGCACGCTGCAGCGCGATCAAGCCGAGCAGGGGGCGGTGCTGAGCACGCTGGCCCAGCTGTGGCTGCGGGGGGCATCGCTCGACGCCCCGCCCACCGTCCCGCTGACGACGGACGAGCCGGAGGTCGAGTCAGCGCAGCTGGTGGTTCTGTCGGCACAGTCAGAGGCCGCTCTGGCCGCGCAGCGGCAACGCCTGCTCGCGTATCTGCGCCGACCCGTTCGTCCTGCAATCGCCGATCTGGCCTATAGCTTGGCGACCACGCGCAGCCCCTTGCGGCATCGGACGGCGCTGGTTGCACGCTCGTTCCCTGAACTGGAAGCTGCGCTCGCCGCGGCTCCCGATCCTGATTCGGGTGAGCCGACTGCGCAGGGCGATACGTCGACCAGCAAGCTGGCGTTTTTGTTCACCGGGCAGGGGGCGCAGATCGCGGGTATGGGTCAGGGCCTCCATCGCGCCTTCCCAGCCTTTGCCGAGGCCTTCGAGCGCGCGCTGCGCCTGTTTGAGCGCGGGCGCCCCGGTTTCCTGCGCCGGGTGATGTGGGCGCAGGCGGGGCAGGCCGACGCCGCGCTGCTGGATCAGACCGGGTATACGCAGCCCGCTCTGTTTGTTCTGGAGTATGCGCTGTGCATGCTGTGGCAGGCCTGGGGCGTAACCCCCGATCTGCTAGCCGGTCACAGCATCGGCGAGCTGGTCGCCGCCTGCATCGCCGGCGTCTTTACGCTGGAGGATGCGACGCGGCTCTGCCTGGCCCGCGCCGAGCTGATGCAGGCCCTGCCGGCTGGTGGGGCGATGGCCTCGATCGCCTGTCCCGAGGCGACGGTGGCTGCCGCGCTTTCCGCCGATGCCAACGGGGTGGCCATCGCTGGAGTCAACGGTCCCGAGCAGGTGGTGATCTCGGGTGTCCACGCGGCGGTGCTGCGCATCGTCGAGAGCTTCGCAGCGCGCGGCGTGCGGACGAAGATGCTGCGGGTCTCGCATGCTTTCCACTCGCCACTTATGGATCCGATGTTGGCTGCCTTTGCCGAGGTGGCGCGCTCGATCCGCTATCACGCCCCGAGCCGACCGCTGATCAGCAACCTCAGCGGACGCCTGGCCGGAGCAGAGATCTGCACGCCCGAGTACTGGGTCCGCCATGTGCGCGAGGCCGTGCGTTTCGCCGATGGTCTGCACACCCTCGCTGCTGCCGACGTGCGCAGCTTCGTCGAGATCGGGCCGAAATCGACGCTGCTTGGCTTGGTGCCGGCCTGCTTGCCGCAGCTAGAAGCCGCACTAATCCCCAGCCTGCGCGCTGAGCGTCGCGAAGAGGAGAGCGCGCTTGCCGCACTGGGCGACCTGTTTACGCGCGGCATGCAGGTCGATTGGGACGGCGTGTTCAGCACGCGCGGACGGTGTTTTGACCTACCGAGCTACCCGTTTCAGCGGCAGTCGTACTGGCCGCTACAGCCCGGATCCGCGACGACCCGCAGCTCGTCTGGCAGCAATGCATCGCTGTACCGCTTCGAGTGGGTAGAGCGGCCGCGCTCGTCGGCGCTGCAGCCGGGACCAACGGGTAGTTCCTGGCTGGTGCTCGCGGCAGAGGGTGAACTTTCGCGCGAGCTTGGCGCGGCGCTCAAGGGAGCGGGGCGGCGCGTCGTTCTTGTGCCGGTCGACGCCGATCTCGCGAAGCTGGATGCGCGGCTGGCCGAGCCAGAATCTACCTGGGAAGGCGTGGCCTATCTTGCCGCGCTCGACGCCAGCGATGCTGAAGCCGCGACCGCAGCCGATGTCTTGGCGCGGCTGCAGGGGCTGCTGTCGCCGGTGCTGCGCGTCAACCGGCTGCTCACCGCCCGCGGACTTTCCCCTCGTCAGTGGCTGGTGACACGCGGGGCCTGGGCCGTATCCCCGGGCGAACGCCCCGCCCCATTGCAGGCCGCGCTTTGGGGTCTGGGACGCGTGCTAGCGACGGAAAATCCAGCCGCCTGGGGCGGTCTTATCGATCTCGATCCGCGGGCTGGGGCGGATGATGTTCCCGCTCTTCTGAACGAGATCCTAAATCCCACCGCCGAGGATCAGCTTGCGCTGCGCGGCCATCGCCGCTTGGCCATCGAGCTCCGCCCGTTGCCGAAAGAGGCCGAGCCAGCGTCGGTAGCGGTCATCGCCGAGGCAACCTATGTCATCACCGGAGGACTTGGTGGGCTGGGCCTGGCCGTCGCGCAGTGGTTGGTTGAAAAGGGGGCACGCCATCTGGTGCTGACCAGCCGCCATGGCCTGCCCAGCGCAGGCGCGGCGATTGCGGATCCGCAGGATGGGCAAAAGGAGGCCGCAGCCGTCGTTGCTCAGCTCGTGGCGCAAGGTGTGCAAGTCACCGCGGCTGCAATCGATGTCGCTGATGCCGAGGCGATGCGAGGGCTTCTGTCCTCGCTGCAGCCCAAGGTGCGTGGCGTGCTGCATCTTGCGGGGGTGATGTCGGATGCCTTGGTGGCGCAGCAGGATGTTGCCCTGCTGGACCCCGTCCTGCGCTCCAAAGCCGTCGGAGCCTGGGTCCTGCATCAGATCACGCGCGACCTCTCGCTCGATTTTTTTGTGCTGTTCTCATCTGTTGCCGCGGTCTTGGGGCCACCGGGCAAGGGCAGCTATGCCGCCGCCAATGCGGTGCTGGATGCGCTGGCCGAGCTGCGGCGAGCCGAGGGGCTGCCGGCGGTCAGTCTGGGCTTTGGCCCGTGGACTCTTGGCATGGCCAAGCGGCTGCGCAAAGAGGTCTTCAGCGAGCTGGGCACGCAGCAGCTGACAGACCAAGAAGCGCTGTCGCTGCTCGGACGTCAGCTTCGCGGCACCGAAGCGCAGCTGATGGTCGCAGCGATGGACTGGGGACGCTTTGCCGCCTCGCTGCCCCCGGGAGCACGCCAGCGGCAGCTCACCCGCGCCTTCCTTCCCATCGAACCTGCGCCGACTGACCGGGCTGCCCCCGCGACGGCGATCTCGCGAGCCGAGCGCCTGCGGACCTTGGACGCCATCGTGCGGCGCTGCGTTACCAACGTCCTTGGTATCAGCGATGCCGCGGCCGTGGGGGGCAGTCAGCGCTTCGGTGAGTTGGGCATGGACTCGCTGATGGCGGTGAAGTTGCAGAAGACCCTGCAGCGCGAGCTCGGGCAGCCTCTGTCTTCGACCCTCGCCTTCGACCATCCCAGTGTGGAGCGCCTGACCGCCTACTTGCGCGAGACGGTGTTCCCCGAGCCAGCCGAAGCCGCGGTGGCAGAAAGCCCAGTTGAGCCGAGTCGTGATCTCATCGCGGTGATCGGCATGGCGATGCGCTGGCCGGGGGACGTCAGCGATCCGCAGGGGGCTTGGGCGCTTATGCGCGCCGGCACAGATGTGGTGCGCGACGTGCCGCCTAGTCGCTGGAAGGCAGCCGACTGGGTGGACCCCAGCCTCGATGGCGGCGCGTTCGCCACGGTGACGCGCGGCGCTTTTTTGTCGGACATCGAGACCTTTGATGCCGCCTTCTTTCGCATCGCTCCGCTTGAGGTCCTGACGATGGACCCACAGCAGCGAATGCTGCTTGAGGTCAGCTGGGAAGCGCTGGAGCGGGCCGGGCAGGATCCGCTGGCGCTGCGCGACAGCCGCACGGGTGTCTTCGTCGGCGCCGGGGCCAACGAATACGCCGAGCGCTTGCAAGAGATGAGCGATGTCGCTGCCGCGCGCTACAGCGGCACCGGCAATTTATCGAGTGTCCTTGCCGGACGGCTGTCTTACTTCTTGGGCTTGCAGGGACCCAGTCTGTACGTCGACACCGCCTGTTCTTCATCGCTGGTGGCCCTGCACTTGGCTTGTCAGAGCCTGCACGCGAAAGACTGTTCGACTGCGCTCGTGGGTGGGGTGAACCTGCTCTTGTCGCCGCGCAGCTTTGTGATGATGTCGCAGCTGCGTGCCTTGTCGACCGATGGCCGCTGCCGCACGTTTGCCGCCGACGCCGATGGATACGGCCGTGCCGAAGGCTGCGTCGTGCTGGTTCTTAAGCGCCTCTTTGAAGCGCAGCGCGATGGCAACCCGATCCTGGGAATCGTGCGCGGCACCGCTATCAATCACGACGGGGCTAGCAACGGCCTGACCGCCCCCAACGGACCCGCCCAGCAAGCCGTGCTGCGACAGGCGCTTTCGCAGGCCGGGTTGAGCGCGGCGGATGTCGATTACGTCGAGTGCCACGGCACAGGGACCAAGCTTGGAGATCCCATCGAGGTGGGGGCCCTGGCCGCGGTCTATGGCTCGGGTCACTCGGCAGAGCAGCCGCTTTTGCTGGGCGCGCTGAAGGCGACCGTGGGCCACATGGAAGCCGCATCGGGCTTGGCCGGTGCGGCGAAGGTGCTGTTGGCGCTGCAGCATGGCGAGCTTCCCGCCCAGCCCGCGATTGCCGAGCTGAACCCGCTGATCCCGTGGCAGGCCCTGCCTTTGCGCGTAGTGCAACAGACGTCGGCCTGGCCGCGTGGCCCCCGCCCCCGTCGCGCCGGGCTCAGCGCGTTCGGCCTCAGCGGCACGAACGCGCACGTGATCTTCGAAGAGGCACCCGCAGAGGCCGCGTCACTGCCGGACACTTCAAGCAGCACGTCGCCGCCAGCACGTGGCCCTGAGCCACCGGCGAGCTTGCCTGAACTCTTCTTGCTGTCGGCTCATAGCGAGTCGGCGCTGTCGGCTCAAGTCGCCCGCTTGCAGGCTCATCTCGCTGCGGGAGCGCAGCCCGCGCCCCGCGATCTGGCCTATAGCTTGGCCTGCCGCCGAGCCGCCCTGGACCACCGACTGTCCCTGGTTGCGTCGTCGCTGGCCGACCTGCAGAGTCAGCTTGCAGCCCTGCTGGTGCGGGGACAGGCAGGCGATGTCCTGGGCACGACGCGCTGGGCCGGGGCCGTGCCCAAGCGGGTCTTCGTCTTTCCGGGCCAGGGCTCGCAGTGGCTGGGCATGGGGCGAAGCCTGCTGCGCGATGAGCCCGTCTTTGCCGAAACGATCACGGCCTGTGATGCGATCATCGCCCGCGAGGCCGGCTTCTCGGTCCTGGCGGAGCTGAATGCTGAGGATGCCGATTCGCGCCTCGCCCAGGTCGATGTTGTGCAGCCGGTGCTGTTTGCCTTCGCCGTCGCACTGGCTGCGCTGTGGCGCTCGTGGGGCATCGAGCCCGATGTCGTCGTCGGTCACAGCATGGGCGAGGTCGCTGCCGCATACGTCGCCGGCGCGCTGAGCTTGGACGAAGCCGCCGCCATTGTCTGTCGTCGTAGCCGCCTGCTGCGCCAGATCAGCGGGCAGGGCGAGATGGCGCTTCTTGACTGCTCGCCCGAGGAAGCGACGACGCTGCTCGGTGGATACGAAGACCGGCTCAGCATTGCCGTCAGCAATGGCCCGCGCTCGACCGTCATCTCAGGCGATCCCGCTGCCTTGAGTGCGGTGCTGGGCGCGCTGCAGGCCCGCGGTGTGTTCTGCCGTCGGGTCAAAGTGGATGTCGCCAGTCACAGTCCCCAGGTCGAACCCCTGCTCGCTGAGCTGCGACAGACGCTGCCTGATCTGCATCCCGCGCGCTGCCTGATCCCGATGTTCTCCACCGTGACCGCGCGTGAGCTAGACGGTCCCGAGCTGGTGGCGGACTACTGGGTCCAGAACCTGCGGCAGCCGGTGCGGTTCGGCGAGGTCATGCAGACGCTGCTGGCGAGCGGCAGCTCTTTGGTGCTGGAGCTCAGTCCGCACCCCGTGCTGCTTCCCGCGATCGAAGAGCTGCTGTCACAAGCTGGGCAGCGAGGGGCGGTGCTGCCATCGCTCCGTCGCGAGCAAGCCGAACGAGCCACCCTGCTCGGCAGCCTGGCCAGTCTGTGGTGCGCCGGGCTGGCGGTCGCTTGGCCGAAGCTGTTCCCGACACCGGCGGCGACCATCGATCTGCCCACCTATGCTTGGCAGCGACAGCGCTTCTGGGTCGATCCACCAGCCTCCGCAAGCAGCCGAATCGGCCGCGCGCCGGCCACCGGGCATCCGCTGCTCGGCGCGCTGCAGGTGCTGTCGACCCAGCCCGGCACTCGCCTCTGGGAACAGACGGTGGATACCCGCCGCATGGCCTGGCTGCGCGATCACTGCGTGCAAGGCGCGATGATTTTTCCCGGGGCCGCGTATCTTGAAATGGCGCTCTCGGGTGGCCGTGAGCGCTTTTCTGCCGAGCCCTTCGAGATCAGCGAGCTGTCCTTGATAGAAGCTCTCGGTCTGCCCACCGACAGTCCCGTGCTTCTGCAGACCGTCGTCAGCGAGGAGCTCTTCGGCCGGCAGCGCATTCAAGTGGCCAGCCGAGAGCCCGGCGGAGCACCCAGCAGCTTCCGCATTCATGCCCGCGGTTTTCTCAAGCGCCGCAAGCTGTCGCGCAGCCTGCCGCCTGTCGATCTGGCCGCCCTGCGCGATCGACTTGTCCCCTACGCGGCCGATGACGCCAACCAGCCCTATGCCGAGCTCAACGCCATGGGCATGGAATACGGCGAAGCCTTCCGCGGCCTGCGGCAGCTGTGGTGCGGCGAAAAAGAGGCCCTGGGCAGGATCGAGCTGCCCGCCGCTGCCGGGAGTCGTCAGGGCTATGTGTTTCATCCAGCGCTACTCGATTCTTGCCTGCAGGTCCTCATGGCCGCGCTGGGACCCGAGCGTGGCAGCGCCCCATGGCTGCCTGTGCAGGTGACCGCGCTGCAGGTATACGGCGATCCGCCGCCTGAGATCTTCAGCCACGCCCAGCTCCTGCCCGCCGAGCCGGCACAGCCCAATCGGCATCGGGCTCGCTTCACCCTCCTCGACAACAACGGCCGCGTGGTGGCCGAGATCGCTGAGCTGGCCGTACAGCGCCACGCCAACAGCGAGTCTTCGGATCGACAGGATCGCTGGTATCTGTCGACGGACTTTCAGCCCAAGTCGGTGCCCTCGCCTCGTGGGCAGAGTGGGCGCTGGCTGCTCTTGGGGGACGGCGGCGCACTGGGGCGAGCGCTGCGCGATGCTCTGCAGCAGGCCGGTCATGCCGTTGCCCAAGGCGAGTCTCTGCTGCCCAACTCGACCGCCTTGCGCGTCCTGCTTACCGCCTCGTTTGGCGACAAGGCGCCCACCGCGATCGTGCACATGGGACGGGTCGGGGTCGAGGGCATCAGCGATGCTCAGATTCCCGAAAAAGCGCTGCTGCAAGGCTGCGACAGCGTGCTGCACGTGGTGCAGGCTCTAGTCGGCATGTGGTACCGCGATGTGCCGCGGCTGTGGCTGTTTACCCGCGGTGCGCAAGCCGCCAGCGAGGGACTGCTCTCACTGACCCAAGCGCCACTTTTGGGCCTGGCCCGCACCATCGCCGTCGAACATCCCGAGCTACGTTGCATCCGCCTGGATCTCGATCCGGCTCGCCCAGAGGACGAGCCCGCCGCCATCCTGGCCGAGCTCTTGGCCGATGATGACGAAGACGAAGTCGCTTTCCGCGCCGGTCAGCGCCTGGTCGCTCGCCTGGTGCATCGCCTACCCGAGGCCGAGCGGCGTCAGCGCCTGGAGCGCTCAGCCGGCCGAGCGTACCGCCTGAGCATTGAGAAGCCGGGCGTCCTCGACCAGCTGTTTCTGCGTCTCTGTGAGCGCCGCCCACCCGCGGTCGGCGAGGTCGAGATCGCCGTCGAAGCCGCCGGCCTGAACTTCAAAGATGTGATGACCGCGATGGGCATCTATCCTGGGGCGCAGTCGCTGATGCTGGGCGGCGAGTGCGTCGGACGAATCGTCTCTGTCGGTGAAGGAGTCCGCGATCTGCAGCTGGGGCAGGAGGTCGTGGCCGTGACCCCGGGCAGCTTTGCGACGCATGTCACGGTGGCCGCAAGCCGGGTAGCCGCCCGTCCGAGCTCGCTCGATCCGATCCAAACCGCCGCGCTGCCGATTGCCTACATGACGGCCTGGTATGGCCTGGTCCACCTTGCGCACTTGCAGCCCGGCGAGCGTGTGCTGATCCATTCCGCCACCGGCGGCACCGGCCTGGCTGCGGTCCACATCGCGCGCTATCTCGGCGCCGAGGTCTTCGCCACCGCCGGTACCGAGGCGAAGCGGGACTGGCTGCGAGCGCAGGGCGTGCGCTTGGTTATGGACTCGCGCGCGCTGGATTTTTCGGCTCAGGTTCTGGCTGCCACGGGGGGCGCGGGGGTTGATGTCGTCCTGAACTCGCTGTCGGGGTCCGCCATCGAAGCGAGCTTTGCTGCCCTTGGCCAGGACGGGCGCTTCATTGAGCTCAGCAAGACCGACATCTATTCCGATCGTCCGTTGGGGCTCTTGCCGTTTCGCCGCAGCCTTTCGTATAGCGCCGTCGATCTGGCTGCGCTCAGCGAGAATCGCCCCGAGCGCTTCGGTCGCCTGCTGCGCGAGGTGATGGAGCTGATTAGCGCCTCGCGACTGCCCACGCTGCCGGTCGAGACGGTGCCCATCAGCCGCGCGGCCGATGCCTTCCGCAAGATGGCGCAGGCGCAGCACATCGGCAAGCTGGTGCTAACGCTGTCCGAAAGCGACGCGCTGGTGCGAACCCAGCCGCGCACCGAGGTGCCGATCCGCAGCAACGGCAGCTATTTGATCACCGGCGGCCTGGGGGGCCTGGGCTTGAAGGTCGCGCAGTGGCTGGGAGATCGCGGAGCCGGTCACTTGGTGCTGATGGGGCGAGCCGGCGACGTCAGCTTCGAGCAGCGGATCGCGGTCTCGGGCTTGGTGGCCAAGGGCACGCGCGTCTCGATCGCCAAAGGCGACGTCGCCAATCGCGGGCAGCTAGAGCAGATTCTGGCCGACATCCAGGGCAGCGGCATGCCGCTTTCCGGCATCGTTCACGCGGCCGGTGCCTTGGACGATGGCTTGATCATGCAGCAGACGCCTCTGCGCTTTCGCACCGTCATGGGTCCCAAGCTGCAAGGCGCCTGGCACTTGCACGAGCTAACCCGCCACAAGCCGCTCGATTTCTTTGTCATGTACTCGTCAGCGGCCGGTCTGCTGGGCTCCGCGGGCCAGGCCAACTATGCCGCCGCCAACACCTTCCTCGACGCGCTGGCGCATCACCGTCACGCGCTGGGACTGCCCGCTCTCAGCGTTGACTGGGGCGCATTCTCGGAGGTCGGGCTGGCCACCGAGCAAGACAATCGCGGGGCGCGGCTGGCCACGCGCGGCATCGACAGCCTGACCCCCGATCAGGGCATCGCGGCGCTGGATCGACTGCTGCAAAACGAAGTCGCGCAGATGGGAGTGGTGCCGCTCGACGTGCAGCGCTGGGGCGAGTTCTATCGCGCCGTGGCCGCTTCGCGCCGCTTGTCGCGCCTGCATAGCGAGCTGCCCAAAGAGCTACGCAGCGAAGGCGGCGTGCAAGAGCTGCGCGGGCGCCTGTTGGCCGCCGAGCCAAAAGTCCGCGGGGCGCTCTTGGCCGAGGTGCTGTTAGCCCAGGTGGCGCAGGTGCTGCGGCTCGCCGAAAACCAGATCGCCGTGACCGTGCCGCTGTCGTCGCTGGGCATGGACTCGCTGATGGGTCTAGAGCTGCGCAATCGCATCGAGTCGTCGCTGGGCATTCGCGTCCCGGCCAGCTTGCTATGGACCCACCCCACCGTCGCTGTGCTGTCCGACTATCTGCAGCGGGCGCTGGTCCCAGATGAACGAGCGAGCGGCCGATCGAAAGAGCGCGGCAAGAACCTGCCGTTCTTCGGTCCCAGCCCTGGCGAGGGCGGCAGCTTGAGCGTATCTGCCATGGCCGCCGGCCCAACGCGGGGCAGCGCCCTGGTGCGCCTGCACAGCGCGCCGACGCCCAAGCTACACCTCGTCTGTTTCCCACCTGGCGGCGGTGGGCCCGAGCTGTTCCAGCGCTTCACGACCAAGCTGCCGCTTATCGTCAACATCAGCGCCGTGCACCTGCCTGGTCGCAGCGCTCGCCTCACCGAGCCGCCTTACAGCGACATGCCTCAGCTGCTATCGGGGATTCGCGACGAACTTCTGAGCGTATTCAAAGGCGGTATTCCGGTGGCCTTTGTCGGCCATTCCTTTGGCAGTGTGTTGGCCTTCGAGGCCGCGCACGATCTGGCGCAGAAGGGACTGGCCCATCCGATGCACCTCTTTGTCTCGGCCTGTGCCTCGCCGCGGCGCGGCAGCGAGCTGGAGCGCTACCTGGGGCAAGGCCGACAGGATGCGAGTGGCAAGTTCTCCAGCGACACGCTGTCTGATGGCGAGCTACTAGATCTCCTGCGGCGAGCGGGCGCGCTGGGGCGCGGGGCGGAAAAGCTCGACGATGACGAGCTAGCCGCGTTCTTCATCCCCACCCTGCGCGCCGATCTGCGCGTGCTGCGCACCTATGTGCATGAAGACAAGCGCGTCGTGCCCATCCCGATCACCGCCATCATCGGTCGTCAGGATCCGATGATCGATGCCGACCGCATCATGGAGTGGATGGGGCACACCTCGGATTCGTTCGCCGCTCGCATCATCTGCGCCGACCACGGCATCCGCTACGAGCACATGTGGAGCGTGATCAGCAGCCAGCTCGCTCCGCTCCTCGACGTCCCCATCGATTGACCTGCCCCCCGCTCTTAGCTCCAGCCCAAACGTAGGTCCTCCTAGACGCCATTGAGCAACACGGCCAGACCGCGTTTGGCATGAACAAGTCGCGCGATGCTTATCGCCGCGCCATGTCGTATCGTATCGACGGGTGGGTGTGGCGCAGCGACGAGAAAACGCAGATTCGGCGCAGTTGGGGTCTAGTGGGAGTCGTCGTAGACTTTTTTCAGCTGGGGGAAGTTGGCCAGGACACCGGCATTGATCCAGCCGCAGCCATGCATGATTCCCGTGCTGTCGCTGCGCCACATGCCATCCGAGCCCGAGACCAGATCAGCTCGCACATGCAGCACCAGGTCGGTGCCCTTCAGCTCGACGAAGGGTTCGACGGTCTTGCTCTTTTCTGCAGGGTCGGTGCCGTCGATGTATCGGATGGTGATGGTCTTGACCTTGGTCTTGAACTCCGCCTTGGTCTTGTCGTTGCGAGCACCAAAGCTATAGACGATGCTGCCCAGGGCGGTGGCATAGTCGCTGAAGCAGCCAATCGCGACGCTAAACATACTCCCTACGTTGCCCGAGTTGCCGCCTAGGTCGCGGACTCGCGCCTTTTGCTTGGCCAGGCTGTCGTAGAAGCGCTGGAAGCTTGGGTGATCGACGCGACACGAGATCTCAGAGCCCCAGAACTGGTTGAGCTGCGCGCAGGCACTATACAGATAGCTGCGGTTGCCGTCGGGGCTGATGCCTTCAATCTCGCGCCAGGGGATGGTGGCCTTGCCGTCGCTGTATTCGACCTCTGTATTTCCGGTACTCGTGGGCGATCCTTCGCCAGCCGTCCAGCCGGCTTTCCCGCCACTGCCTGATCCGGATCCTCCCTCTGCACCCGAAGCGTCTGAGCCCCTGGCGTTGCCCAAAAGAGACAGGCGTCCCAAGGTTCCATGGGTCGCAAACGCTAGACAGCCGATCACAAAACAGTGCAGCAGAGACAATCGCATGGATGAATTCCCCCTGGGTAGACGACTGTAAGGGCTGCGGTGGGCGGCCCGCAGCGGACGCGATGGCGCCCGAGGATTTTCCCATCGGAGACTCTGCTTGCACAAGCAGAACCCGCCGCCTGCCGGCCTCACTGCCTTCGCTTCCGCGGTGCCGCCGAGCGCCGCCAATTTTGGGGAGTGGCCGTGAGGGGCCGCAGGAGATTCTGGACGTGAGGGGCTGCAGGTGGCGGTGGCCTATTCCGACTGGATCGCGTACCGCAGAAATGCGCGCATGTTCGCTGCGTTCACGCCATGTCAGGGGGCGGTCAGCACGCTGGAATAGATGGTCGGCCGGGTAGCCCGCGTCAGGCCCCAAATGGGAATTCTGGTGCGCTGAACGTGAAGCGCGACGCCGTACTGCTGAGCGGACTGCTTCAGATCGCCGACCAACCACCTCCGAACGACGGCGAACCTGTCGATTCTGCGGCCGCTGGATCAACTACCGCTGCCCGTCCCTCACTCCGCAGTCGTGCAGCAGCGCACAGGTCTCGCTATCTTTCAGGCTACGATCGAGCCGTCGCCCCAGAGGACCGAGACAACCATGGCCATCTCTGTTTCTGTCTACACATCAGACTGCGAACCCCGCGATGCCGAGCGCCGCATCGCGCATGTGACGGCGAGCGGTGCCTGCCGATTGGCGGTGGTGTCGCTATCTGGAGGGATGATGGACATCGGCTGGGCGCAGCGGCTCTTGGCTCCGGTAACCGCCGTGGCCGACCGCTTCGTCTCGACCAGCGATGAGTTCGGAGCCGCGACCTCGCGGTTCATCGCCGATCTTCGACGGGAACTGACCGAGCACGAGCGACGGTTGCGCTTGTGGTGCAGCGCGGAATTTTTGCTGCTAGAGGCCACTGCGGCCGACGTGCGGAGCGCGCGGATCGGAGGCCTGCGTTTGTGGAGCGCTGCCCCGGGAGCGGCGGGACCGGTCGGCAAGGAAGATGTCTTGGCACTTCCCCCCAGCGGGCCAGCGATGATCACCATCGCCCACCTAATTCCGGATGTGCACTGGAAGGTGTCGGCGCGCGGCGGCTGGGATCTGCAGGACGAAGCCGCCGATGCCGAACGACAGGCCTCGCAGGTGCGGATCGAACACTACGAGACCAGCCAGCCGCTGTGCCTTGCCGTGCTGACGCATCCATTTTGGACGACGATTCCAGCGTCAGAGCTCGCGCTGGCTTCTACCCCTCGCGAGCTTGAGCGCGTGCTGCGTGGCTTGGTCGATGCGGCGCGTCAGCAGCGTAAGCACGCACTCGCCGCCATCGTCTGCACCCCCTGACGCAGCGGCGAAGGGGGCGGGCCGGGCGTCGCCACCCGAGGCGACTTTCCGCGGGCCAGCCCCGGGATTACTTGACGATGATGCGGCCGTCTTTGATCTCGATGTTCTCGCCGCCCTTGAGGGTGACTTCGCCACCGGCGTCCTTGACCTTGCAGGGGGCGGAGCCTTGGATGGTGGTCGACGACGTGGTGCTGCCGTCGAAGGTCACGGTGTAGTGGCTGCCGCTGCAGGTGGCTTCAAACGTGTACTTCTTCGAGTCGCGGTTGTAATAGCGCACGGTGACGGCGGCGTCGGCGGCCAGAGAAAACAGCGAGATGCCCAGAACCAGAAGTGCCGAGAGCTTTTTCATGAAGGGATCCTTTTGTAACGAGCTTTCGATCAACGCCAGAGGCGCAGGCGCACCGTATCAGCGTCGCGCTTCGTGGGGCAAGGGCGACGCCGCATCCAGCTGGGGCCGGCCGTGAACGGCGGCGCAAGGCGCGGGCAGGGAATCTATGCGGGGCGCGGGGCCGGCGCGGGGTTTGGGCCGGGCGCGGCGAATTCCGCCAGGCGCCGAAACCAGGTGAGCTTGTCGGCAAAGCCGGGGAAGCTCTGATTTAAGCCGCTGGGGTTGGGGACGACGAAGATGCGCGCGCCCGCGACGGTCTGGGGTTTTTCGCCGGGGCCACCGCTGTGCGGGAGCTGGAAGAAGTCTTGGTAGATCGACAGACCGACGAAGGCGACGACGGCCGGACGAAGCTGGGCGATCTTTTCCGCCAGTCGGCGCGCACCGTCTGCGATCTCGGCTCGGCTCAGCTCCGAGGCGGCGCGACTGGGACGGGGGCAGAGGTTGGTGAGGGCCAGGCCAAACTCCGGCAGGCGAACGTCCTCCTCGGGTGTAAGCGCGATCGGCGTCAGGCCGGCGGCGTGCAGCAGGCGATAGAAGGGGTTGCCGCGCCCGGCGAAGTGATGGCCGATCTCGGCAGAGCGCAGGCCGGGGTTGATGCCGACAAACAGGATGCGAGGCTGGCCAATCAGGATGTCGGGAAGCGCGCGCATGGCCGGAAGCTAGCGGCTGCGGCGGCCGGCACCAAGCCCAATCTTTGTCGCCGGCTCCGTCCCAGCCGCGGTGACTTCTGACGACCCGCGCGGCCTACCACTCAACCTGTAGCGGGATGCGCAGCCACGGCAAGCGGATCCAGCTGCAGGGCCAGGGGAAGCGCTCGACTAGTGCCGTGTGCGGCGTCCGCTCGACGCGCAACAGCAGCGACTCGGCGCGTGGGCTGAGCACGCCGTGATTCAGCAGGAACAGCGTGCGGAAGTCGCTCGGGTTCATCTCGCCCAAGAGCTGCGCATGGGCGATGGCGGCCTGCAGGGCGCGGTCGCACTCCTCGGCTTCGGCGTCGCTGACCGGCTCGCCAAACTCCAGCAGATCCTCATCGTCCAGGCCGCAGAGCAGCTTGGCCAAGGTCAGCTGATACTCGACTGGCTCGCGCTCTCCGGTGGCCAGATAGTGCAAAAGGCCAGTGGCGCGATGCCTCGCCATCGGGTCGGCAAACTGGCCGCGGAAGCACAGCCCCAGTGCGTGAAACAGCGACGAAAGAAACGGCCACAGCAGCACCAGCCCGGCGTTTTGCACATAGACCTCTTCGCCGCGCGAAAAGGCCAGATCGACCGCGGGCGGGGTGGGCTCAGACGAAGGAGGCAACCGCCGCAGAGGGCGAGACATTGCCAGGGGTCCGGCGGCCACCGACTGGGCAGCGGCACGCCGCGCCAGCTCCTCCCCGACCGCGGCAAGGGCCGATCCCAGCGTCGCGACGGGCACGAGCCGCAGCGGTCGCAGGTGCAAAAGGAGCTGCAGCAGCTGCCGCAGCCGGGCCGTCGGCCAGCCCGCCGCAGCGACCGGATTCGCACGTGCTGGCATCGCCGCTTCCGTTTTCGGCGGGTGCACGCGCGCCGCTTCGCTCTCCTCGGCCTTCCGGTCGACCCGTTCTGCGCCGTTCGGCTCGACCTGATGTTTGGTCGTCGTGTTGGGCGTCGCGTCGGTCGTCGCGTCGGTCGTCGTGTCGCTCGTCGCGTCGCTCGTCGCGTCGCTCGTCGTGTCGGGCGTCGTGTCGGGCGTCGTGTCGGGCGTCGTGTCGCTCGTCGCGTCGGTCGTCGTGTTGGGCGTCGCGTCGGGCGCTGCCGTCGCCTCGTGCACCGTCGCTGTCTGGGCGCTGGCTCGTCCGTCAACCTCGGCGATTCCTGTGACCAGGCGCAGCACGGCCTGGATGCTGCTTTGCTGCTCGGCGGGCGCGCGCTCGTAGAGGGCGACGAGCTGATCGCACAGCTGCGCGAGTACCGGACCCATCGCCGCGTCGGTCTCGGCGAGCGAGTTTTCCCCGACGGGCTGCGCCGGGGGGCTTGCGGCGGGGGCGTGCGGATCCTCGGTTGCCAGCCGCTCGCGGTTGGGGCTGGGGGCTGGCCGGGGCGCCGTGCGTAACGGCGACTCCGTCGAAGGGCTAGATTGATGAACAGAATGGCGGACAAATTGCTGACTTTGTTCTTGAATTAATTCATGCCTATATGGCGACATTAGACGGTCCGCCGGGGGCATGACGGGCTCGCGTGCATCACCCACTGGCTCGCGACTTTCGCGGCGCTTAGTGTCGAGGCTGTGCAGGTTCGCCAGGGGAGATGCGTTGGGATTTACTGACGGAATTTGCGTGGATTCAGCCGGAGGGCGCGGCGGCAGCAGGGGCAATGGACCAGGCCGGGCAGGGGGCGGTGCGAGAGCGCCATCGGGGCTGGGCCGTGCCTGGGACGGATCGACAGACTGGGCGGGGCTGTGTCGATAGGACGGATTGGCCTGTTGTGTCTGGGAACCCATTGCGGCATAGGCCGGGGAGGCCAGGGTGTCGCGCAGGGCTTGGCGCAGGACTTTCATGGCCGTGCTACCCCCCGTGGGCGGCAGCTCGCGAGACAGTCCGCTGGCCAGCGCCGCGTGGCTGAGCCCCGCCTCTAGCGCTACGTAGGGCAGAAGATCCTGCACGAAAGCCGGTCCCGCCAGCGGAGCAGAGGGCGAGGCCGAGCTGGCCAGGCGGCCCAGCGTGGCGAGAAACAGGGACTGTCGCAGTCGTGTCGCCGGGACGGCAAGCTGGGTCAATCCGGCGCGGCGCGCGACGTCGAGCAGGGCGTGTAGCACCGCCGTGGACTCGCGGTTCTTGGGAGACGGGGTCGTGGGCGCTGCCAGGGCCGCGCACAGGTGCAGCAGGCTGTCGTCAGGCAGGTGTTGGATCAGACGCAGCCGTCGCGTGCGGTCGGCCAACAGATCCCGCAGCTGGCGCGGCAGCGACGAAGGCGGCGCGCTCAAGAGCCCGTCGAGCGCGGCCCGTAGCGGCTGCGGCTGGCGGGCATCGGCCCACCACGGCAGCGCTCCCGTTTGCGCGAAGTAGGCCAGAAGCTCCATCCGGCTGGTGCTTTCCGGTGGCTCGTCTTGGCCGCCGCCTGGGCCGTCGAACGGGTCGGCGCTCTGGCCCATATCCCGTCGCTGCTGTGCTTGCAGGGCCTGGGGCAGGGCCGCCGCGAGCTTCGCCGGGAGCTGTTCCGCAAGCTGCGGCAGCGACAGCACGCCGAGGTCGATCTCTAGACGGTCGATGCGCAGCAGGGTGTCGCTGGGGCAGAGCTGCGACAGGCAGGCATCCAAGAGCGGCTCGATCTGCTGCACCTGCAGCGTCGACAGCAAGGTCTGTAGCGGCCAGGCCGAGCTGGCGTCGGGGACCTGGATCTCAAGGATCTGTCGGCGGATGCGATGGCGGGGCGGCGACATGGGGGACGGCTAGCTGCGGGAAACGGTCACCATGCGGCCCGTCGTCCAGGCCACGCCGGTGCGGGCCTTCTGCGCCAGCACGTGCAGCGTGTCGCCAGTCGGGAGCGCCGAGAGCTCGACGACCGGGTCGGGCGGTGCGCGGCGACTCAGGTCGGTGGAGCTGGTGCTCTCGGGGTCGCGGGCGACGACGAGATCGACAGTGAGCCAAGCCTGGCCCAGGCCGCGGTTAAGCTGGCCGCTGCTGTCACTGTCGTCGGTCTTGTGGAAGTAGGCGGGCAGACCAAGGACCGTGCCGCTCTCCTCGGTGCGGAAGAAATAGAACACGCCCGGCTGTCCCGCCGTAACCAACAGCGAGCCGCTATTCCCGTCGGCGCCGACCGTAAGCTGTAAGTGCAGATTGGCGACCGGAGCCGGCCGGCAGAGCAGGGCCAGGGACTGCGTGACCTGCAGTGCCGAGGTTAGATCCTTGGCCGCGGTGTGCGTCTTGCCCGCTCGAATGACGACGAAGCTGTCTTCGCCAAGCGGCGGCAGCGGCAGGCTCAGCGTTCCGCCGTTGCCGCCCGCTGAAGCAACCTGGCACGGCCGGCTAGGCTGCTGCCAGGGCACTGGGCAGGCAGGAGCCGTAAGGTATACCGGGCTGCCGCCGGGGACCTCCACACTCAGCAGGCCGCCCGGGCTGCTGGGGGCGCGCACAAAGTCGGTGTCGAGCGCGGAATAGACATGCGCGGTGTACACGACGCTGCTCTGGCTGCTGTCGATAAGCAGTGTGACCACGCCGCCGTAATCGGCGATGGCAGAGTCGGCCAGTCGCACCGTTACACCCGGATTGGCGCGCACTGCGACAGCGAGCGAGGCGGTCAGGATGGCGCTCAGCGGCAGCTGACCTTCCGGTAAATCGGTGTCGCGGATGGCGAAGACGCGCAGGACGACATCTTCGTAAAGCGGCTGGCTGGAAAGGAGGATGTCGCCGCTGTTGCCCATCTGCGAGCTGACACTGACGGTGACGTCGTGCTGGTCGATCAAATAGTAGCGAGCCCCGGCCTGGGTGCTGCCGACCTTGACCTGCACGCTGCTGCCGTAGTCGATAAGTGGCGCGGTGAGAGCGAGCGCCGGGATCGACACGGGCAGATTGGTGTTGAGACCAATCTTGATCGGCACCGTCCCGAGGAGAAAAGTCTGCCGCTCAGGGTGATCGATCTTGTAGGCGCGGATGCGGTAGCTGTGGTCGGCCTGGATGTTGGGGCCGACCAAGGTCACTTGCGAGCCCGTGCCATCGACAAGGAATCCGCTGAGAGCCTGCCCGGTCTGCTCGCAGAGCTGATAGCGGACGCCCTTCTGCGCCGGGTCGATGTAAAGCGTCGGCGACATGCCGTAGCCGACGGTCAGGCTCTGGGCGTGGACGTCGGTATCGGGGAGCGGATAGGTCTGTCCAAGCTGCAGCAGATCGATGACGCGATCGCGAGCCCCGCGGACGTCGATGGCGCGCAGGCTGACGGTGGTGACATCGATATCCGGCAGGCGGATGCCATAACTCCGCGCGATGTAGATGCGCAGGGCCTGCTGAAACTCGGCATACGCCGTCGTGAACGTCGCCCACGCGGCGGCATCGAGCCAGTGCACGTAGGGAATCAGGTGGGCCGGCAGGCGCTGCCGCAGCTGATCTTCGATGAAGGCCTTGAAGTCGGGCTGGGCAAAGCGGCCGACGCCATCGGGCAGCACGAACGAGACCTGCAGCGAGAACGGATCCGGCAAAAGGGGGCTGGCGAGAATCGGCCGCTCCGACATCAGCGACTGGCCCTGCGCATCAAGGATGAAGTCTTCGCGCCGGGGGCGCAGGAAGATGTGCTCGACGATGAGCACGCGCTCGCCGGCGGCATCAGACAGACCGAGATCGAGCTTGAGTCGGGCGGGCAGGCCCCCCGGGTGCTGGGCATCGAGGAGCAGGATGTTGTGCGCGGTGCCGCGGCTGCGGCTGAGGTTGGGATAGTCGCGCAGCAGGGCTTGCTTCTGTCGCGCCAGATCGGCGAGCGGCACGGCCTGCGCGTACTCTGAGATGGGCTCAGCGAAGCGAGCGAGCAGGTGATTGAGCAGGCGGTTCTTGCGGGCCAGCGCAGCCTCGCTCTCGGGTGGCTCAACCAGGGCCTGCAGTCGCTGGCGATGCCCGGCATCGAGGGGTCGCACGGTGTCAAGACCGAGCGCGGGCTCATCAACGGCCTGACTGAAATAGGTCTGCGCTGGGCTGAAAAAGGACAGCAGATCCGGCAGGTGCGAAAGCTGCGCGAACTGGTTGGCACACAGCTGATCGAAGAATAGAAGGTAGGCCTTGAGCTGCTCGGCTTGCGCCTTGCGCTCGTCGCTGGCCGAGTCAGGCAAGCCGGCCTCGCCGATGCCGTAGAGCATGGGCAGCTGCGACTGCAGCGAAGCGTAGTTTCCCACCTGGCGGGCGCGGGCGGGCGGCGGCTGAAGCGTCGTGTCCTTGCGGGTCGGAACTGGGCTTGCGGGCGGGGACTCGCTGCCGCTGCTGAACAGGGACGAGCGCAGGATCACCTGACCACCTCGACGCAGCGTGACCTTGCAGCCGGCGGCATCAAGGCGCGGCGTTTTGTCGGTGTCGATGGGCAGCGACCACTCTTCCCAGGTCCCGCCCTTGGCGATGCGCAGGCGGCTGACGGCGCGGATGGCGGGCAGGCTCATCAGGGCATGCATCAGATCGCTGGTGTAGACGGTCGTGCGACGATTCTCGTTGGCGGTAGTGCTCAGCGGAAGGAAGCCGCGTCCCAGCAGCGGTCCCTCGTAGATGGTCTCGAACGACTGCCCCGCCGCAAGCTGCTCGGTCAAGCTGGCGAAGCGCACCGTGGGCGCGATCTGCTCGGCCAGGCAGGCCCGCACCTGTGCCAGCAGGGCCTGCGGGTTGTCGATCGGGTTTACCTCCAGCGTCACTTCGACCTGCACCGGCTGCGTCGAAAGAACGATGATCTCGCCGAGGTCCGCGCCTAGGCTGCGGCAGGCGTGCAGGCGCTCGGCAGCCAGGGCGCGCAGGCGGGGGCTCGCGACGTCGCCGCTCGGCTCGATGAACACGCGGTGCAGGCCGCGCGGCGTGATCGGTTCGGCCCCCAGCTGACTGGTCTTTAGCAGCAGCTCGGCCCGGCTCTTGTTGAAGTAGAAGGCGGGCGCATCGTCGATCATCGGCTCGACCCAGGCGTTCTTGACGCCTTCGACGTCCAGTACGACGCGGCGCAGGTCGGCCTGCGTCACCGGCTCGCAGCTCAAGATCGCGTCGGGCGGATGCAGGCTGGCATACGGCGCCTGACCCTGCTCGGCCAAAAGATCGGGGATCGCATGCCCGGTGCGATAGGCAAAGTCGGACAGGACATAGCAGAGCTGTTCGAGCAGCGTGATGCCGGGATCGTGGGCGTTGAAGTCCGTCCACTCGCCGCCGCTCATGCGCTCAAGCAGCCGGATGCCCTCTTTGCGCAGCGTTGCGTAATCCATGATCTGCCGCTCCCCCGTTCTTCGCCGTCCCCGCACCGGTTGGCCGGTCGCGGGCTGGCTGCCTGCCGACTACAGCTCGATGACGCTGAGGCTGCGATAGGTATTGCCGGCCGTGACGTTGAGTCCGCAGTACAGCGTCGTGCCCGAGCCGGCAGAGTCGCGATACCACTGCACCTTGATGGTGTGTGAGCCCGCGGTCACGGTGGTGATGGCGTGCAGGACGACATCGCG
The DNA here is from genome assembly GCA_937952145.1 of uncultured Myxococcales bacterium. Classification (GTDB taxonomy): domain Bacteria; phylum Myxococcota_A; class Polyangia; order Palsa-1104; family JAEUJZ01; genus JAEUJZ01. The sequence goes on from CALFYE010000203.1 coordinate 39,590, forward strand.
ACGCATCCAGCCCGAGGCGTTGAATTCCTGCATGTTGATGTAGACGACAGTGCCATCGACGGTGATCTGGAAGACGGCGCGCACGTTGGCCGCATCCCCGGACACGGCGCCCAGGTGCGCGAGGATCAGCACCGGGCCGGCGTCGAAGGTGCCGGTGATCGACAAGCCCGAGACGTCTTCCGCTGCGGTCTTGGTGGTGCTGATGGCATCGGTCTTGGTCACCGTGCTGCGGACGTTGCCGCCCTTGATCGTGCCGGTGCTGCTGATGTCGCCACCAACGGTCAAGGTATTGCCGATGGTGACGTTCTTGCTGTTGTTCCAGGTCAGGGCGGCGTTCTGGTAGGTCTCGTACGCGGCATTCGCGCTGGACAGCGAACCGGTGCGGGCATTGCCCGAGGCATCGCGGACGCTGGTGCCGGTGGCGTCGTCTAGCGGCCACCAGCCGGCGAGGTCCGTGGTGCTGACCACGCGGGTGCCGTCATAGCGGTCGCTGATCTCATCGGACGACAGGGCGCGCGTCCAGACGCGAAGCTGCGCCACCTTGCCCTGCAGATAGCCGTCGCTGCTCCAGTTGCTGCGGCCGACGTAGCAGTAGTTGCGCTTGGTGCTGCTGGGCAGGCTGACGGTACCGGTGGTGGTGACAGTCAGCGCCGTGCCGTTCTTGTACATCTTGACGTTGCCCGAGGCATCGACCGTCGCCGCCAGGTGCATCCAGGTGCCGGTGGTGAAGACCGATGCCGCCTCGGCGTAGAACGATGAGGTGCTGTTGTAGTAGATGTGCAAGCGCAGCGTGCTGCTGGTGCCGGCTTGGCAGAACAGGATGTTGTCGGTACCTGAGCCGTTGCCGAAGTCGATGATGCGCGCGTAGCTGTTGCTGAGGCTGCTCATGTAGACCCAGGCTTCGACCGTGATGCCACCCGAGAAGTCGTCGGTCATGGCCGGCAGCACGGCGTGACCGTTGGTGCCCGAAAGGACCAGCGAGCCCTCGACGCCGGTGGCTGCGGTACGTACAGTCCCCAGTACGCCGCCGCCGTATCCGTAAAGGCCCGGGCCATCGACGGCGCTGCCGGCGAAGGGACGGCTGGAGCCGAAGTAGCCCATGCCGTGATTGAAGTCCGAGAGGGTGCGCAGGTACACGTTGTTGTCGCGCAGCCAGGTCCGGCCGTACATGCGCAGCTGGCTGGCGATGCTGACGCCGATCGAGTAGTCGCTGTTGTAGTTGATGGTCAGGCCGTCGGCGCCATCGTGGACCAAGGCGCGGCGGGTGGTGCCCGAGCGGCTGCCGCGGCTGGTGCTGTTGTTGATCGAGAAATCGGTGCCGTAGATGGTGACGCCGCTCTGCATGTAGCTGGCACCCGCAACGACCAGCGCACCCGAGAGGTTGGCCTGGCCGCTGACGTTGAGCGTGCTGCCGAGGGTAGTGACCCCGGTGACCCCCAGCGTGCTGGAGAGCGTCGTGGCACCGGTGACACCGAGCGTCGAGCTCAGCGCTGTCGCGCCGCTGACCCCAAGCGTGCTTAGGCTGCTGGCGCCGGTGACGGTCAGGGCTCCGCTCACCTTGGCATCGGAGGCCGCGGTGAGCAGGCCGTACACCGTCATGGTCTGGGTGGCGCTCGACGTACCGACGGTAAGTGCACCGCCGGTGATCGCCGCGCCGGCCTTAAGTGCGGCCGAAGAGTTTACGGTCAGCGTGTTGTTCAGGGTGGTGGCGCCGCTGACCGTGAGGGTGTTGTTGAGGCTACTGGTGCCGGTCACAGTGAGCGTGCCGCCAACGCTGCCATTGCCAGAGGTGGAGAGTGAGCTGAGCGAGCTTGCGCCAGTCACGCTGAGCGCGCCGCCCACCGAAGCGTTCGACGAGCTAGACAGCGTGCCGTAGACGGTCAGCGACTGCGCCGTGGTCGCCGAGCCCACGGTGACGCCGCCGCCGGTGATCGTCGCGCCGGCCGTGCCGCTGATCGCGCCGTTAACGGTCAGGGGTTGGGCCGCGCTGGTCGATCCGATGGTGACGCCGGCTCCGGTGATGCTGGCTCCGGCCGTGACGCTGAGTGCGCCATTTACTGTCGCGGGCTGCGCTGCGGTGGTGCTGCCGACCGTCAAGCCGCCGCCGGTGATCGTTGCCCCGGCCTGGGCGAGCAGTGCGCTGCCGGCGACCGTGGCACCGGCGTTCAGCTTGACCGTGCCATTGGCCGTCAGGGTGGCAGTGCTGGCAACCGTCAGCCCAGCGTTGGCATTGAGCGTGGCGCCCGAGATGGTGGCGCCGGCATTGAGGTTAACGGTGCCGTTGGCGGTCAGGGTGGCGGTGCTGGCGACGGTAAGTCCGGCGTTGGCGTTCAGCGTTCCGCCCGCGACGTTGGCACCGGCGTTGAGGTTGACGGTGCCGTTGGCGCTAAGCTCCTGCCCGGTGGCGACGACCAGGCCGGCGTTGGCGTTGAGCGCCGCGCCCGACACCGTGGCCCCCGACTTCAGAGCGACGCTGCCGTCCACCGAAAGGGTCTGGCTCGCAGGCACGCTGAGACCGCCGTTGGCGTTGAGCGTGCCCCCGGTAACCGTCGCGCCGGCGTTTAAGTAAACGCTGCCGCTGGCCGACAGCGTCTGCCCGGCCGGTACGGTGAGGCCGGCGTTGGCATTTAGGGTACTGCCGCTGACCGTCGCCCCACCGTTGAGGTAGCTCGTGCCGTTGACCGCGAGGGTCGCGCCCGATGGGACGCTAAGGCCGGCGTTGGCGTTGAGCGTGCCACCCGCCACCGTCGCTCCGGCGTAGAGGTTCACGGTGCCCGAGGCGGCCAGGCTCTGACCACTCGGCACCGCCAGACCGCCGTTGGCGTTGAGCGTGCCGCCGCTGACCGTCGCCCCGCCGCTAAGCACGGTCGATCCGCTGACCGAAAGCGTTTGGCCCGTGGGCACGGCCAGGCCGGCATTGGCGTTGAGAGGTGCGCCGGTGACCGTGGCGCCACCACTCAGCTGAGTCGTGCCGATGACCGTCAGCGTCTGGTTGCTGGGTACGGTGAGACCACCGCTGGCGGTGAGCAAGCCGCTCACTCCCATCGTGCCCGCCACCGCAAGCTTGTAGCTGCCGGGGGTGACGGTGCCGATGCCGACCGTGCCCTGATCCTTATCGATGTACAGGCAGGCGCTGCTGGCGCCGGCGCCGTTGCCGATGCTCAAGCCGCGGCCCAAGGGGGTGTCACCGCTCGTCGTGCCGGGCAGGAGGCTCAGCACGAAGTTCGGCGAGGTCGAGGCGAAGCTGTCATACAAGTGAACAATCGGCCGCTCGCCACTTGACTGCGCTTCGATGCACAGCGGCGCGTCCTGCGACTTGGTGATGCCGTCGTCTTTGTGGACGAGTACTCCGTCAATCAGATCGCGGAAGTTACTCTCCGTCGGGACAGCGTTCTTGATGAAGTATGCCTTGAGCTCAGTACGGCTCTTCTTGCTGATGTCCATAGTGGCCCCCGCCTTGTCATTCCCGCTGAGAGCCTTGGGCTGTCAGCGATGCAAAAACGACTCATCCCTCGGAGACGATGAAGTCGAACTCGAGTTTCATGTAGTTGATGCCCGTCACCAGGTTCTCGGCGTACTGGGCATCGCTTAACACCGTGATGACGTGCTGCCGTGCCGCCACCAGCACTCCGTCAGGTCGCTCGGTCGCGACGGCATAGCCTTCGCCATCGGCGCTGCTTCCGCGCGTCACCGGCCGGAAGGCGACACCGTCGTCGCTGCGGAACAGCGAGATGCCAGCGACGTAATCGACATAGGGCAAGCGGTCGACAAAATCGACGATGCTGCTGGCGTAGATCTTGCCGCCCATGGCGATGTCGGCGCCGTCTTCATAGGCCCAGGGCGACAGGAAGCGATTGAGGTCTTCGTTGAGCTTCTGCTGATAGAACTCGTCGTGTCCGCTTTCCGAAAACCGCACGCCGATGCGCACGCGCACCGCGACGTAGTGCGCGTTCTTCACCACGATCTCGGCCGAATCAGGAGCGCGAGCCCGCAGGTACTCGCCGACTTGCGAGAGCAGGTTGGCGGACACGCGTGGCGCGAACGGTTCGAACGGAAGCTGCCGGCGAATATTGGGAATGGCGATCAGCGTCACCAGTCCGGGCCGGTCGGGCGGCGCTGGGATGCACTTGACCTTGTGCAGCTCAGGAAACTGCGCCAGCGCCAGGCGCTCGTAGTCCCACAGCGACACTGCCCGGCCCTTGTGGCGCAGACGCTCGCTGACGCGCAGCGCCCAGGTGTCATCGCTTTCGGCCGGGCGACCCCCGTAGGACGTATAGGGCTGACGGACCTTGGACACCTCGGGCCGTGACCTGGCGAGCTGGGTGATGCTGTCTGCCGGCAGCCGATCGGCGAAGTGCGCGGGCGAGTTCCCGCGATCGACGAAGGTCGCCGACACCGCCTGGGTGTGCAGGCCAATCACCTCGCAGACCGTGCTGGGATCGCGCTTGATCGTCGCTCGCAGAAAGTAAAGTGGGTCGCGCAGTCGGGTGCTGGGGCTTGTCGCAGGCAGCGCAAGCTCCACCAGACCAGAGCTGCGCAGGCCGCGCGTGGTGTCGAGCAGCACCTCACGGGAGAGCGGCTGCCAGCGATCGCCTGACAGATAGCTCCAGCTGACCTCGGCTTGCGGCAGCTCGGCATCGGCTGTGCCTTCGGCCATCTGGAAAAACAGCGACACGCTCTGCGGCGCAGCCAGATCGCGCAGGCCCAGATACAGCTCGCCATCGTTGGGGTAGGGCGGCAGGAAGGGAACGCCGCCTGCCGTGCTGTCGCGCTCGATCTCGACGGCGCAGTAGCCAAAAGGATGGATATGCAAGGCGCGATGGATCTGGGCATCGGCCCGCTCGCTATCGAAGCGCAGCTCCTGCGTCGAGCTGTAGCTGAGCGTCAGGCTCTTGATCTTCGGCGTGTAGGGCGGCGGCACCATGTAGCTTGCCGCAGTGATCGACCCACCGGCCGCCGTGGCGACGGCGAGCTCGACGGCTTTGCTACCCGCCAGCACCGGATACGTGCTGTGCTGAAAGTCCGGCGAGTTGAGCTCAAGTGCCAGATAGCGCTCCCAATTGAGGACATCGGCATCAAGCCCGCGCTGATTGGCGAGTAGCGCTGCGGCGCGGCTGCTATCGACGGCAGGTCCTGGTCCCGCGCTCAGCGTGACCGACGCCGATCCAGTGCTGCCGAAGAGTGGCGTCGCTGGCAAGAGCGTCGTCGTTCGGCTGCGGTCGATCATGCACAGCTGCGCGTTAAACGGCGTGGCCGCAGTCAGGCCATAGATCGCGTAGTAGGTCGTGGGATTCGCCGGCGCGCCCATCCACTGCAGGCTTAGGCTCAGCGAGTCGAGCGTCTTGCCCACCACCTCGGGATGCCCCAGCAGCAGGCGCGAGCCGACTGCGGGCTGGTTGGTGAAGGGCTCAAACGGTTTCTTCGCATCGAGCCGCGTCTCGTCGTTTTGCAGCGACAGGTTGCGCAGCCCGCTCACCACGACGTGCACCTGCGCTGCCGCGAGGACCAGCGGCGCTAGCTCGGCATACGGCGCGCGGAACTGCCCATGGTCGATGCTGTAGATCGGCTTGAGCAAAAGTCGCAGGATCGGGTACGGGCTGTCGTAGATCGCGCCGGGGCTGGGCAGGGTGCTGATCGCTTCGGCCGTCTCGTCGAGCGAGAGCATAAGCTGCAGGCCACGCAGTCCAGTCGCACTGGTGCCAGGGACCAGCGTCTCATAATCGCCGTAGGTCAGGCTGCCGATCGGGCAGCTGACGAAGCCCTTAGCGGTGCTGAGCTCGCAGCTCAGCGCCAGCTCGCCGAGCGACTCGAAGGCGGTGCGCAGATCGCCACTTCCCGCGGTAAAGCCCAGGGTCAGCGTGATGCTGCGGGCACCTTCGCGCAGAAAAAGGATCGGCGAGCTGAGAGCCCAGCCCAGGACGGGAGCCGGCGGCACAAGCGGATCACGCGCTGGCCGCGCTGCACCGAAGGCTGGGAAGCGCGGCGAGTCTCCCGCTGCTGTCTCGCCCTCACTGCGTCTGATGGCAGTCGCGTCGGCAGCTGGATAGAGATTAAGCCACTCACTCTGCTCGGCGGCGGGCTCACCTAGGCGGGCACGCTGCGCCAGCTCAAGCAGGCTGTAGACCCGATCCCAGGAGGCCTCGCTGGCCAGCTTCAAGAGCGTGTCGACGTTGCTCTGTCCGATATATGGCGCTAGCCGATCCGCGGCCGTCGCATCGTCGCCCGCCGAAGCCGCCTCGCCGAGGACGAAGCGAATCAGATCCACGGTGCGGATGCTTGGGCTGCTCTGGTGCAGCGCGCGGATCGCCGCCAGGCGCTCACGCCGCAGGCGCTCGCGATGCGCGTCTTCCAGCAGCACGTAGATCTGTTCCCACTCGGCGATCGGCTTGGTGATGACTTCGTCCAGCGCGAACAGGAAGTGCTCAGCTGGCATGCAGAAATAGGCTTCGACCTGGCTTACCAGCGCCCACTGCTGATCTAGCCGGCTCGTGCTTAGCCCCAGCGCCGTCTGCAGGTTGTCAGCAAAGGCGTCGAGCTGCGTCACGCTCAATGAATACAGCGCATCATTGCGCTGTCGTGCGCCGGCCTGTTCAAGCAGGGCGTTGATGGCGCGCCAGTCGCTTTCGAATTTCCGCTTGAGCTGCATCATGCGCAGAAAGTCGTCGAAGTTCGCAAAGTGCAGCGTCTGCGCGACAAAGGTCTGCACCGCAGCGGTGTTGCGCTGATCGTAAAGATCGTCAAACGTCGCCACCTGGGGCAGCGTCGCGACACTGACCGGGCCGACCGCCCTCTCGAGGTTGCCGTAGAAGTCTTGCGAAGACTCCTCAATCGAAAAGGCTCCGCCATTTCGGTAGGCGGTGCCGGCGATCACCAGCTTGCTGTTGATCTCTTTCCACTCAGCGGGCGCCGCCGGGCGCAGCGCCATGCGTGTCATCAGCTCGCGCAGCGTCGCGATGGGGAAGAAGGTCTCGCTCTCGCCTTGGCGCAGCGTGTCGTGCAACGAGCGCAGGGTGGCGAAGTTGACCTCGCGACCATCGGCAAAGAGGGGCAGCGGATCCGCAAGCGCGATGCGAAACATGTGCTCGCAGATTCGCTCGCTGTCGTTGGGGTGACGCAGCGGCGCATGGCGCAGCGTGGTGCGACGGCAATCGATGTAGAGCGAGCGGAGCGACGCGACCTGCGCACGGTTGACGAAGAGGTCGCGATCGGTGGCGTAAATGCGATCGATCCCCGTCGCATCGGGCCCCGCATTGAGCTGTGTCCCGGCTGGCAAGAGCAGGGTCTTGGCGCCGCGCGCCAGCTCGATGATGACGTTCACACGATCGGCAATCGAGGGCTTGGGCTGCAGCCGCAGGTACTGCCGGAAGTAGAAGTCGAGGTGACGTGCAGTCAGCGAGTTGAGCTGAGCGCGCGATCTCTCCAGCAGCTTGAGGAACACGAGGAACAGCACAAAGTGCGGCCGGAATAGATCGGGCGCGGTGCTGGGATCGTGACTCTCCGGATCTTGCAGGAAGCCTGCCACCTCCTCGGCCGAGAGATTGGCGGGGATGAAGCGACTCCAGTCGCCGGCTGGCTGACCCTGCGCGTCGATGTAGCGAAGCTCGCGACTGTACGCGCGGGCGAAGGCAACCAGATTCGCCGTCGTGCGCTCATCCAGGCCAACGTAGGCCGGGGCCAGCGCCGGCAGCAGCCGATTGCTCTGACTGGTGCCATCGCGCTCGCTGGCGAGCGGGGGGCGGGGCTTGCTGGGGCTTCCTGTGCCTGGCACCTCAGGCTCCTTGGAAAATCAGGTTGGTGGACTTGAACATCCCTTGGCCGCTGTACTTCGGCGTCGGATCGGGAATCGGTGAACCTGGTCCCGGGGGCGGCTGCTTGGCCGGCGTCTGCACTTCAAAGACCGCGGTGAACATCGCGCCTTTGAGCACCACCGCCTTGCCTCCGCTCAGGGTCTTTTTGGCCTGCTGATTGCCTGCCAGCGCGTCGATTTTCACTGTGCCCTTGCCGGGGATGCAGTACTGCGACGTGAGGTAGCAGCAGTTCTCGACCTTGACGCTGCTCTCGTCGCCGACGACACAGATTTTCTTGTCGCCCACTGTGCCGGGACCGCTGCCGGCGATTTTTCCGGCCGGTCCCCAGACCAAGGCGGCGCCAAAAAACGGCATAAAGATCGCTTTGTCCCCGTCGATGATGACGATATCGGCCATGTGCCTTACGGACCCGGCTGGGTCGCCTCCATCAGGTAGTAGGGGAACACCATGTTGAAGCGCGAGTTGGTGCCGCGGACGAGGTAGCCCAGGCGAATCGACAACAGGCCATAGACTGCGTCATCGCGACTGATGTCGACGCTCTCCAGCTTGATGCGCGGCTCGAACTCCAGGACGGCATCGCTGACCAGGCGCTTGAGCTTGTTGAGCAGGCGCTGATCGATCTCTTCAAATAGGAAGCGCGACAGATCGCAGCCGAACTTTTCGACCATCACCCGCTCGCCGGGGATGGTGCCAAGCAGGATGCGCAGGCTCTGTTGGATGTCCTGCACGTCGGCGACCATGTCGACGCTGGCTCCCCCCGCGCCGAAGCTGGGTGGGAAGGCCCAGCCGCGTCCCAAAAATGACGAGCTAGCGGCCATCGCCCATCCGTGCCGGCTCGTTGCCGCCGGGGTTTAGCTGCTGACTGGCCTGCTGCTGGATCTTGGCGACCAAGCCAAACACGCGATGGAAGGGCAGGTTGCCCACCGCCTCCAGCACCAGGTTGGCCTCGTCGATGGTGAGCGAGAGATGAAGCTCTCGCGGCTCGTGCATGCGGGCTTGGTTCATTTGATGTTCACCTTGCTGCCAGTGAGGGTGACTTCCTTGCTGGCTTCGATGGTCAGTACGCCGGCGCTCTTGATGGCGATGCCGTCCTTGGTCATCGCGATGCTGTTGCCGTTCTGATCCGTCAGGCTGATCCCGCCTTTGTCTTCGTCGAGCAGTAGCTTGTTGCCGCCGGCTGTCGCGATGTACACCGATGGCTTGTCGGCATCGACAAAGCCAATCGTCGTGCCTTTCTTGCTGACCAGGCCGCGGTACTGGTTTTTGTCATCCGGCGTGCCCATGGCGGTCGGCGCCGCGTTCTTTGAAGTAAACAGCGAGCCCACGATGACCGGGCAGCGCGGGTCGCTGTTGAGGAATCCCACGACGACTTCATCCTTGGGCTCGGGCCGAAAGTAGAAGCCGCGAGCCGGGCCAGCGTCGGGGCTGGCCAGCCGCGCCCAGACTGCGCTCGTCGTCTGCATATCGACGCTGGGCAGTAAGACCTTGATCAGTAGCTCGCCGGTCTTGTCTTCAACGAAGTCGGCCACCACGCCAATCTGCAAGCCGTGCACCGCCGGCAGCAGGCCAGAGGCGGGAGGCTCTTGCACGTGGTGGCGCTGACTGAAGCCCTCCGCTGGCCCACCGAGCTGGATGTCGGTGCGCCAGCCGGCGCGATCAAAGCGGTGCCGCAGCCCCGTGATCGGTGCCTGGCCGTTGAAGCGGTCGCCCATACCGGCGATTTCGATCACATCGAGGAGCTTCAGCGAGGAGACACCCGGGACCGAGATGCGCCCACGCAAAAGCGCCAGGCGACTGCGCGCCATCTGGCCATCCGCCCAGGCTTGTAGCTCGTCGGCGACTACCGGCACGGCGTGATTCAGCGTGCTGCTGCTGTTGCCAACGCTGCTCGCCAGCGTTGCTCCGTCGAGATTGCCGGGCGCCAGGGTCACGCTCGTCGCCTTGACCGCTGTGCTCAGCGCCTGCGTTGCGGGGTCCCAGGCCACACTCTCGATGGCTGCCATTTGCGAAGCGGCATCGACTTCCAGCTCGAATTCATACAGCGGATTGATGCCGTACTCGAAGGTTGAGACCGCCGAGCCGGAGAGCGCCTTTTTCTTCAGCGACAGCACGCCGGCTTCGACGACTACCGCCAAGCCCAGGGCATCGGCGCGAGACAGGATGAAGTCCCAGGCCGTGCAGTGGAACTGCACCATGTTGCTGTGCTTGGGCGGCGTCTTTTCAATGGTGCCGGCGCTGACGTCGCTGCCTTCGAGCAGCTTCTTGATGATCGCGGCATCGTCCATGTCGGAAAACACCGCGCTCTTGCGCAGGCCAGTGAGCGAGATCGCCGGATCCTTGACGATCACCGAGAGCAGCGAGCCACTGCGACCGACCTCGATGCCGTGCCGGACGATGACGCCGGAAAAGACCACCGTGTCGGACTCGCCCTCGTAGCGCAGCGAGATCTCAAGCGCACTGCCCGGCACAAAGAAGCTGGCATCGCTGACCGAAAACGTTCGCAGGCTGGCACTGCCATCGATCACGCGGATCTCGGCCTGCGGGATGCGATCGACTTCCTTTTGGATGTCGATCGACAAGATCTGGTAGGTCGCGGGCATCTTGCTTCCCGCGCTGACCAGGGTGGGCGTTACGACCGGCATGACGCGCTACGCTCCCCCCTTTTTCTGACGGGCAAAGGTAGCCAGCGGCGGGAATAGCAGCGCCTGTCCAGGCGTCAGTTGACGGAAGTGGTCGAGCTGATTGAAGCGCGCCACATCGAGGTAGTGCTCCGAGGAACCATAGATCTCTTGGACCAGGAGCGGCAGCGTGTCGCCCTGTTTGACAGTGCGGGAGTGCGTTAGATCGGGCGAGGTCTTGCCCGCCTCTTTGGCCAGCTTATCGAGCGCAATGTCGCCGATCAGCGTCACCGCAAGCTCGGCGCGCAGCGGCGTGCCATCGCGGTCGAAGGCCGTGTATTTGATGTCCACCGAGGACAGGCGACAGCTGAAGCTGAGATCGCCCCACTCGACCAGCAGATACGCCGGCTCGTGCAGCGAGCCCTGATAGGTGTAGGTGACGTCCAGGAACTCCTGCACGCGCTCTGACACCGTCTTTGCCGCCCAGCTCACCAGGCCGTAGTCGTCGACGCCGGTTCCGTCGAAGATTAGGTTCAGCTTGAGCTCAGCGGGATTGCTAAGGGTGTATTCCAGCTCAGCGCCGCTGTCGTTGATGCCCTGCTTGCGCTTCCACTCAATGGCATAGGCTTGCGAGTAGGTCGAGGGATTGAACATCGCCTCGAACGACGTGCCGAACCCCGACCGCGCCGACGTCTTGTAGGCGGTGATCGTCAGCTTTTCGAGCTTAAACAGGCTGGACAAGCCCATGCTTAGCGCTCCCTCGCGGTCTTGAGGATCCGCAGCACCTCGCGCACTGCGGCCTCGACGATGGCCTGCTCTGCCCCGCCCGGACTGCGCTCGGCAGTCGTCGGGGGGGGGCGCGTGCCTTCGCTCTGCGCCACGGCACGAATGACTAGCTCGCGGATCTCGACAGGCATCTCAGATCCTCACGATCTGCTGCCGTGCATAGGCCAGCTCTAGGGTGTCGATGACCAGCGACTTCGACTCGGCATCGAGGTCCGATGTCGCCCAGCGCACCGGGTAGGCTTTCATAAACAGCCAGGCCGCGACCGGGATCTTGGATTCGTTAAACAGCGTTACCAGCACGTTTGATGGCGCGAACTTGAACAGCGACATCGCGACGTTGAATTCGATATTGAGCGGCGAGCCGACGACCATGCCACGCTCCAGGACCAGATTCCCGTGCTCGATCCCGGTGGGCACTTGCTGCGTGTACAGGTTCTGACCGCCTTCCGGAATCGGCATGGTCTTTACCGTGCTGGTCAAGCCGCTGACCTTGCGGAAACGGATGTCCAGTGGGTTCGGAATCACGCCCAGGGCGAAGAAATAGACACCAAAACGGAATCCTAAATAGAGCTCTGAAGTCAGGCTCATCGTCGCCCCTCCCGCTTCTGTGTCCATCGGGTTTCACGTTTGCTTGGCAACGGTGACCCCCTTGGCTTGTAGCTCTAGTGTGTCGATGGCGACGTCGGTGGTGCTGGCGCTGAAGGTCGGGGCCTTCAAGCTGACCGGGACGGCGGCGGCGATCTTCCAACTGAACACCGCCTGGCCTTGCTCATCGCACAGGCTGATCTCCATCGGCCGCAGATCGCGGGCGGAAAGCCAGTCGTAAAGGAAGGTCGGCTTGGCGCCAAGGATGGTGCCGCGTCGACAGGAAATCTTGATAAACGGACTGCGGTTGAAGGTCTGGATATCTTCCCCTTCCAGATAGCTCAGCCCGTGCCGATAGGTGACGTTGTCGTATTCCACCGCGATGCCCGACACCTCGACAAAGCTGATCGCCGTCGAGTCCACGGTGACGCGGAAGTTGTAGAGCGGCAGTGGGTAGCCGACCTTCTGATACGACACGGACTGAGCCATCTCGGGGTCTCCGCCTAGGTTTCTTCGATGAAGATCGCGTCGGCCATAAGCTCCATGCTCTCGATGGCCGCGTCATTCGAGCTAGCCGAGAAGCTCGGCGCATCTAGCTTCTTGGGGAAGGCGTTGACCACCTTCCAGCTGATCACCGCGTTGCCACTTTCGTCGCAGAGCCGGACGTAGATGTCCTTCTTTTCGACCTGGTTGAGCTGGATGGAGTTGATCCAGCTGTACAGCGTGGCGACGCTGGTCGTCTTCACCAGACCCTTCTTCAGAGAGACACTGGCCCCGCCGCGCTGCGAGGGCATGTTCATCACCACCGGGCCGACGACGCCACTTGCCGTTGGGCTCTCTTTGTACGTGGTGGTCTCGCGCGAGATGCTAAGTCCCGAGACTTCGGAAAAGCCGATGGCGACACCAGCGATCTCGACGCGGTAGTTGTAAGTGGGAAGCGGATATGCGGTCTTAATTTCCGATTTGCTGAGTGCCATCGCTTAGCCCTCCTGCAGTTTGTGAGTGAAGCGGAGGACGATGAACTCAGCCGGCCGCACCGCCGCGACGCCGATCTCGACAATCATCCGCCCTTCGAGAACATCCTGGGTGTTCATGGTCTTGCCTAGACCGACGTGAACGAAGTAGGCCGCTTCCGGCTTGGAGCCGGCGAGGGCGCCGCGTTCCCAGAGGCTGTAAAGGAGGCTCTCGATGGTGCCTTTGACCTTGAGCCAGGTGGTCATGTCGTTTGGCTCGAAGACGGCGAAGGCGGTGCCCTTGCGGGCCGACTCTTCGATCATGTTGAAGAGGCGACGGACCGAGACGAAGCGCCACTCGTTGTCGTTGCCGGCGAGCGTGCGCGCGCCCCAGATCAGGGTGCCCTTGCCGGTGAAGGCGCGGATGGCGTTCACCGACTTGCCGGCGGTCGGATCGACGTTGAGGCCTTCCTGGGCATCGTTGCTGATCTTGACGACTGGGCCGATGACGGCGGAGACGCTGACGTTGGCCGGCGCCTTCCATACGCCGCGGTCGCGGTCGACGCTGGCGTAGGCTCCGGCGACGGCGGCGCTGGGCGGCAGCACGACGCGCTGGGCCGAGAGCTGGCTCTTGACGGCGTTGTAAAGCGAGGTCTTGGTCGACTTGATCGAGTCGAGGGTCACCTCGGTGGTGGTCGCGGTGCCATCGGTGGCTGGGATCTGGATGGTGACGCCGGACTCGGCATAGGCGAAGGTCAGCGTCGTCTCCAGGTACGGATAGTAGGCGGCGCCGTAGGCCAGATAGTTGGTGCCGATGCCGTCGCGGAACGCGGTCGGGTCGGCGGTGTCGGCCACGGCATTCTGCTTCACGTCGAGGAGAGCGAAGCGGTCGCCGAGCTTGTGGCTCTGCGCCAGCGCGGCCTGCGCGAGCTCGTGGTAGTCGGCAGCCGCCAGGTTGACGGCGTCGGTGAGGACGAGCAGCGTCGGCTCATCTTCTTGCTCCAGCAAGGCGAGGCCGGCGCTGAAGTGGTCCTTCGATGCGGTCATGCTGTAGTCGCCGACCGAGACGATGTAGCAAGCGCCGCCCCCGTTTTTGAAGTAGTGGCTGAGCGCGTAGTACATCAGGAACTCGGGCACCGAGCCGGCCGGGGTATTGGCCGACAGCATGCGAGTCACGCTGGTCACCACGCTATTGCTGTTGCTGGCCACAGAGAAGAGCGCGGACTTGGGACCTCCGAAGAGCTGTTCGTACTCAAGCAGCGTGCTGACTCGAGCGATTTTGGGGCCTTTTTCGGTGTAGCCAATAAAGGCCGGAATGGCGGTTGAGACCTCGGCTACCGAAGGTGGCAGCGTCGAGATCTCTTCCACGAAAACACCAGGTGTCTTGTAGGCAGGCATCTTTCCTCGTGCTCACTGGGTTAATAGGGGCTGCGTTCGGTACTTGATGACGCGAAACAGCAGAACTCCCCCCGCCACACTGCGCGGCGAGGGGTTGGGCAAGGGACCTAGGAGGCGTTCTTCCCCGAGCCGCAGCTCCAGATAGGGGCGTGGCTGCTGCCGGCAGGAGATGGGCTGATCCGACAGAAAACGTACGCAGCGCAGCGTCGGGTACTGCGCGACAAGTTGCCGCTCGGTGCTGTCGCCAAGCTCAAGCTCGCTGCTCAGCTCAGTGCGGCCGCTATCTGGGAAGTTCAGCACTTCGCTGGTGCCGCTGGGGGCGGCATCGACGATGTGCAAGGCACTGGCATCGGTGCTGCTTCCGGTGATGCAGTAGTACGCCCAGCGCAGCTGCTTGGCCGCGAACGGAAGGACGTAGCTCGCCGGCTGGGCCGTCTTGCCATCTCCCGCGACTGGACAGGGTAGCTCGATGGCGGCGAAGCGACCCGCATCGGGCTGGCTATCGGCCGTCGTAGACAGCTCCAGCGCGACCGGACCGTCCCCCGACGACGCGGACGGGGTGTATAGGCGGGCCGAGGGGGCTGTGGACTCCCCCAGCTCGGTGAAATATGGAAAGTCCGGATTCTGAAGCACGAGCTCGAAGCGCAGCTGTGACCCAGGCAAAAAAGGAATCAGCAGGTGTTGCTCATCATCGACCGGACCCAGGATGCGGACGTGGTCGCTGTCGATGCGGTAGAGGCAGCGCCGACTGTCGAGGAGCTGTCGGCTGGACTCACTGAGTGCGAGCGTAAAGTCCGGACAGCGGCCATCGCTGTAATAGGAATGACGCAGGCGCAGATCAAGCAGGGGCTGGTACTTCATCGCCGCACCCGGAGCTGGAGGTCGGTGACCGGTGGCACGGCGCTGCTTTCTTCGTCGTGATAGACGAACAGTCGCGCCTTATACAGCAGGGATGGCAGATACGGCACGCGCAGCATCCCCCAGAGGTTGTGCTGTTCCGCGATGGGGAGTGTCACCAGCTCCATCACGATCTTTTCGACGCGCTCGCTGAGGCCGGGAGCGTTGTCATGATCGAGCACGCGATGACTCTGGAAGAACTGCAAGACCAGCGAGAGGTAGCGCAGCGCCTGCTCGTAGTCTTTGAATCGCGCAGCAAAAAGGAGGTAGAGGTTGAGGTGGATCGGTGGCTGCGTTCGCTGGGTGGTTCCGTCGGCCAGCTGCACACGATACGGGTCGGCAGTGCGCAGCGTGAATTCCTGCTCCAGATTGATGAGGAGCAGCGTGATCCCGCCGAGCTTGAACTCTAGGTTTTCCAGAGACTCGCAGTTGACGAACGAGACCTGTCCCTGGTCAGTCTGCGCGCTCTCGACACCAGAGATCGAGCTGAGGTGTCCATTTAGCCTGTCGCGCAGTAAGACAAAAACTTCGTTCAACATCCGGCGCTGCTTTCCCCGTTTCCGCCAAGCCCGACCGTCTCTGCAACGGTTCGCCTTGGGTTCTAAGCCTGCGGGGTGCGCGGCTGTGGGTCTATTTGATTTCTTTGAACGCAGCTTTTGGTTTCAAGCAAAGCTCGCACTTCCGGTTTGGCAGTAGCGTGAAGGACAGCCCGGCTGGCTGGGTGTAGCCATCGGCAAGACGGATGGACTTAGGAATGAGCAAACTGCTGTCAAACGCAGCGGCGCTGGAGCAGGATTTGGCCTGGTTTGGCGAAGTGCTGGCGACGCGGCTTCGCCTGCACTTCAATCCTGGGGAACCAGGTCCGGCGAGTGTCCTTGAGCTATTACCGCCCGAGCACGGTGAGTCCGATTCGGAATATGCCCGATTCCTAAGTCACTACCGCTTCACCTTTGCTGAGCGCTTGGCGCTGCTCTTGGCGTTGGTACCGCAGGTGCGACCGCAGCTTCTGGATCCGTTCTATAGCCGCAGTCCAGGCACCGACCGGCGAGTCACCGAATTTGGCGGTTACTCGGAGCGCAGCGACGGCGAATTCCTGCCGACGGGTGAGACGCTGGCCTTCCTGCTGGGCGGAGCGGATCTGGGACTGCGCTTTCACTGTCAGCTGCTTTTTGATCCGCAGCACGTGTTTAGCAAGCATCACATCCTGCGCAGCACACCTTCGGCCGCCGATCTGCCAGCCATGAAGGCGCCGCTGCTTTTGTCAGAAGATCTGCTGTCGCTATTCACAACGGGGCAGCAGCGCCGGCTGGCCTTTGGCGCCAACTTCCCAGCCCTGCTTATCGAGACCAGCCTAAGCTGGGAGGACGTGGTGCTGCCGCCGAGCACGCGCAAGCAGGTGGAAGACATCCGTACCTGGGTCGAGTTTGGCCCACAGCTTCTTTTGGACTGGGGCATGGCTGGCAAGCTGCGGCCAGGGCACCGCGCGCTGTTTTACGGCCCACCGGGAACTGGCAAGACGATGACCGCCTGCCTCCTGGGCAAGGTGACAGAGCGGGATGTCTACAAAGTGGACTTGTCGCTGGTGATGTCGAAGTACATCGGTGAAACCGAGAAGAACCTGGCGCGGGTCTTCGACCTGGCGGAGCACAAGGACTGGATTCTGTTCTTTGACGAAGCCGATGCGCTGTTTGGCAAGCGCAGCGAGACGCGCGATGCCCACGACCGCTACGCCAATCAAGAGGTCGCCTTTCTGCTGTCGCGGATCGAGACCTTCGATGGCATCGCGATTCTGGCTTCCAACCTGCGGGACAACGTCGATGACGCGTTCGCGCGGCGCTTTGAGTCGGTGATCTACTTCCCGATGCCACGAGCAGAAGAGCGCCTGCGGCTGTGGCGGCAGGGCTTCTCGCCGCTGGCCACTCTTGACCGATCGGTCGATTTGGAGGCGTTGGCGCGCGACCGAGTGCTGTCGGGCGGCGCGATCATGAACGTGATCCGCTATGCCTCGCTGCAGGCGCTAAAAGGCGGTGGGCGGCCGATCAGCGCCGAAGACCTGCTGACCGGCATCAGCCGCGAGCTAGCCAAGGAAGGCAAGGCGGGCTGAGTCGTCGCAGGTTTAGGTGGTGGGCAGCGCGCTGAGCTTGCGGTCGGCAAGGACGTTGTAAATGGCGGTGATGCGCCCATCGGCATCGACATCCAGGGCCAAGACCGAGCGCGGTGCGATGCGGTGTTGTGGGCGCTCGGGCGCCCCAGGCGAGGGCGGCCCTGGCGGCGAGAGCAGCGTGACAACAACGGAGGGCTGTCCGGCAAGCTGAACGAGGCTGCCGCTAAACTGGCCATGGGCTCCGCCGAGGCGCGGCACCTTGACCAAGAACAGCGACACGGATTGCGCCCCAAGCACAGGCTTTCGCGCGGCTAGATACTGACCGCCTCCGTCGCTGAGCAGGACGACCTGGGGCGAGAGCAGGCTGGCAACGGCGGCGACATCTTGCTTCACGATGGCAAAGAGAAGCTGACTCAGCGCGGCCTGCACACGAGCCTGCGCGGCGCGCGAGGTGTCGATGCGAGCCCGGTCATAGGTGGCCAGCTTGCGACGACCGCGCAGGTGCACGACCTTGACGTTGCTGTCGCTCATCTCAAGTGCGGCGGCGGTTTCGCGGACGTCGAGATCGAGGACGTCGCGCAGGACCAACACGGCGCGCTGCTGGGGCGTCAGGGCTTCGAGAGCGAGCAGAAAGCCGAGCGTCAGCGACTCGCGCGTGTCGTAGCGGGCCGTGGGGCCGGGCTCATCACCGACGGGCTCGGCGTCGGGGGCGGGCACGGGGCTGGGCAGCCAAGGGCCGACGTAGGGCGTACGGCGACGGCGGCGCAGCACATCGATGGCAAGGCGCGTGACGACACGCAGCAGCCAGGGGCGGAGCGGTGCCTTCTGGTCAGCGGGCGGGTGGCTTAGGAAGCGCGCGAAGGCTTCCTGCACAACGTCGTCGGCGTCGGCGGCTGAGCCCGTGATGCGCAGGGCGAGACCCCAGAGGAACGGCCGCTCAGTCTGCACAAGAGCCGTCAGATCGGCCGACCGTACGACGGTTGGCGATACGGCTGTCGCCTCAGCCGGAGGCTGGGAGGAGCGGGGGTGGGGCGGCGCCGGATCGCTCACGGCAGCAGTTTATCCGCAAGCGCCTTGTATTCGGGGAATCGTTCGCGCGAGGCTTCGCTGCCGCGCCACAAGATCGAGAACACGCCGACTGTAACGACGGCGGCAAAGCCGAAGATCACGGCGAGTCGGGCTGGGCTGGGACCGCCAGCAGCGCGGCCCGCCGTTTCAGCGTCGGCCTCGCGCCGGGCGCGGAGCATGCGCGAGGCGAGGTGCAGACCCAGCCCAAGGTGCGTCGCACCTGCGATACCGAGCAGCAGGTAGTACGGCCAGAAGAAGCCGGGCACCGAAAGTGAGGCGAAGGCCAGGAAGGCGAAGTCGGCTTTTCCCGTCGCTGTAGGGCCGGTGGCCAGGGTGGGGGCGATGCGGGTGGCAAACACATGACCGATGAGGACGAGGAGCATGAAGTAGCCGGCGAGTCGGTGGGCGCGCATCCACCACGCTCCCTTGAACGCGACGATCTTGCGGCGGCGCACCATCTGCACGATGGCGCAGGCGATGTGCACGCTGGCGGCGAGGCCGATAATCAAGATCTCGACGGCAATGTGTGGCCGGTAGACGTTGCGCAGGGTAGCAAGTGTCGCGTCATAGCGGGCTGGCCCTAGCGTGCCGGATGCGGCGGTGCACAGATGCAGGACAAGGAAGAGAGCGAAGATCGCCCCCGATGCCGCTTGGATCGGGCCGAGCTTGAGCTTGGGTCCTGGCGCAGAGGACTCGGGCGAGACGGCAGCAGGGGAAGGCGTTTGTGCGTTGGTTTCCATGACAACCTCCACCCTATTCACGGGGCAGCCCGGCGTCCGGTTACAGCGGGGCGAAAGAAACTTAGAACCCGTCGCTGTGCAGGGTGCGGGCGAGCCGGCGATACAGGTCGCGGTGGTCAAAGCCACTAATCAGATCGGGGAGCAGGTGGCCGATCTGACCGACTTCGTCCAGGTGGTCGGCCGGCACGCAGCCCAGGAAGTTGCCCCAGCGTGACGACGCGACCGAGACCAGGCCGTCATTTGGCACAGGCGACAGCGGGTTTGGGCTGGTGAGGGCAAACGCGGGGATGGCCACGGCCAGCAAGGGATCGAGGAGGTCGATGCGATCCGAGTTGCCCCAGGCGCCGCCGGCACACTCGGCGTTGGCAATGCGGCCGCTGCTGCGACCGGCGACGCTGTAGTACTTCACGCGACGGTCATCGGGGTTCTTGGGATTGAACTCACGAGCCATGTAGCCGGTCGATAGCTGGCGCAGCGAGGCCTGCACCTTGGCGTCACCGGGGGCCGAGGTGATGCTCCACAGCGCGCGCAGAAGGGCATTGATCAGGTCGTACGAAATGCCGGGGATCAGGCCCAGCGCAGCATCCGCCACCGGGGTGCCGCGGTGCGGCGAAGCGACCGTGATCAGGCCCGCCACGCGGTCGCCATAGCCCAGCTGGCTGATGAGCGCACGCGCGTCGATGCCGCCCTGTGAGTGGCCGATCAGGTTAACCTTGCAGGCGCCGGTCGCGCGCAGGGTGTCATCAATGACGGTGGCAAGGTAGGTCGCGCGCACTGCCGAGCTGTCAAACGGCGGGACCTGCGCTTCGATGACCGTCTCGCCGCGGCTGCGCAGATCGGCTGCGACCATGAAGAAGTAGTTAAGTGGCCCGATGCGCTCAAAGCCGGCGAAGCCGTGGGCGAGCACGATGGGGTAGGGCGCACCGCGGCAGCTCGTCAGCGCCTGGCGGGATGCCGCCAGCTCGTGCGCGTCGTCGGCGTCGTCGACAGGAGAGCCGCAGGCCGCAAGCTGCACGGCGGTCAAAAGCAGCGCGAGTCGTACGGCGAAGCGCTGGGCCAGAGGGGCGGGACGACGGCAAGGCAGGGAAGAAACAGGGCGAATCGGGGATGACATGGGCGACCTCCTCGCTACACGCGACGGGTCCGCGAATCAAAGCACGTGGGCGAAAGATTTGGCAGAGCCAAGCCGCGCGCATGGCTTTCCGGTTGGGCGGGCAAAAAGGGGGCGGTCACCGGAGTCGCGGGGGTCCCACGGGCAGGCGGCCGGCGACGCTGATTGATGCTACTTGGCTGGCTTATCAGCCGAGCCCGCGGTGTCGCGTTTGCGCTGCAGGTAGAGCTTGATGGTCGCCAGGATGGCGATGGCGGTGAGACCGGGGCAGACGATGCCAAAGAAGATCCACAGCAGCATGCGGTTGAAGCCCTGCTGCTCGGCTCCGCCCAGCCGGCCGTTCCAATAAAGAATCGACAGCAGCACACCGATGGCGCTGAACAGTAGATAGGTGCCGCTGCGCGCTTGCCCAGCCTTGGGGGATGTCTCTGGCGACGGTGCTTGGTTGGTGGCCATGGGGAGTGCGTCCTTGCGCGTGGGGTTTCAGCCCGGCCCGGCGGTCGCGAGCCGCGACTGAAGAGAGCTGTCTTGCGAGGTTGCGTGGTGGCAGCCGTGGGCCCGATCTACCTTGGGCGGGGATCTGCCTGGCGCTGCTTGGCTCATGATATCTTCAAATGCGGCTGGCCACGTCTGCAGGTTTGCTGGGGTATCGGGGCGACGGCCGCCGCACTCGCTGCCATGATTCGCTACGGCTCTAGCTTTCGCGAGGTTCCGATCGAGACCACGCTGGCGCGTGCGCAGAGGGTCGCGCCGGCGCTGGGCATTACGCGCGTGACCGAGGTGACCTATCTCGATCGCATCGGCATCCCGGTCTTTGTCGCCATTCGGCCGGATGCGCAGCCGGGATCGGTCTGCGTCAGCGCGGGCAAAGGCATGACCCCCGCCGAGGCCCGCATCGGCGCCTACATGGAAGCGATTGAGCTGGCCTGGGCCGAGTACCCCCGCACCCGCTACCCGCTGACGACGATTCCCTGTGGTCAGGTGCTCGATGGCCATGCCCGACCTGAGGCGCTGCTGGATTTTTGTCCGAGCTGGGGCCAGGTGCTGGATCGCGACGCGGACACGCTGTGTGTGCCGGCCGAAGACGTCGTCACTGGCGAGCGCCTGCTGATTCCGGCGGAGACGGTGTTCCATCCCCTGCCACCTGAGCTCGGAGGGGCCCGCTACTTTGGCTCGGGCAGCAATGGCCTGGCTTCGGGGAATAGCGTTCTCGAAGCGACGGTGCATGCGCTGGCCGAGGTTATCGAGCGTGACGTCACCAGCTTTCACAACGCCCGCGATGCCTCGCGCTTGATCCAGCCGCAGACGCTGCCTGAGCCGATCGCGGGCCTGCTCGGTCACCTCAACGCCCAGGGCTTTGAGCTAGTCGTCCGTGGGCTGCCCAACCCCTTCGGCCTACCTTCCTTTATGGCGGTGTCCTTCGATCGCACGCAGCCCGAGGTCACGCTGCGCGGCGATGGCTGCCACCCCGTGCGCTCGATTGCCCTCCTGCGGGCGGTGACCGAGACCATTCAGTGTCGCTTGAGCCTCATCCATGGCGGCCGCGATGACTTGGGCAACGTGCATCGCCCGTTCAAGGCGCGATCCCCCGAGGAGAAGGCCGAGATCTACGCCAAAGTTTTGGGCGGCTTGCAGAGCGATCCGCAGCCGCTTGGCTATGACGAGATTCCAGATCACGCCGCCGATGTCAGCGATCTGGGGAGCTGCCTTTCGCTGCTCTTGGCGCGTCTGTATCGCGTCGGATTTCCGCGCGTTCTGCGCTTCGTTTACACACCGCCCGACTATCCGCTGCAGGTGGTGCGCATCGTCGTTCCTGGGCTTGAGTGCTATTCGCGCGATACCAATCGCATCGGGCCGCGCCTGCGGAGGTTTCTGCGTGTCTGAGGTCTGGCTGTTCGCCGGCCCAACTCTGCTGCGGGCGCAGGCCATGGAGCCGACGCTATCGCTGCAGGGCATCGCGGTGCTGCCGCCGATTGGGCGCGGTGATCTGCCGCGACTTTTGCGCAGCCTGCCGCCTGGCGCAGCAGCGACGACAACGTTGGTCCTGGTAGACGGCCTGTTTCATCTCCGCTTGGCGGTCGGGCATGCCGAGATCAGGGCTGCGCTCTTCGCTGGCTTTCGCGTGTTTGGCCTGTCGTCGATGGGGGCGATCCGCGCGCGCGAGATGGCGGCGATGGGGATGGAGGGTTTCGGCGAGGTCTATCAGATGTACTGCCAGCCCGAGGTCGATTTTCGCGATGACGAAGTGACCCTGCTACACGATCCCGAGCCGCCGTATCGCGAGCTGTCTGAGCCCCTAGTTCACCTGCGGGCGGCGCTCGATGATCTAGTGCAGCGGCGGTTACTGCCCGCCGAGGTGGCCACGGGGGTCCTCGACAAGCTGTCGCGCACCTGGTTTGGCGATCGCACGCTGCCCGCGCTGCGCGCTCTGCTTTCGGACCATGGTCTGGTCGGATCCCAGCTCGCTGCCATCGATGATCAGCTCGCCGACTTCGACCGCTATCGGGTCAAGGCACTTGACCTAATCGCGTTTCTGCAGACACGCCCGGATCGTTTACCTCGGGGCGAGACACCAGCGCTTCAGCGTCGCGCCGCGGCCAAGAGCGAGTAGAACTTGTCGCTAGGCGAGGGCAGGGCGCGCACCTGGTCGACGTAGCGTTGCTGACGAAGCCGCTGGGCCGCGGCGCCCTCTTCGCCCAGCAGATCGTGCAGGCTGGCGAGGAAGGCATCCTCGTCGAGAACGGGCACGCCGCACACCGCGTCGAGGTATGGGTTTTGGTGCAGCACGGGCTGCAGCAGGCGCGACAGGCTAAGCGGCCAGGCCCGGAAGGGATACGGCGTCTCGCTGCGTTCGAAGAAGGCCTGCGCGGCTGCAAACGTTGGTCGCTCGGGCACGGGGTCTAGGCTGCCGATCAGCACCGGAACCCGCGCCGCCAGAGCCGACATCACCGTCGTTGCTGCAATGTTAAAGCTGAGCAGAAGATCGCTCGCTGAGAGCAGCCGCGCGAACTCGCTCGCTGGCTGCTGCGGAAGATGGCGGTATCGGTCGCCCATGACTTCAGCGCCGAAGAACGGCTCGGGTCCGACATGCAGTACGCGCAGCGGTCGCCGATCCGAAGCAGTCTTCAAGTAATGAAAGACTAGCGGGGGCAAGGCCGCGGCCATGCGCTGACGCACGGGATGTAGTTGCTGACTAGGGTGCTGCCATGCCGCCGATGGCCAGAAGATCAGTCGCTCCTCAGGGGCGATCCCCAGCATCGAGCGTAGCTCGGCTCGTTCGTCTGCGGGGAGCGCGATGGGGGCGGGGAGCGCGTTGTAGGTACCGGCTGCCGATGGACGCACGAAGGGCACCGGCACCATGCGATGCACGGCCTGCAGTACGTCTTGGCCTAGCTGGAACGTCTCAGGAAAGTAGTCCCAGGCCAGGCCTGCCTCGGGAACGTTCCAGACATCGAGCGCCAAGATGGGAATATCTGACCGCAAGAACTGATCAAACCGGCGATTGTTGATGCCAAAGAACGTGTACACCGCGACGAGATCAATCAGCACGATGCTGTCACAGGCTTGGCTCTGCGCGGTCTCGAGAATCGCTTCGTCTAAGCGGCTGAGCGCCAGGTCGATCCGCCCGTAGCGAACAGGCGCTGCAGTGATGGCTTTCTGCAGCCCGGAGGGCGCCAAAAACAAGATCTGGTCGCCCGCTGCATGTAGGGCGGTAGCCAGCTTGACGCCCAGCAGCGCTTCACCAAAACCCATTGCCGTAGCGGCAACAAACAAGTGTTTTCGCATGGATAGGTCAGCCCAGGCCGGATCGTATCACGCACGTCGCTGAGAGCGGACCGCGTGCTATCATCGGCGCGGGCTTTTTTGACGCACCTTCCAGGGGCGGCTGCCGATGAATTGTTTGAAGGGGTAACACTCATGGGTGAGCACGGGAACGGACACGAGGGTGGAGAGCACGGCGGCGGTGAGCATCACGGGCCGCTCGGCCTCATGGGGCATATCGCGCACTACGTCGGGGCGGGCGCGCACGCGCTGCATCACCCGGCTGTGCACCATGCACTAGAGCACGCCGGCAAGTTCGGTCACGCCGTGGCCGGCCCGCTGGGCAAGGCGCTACCTTACGTCGGTGCGGTTGCAGGTACCGCGCAGGCCGGCATCGAAGGCTATGAGGCGTATGAGGCCTTCAAACAGGGCGGCGCGCACAGCGACAAGGCCTGGGAAAAGGTCGGCGGGTCGGTGCTGGGTGGCGCCGGTGCTGCGCTGAGCTTTACGCCCTATGGCGCCGCGCTTGGCCTGGGCGAGCTTGCCGTCGATGGCCTGGGCGCGCTGTCGGGTAAGGTGCTCGGCGAAGACGCGTCGTTCAACTCGGCGCAGGTGGTCGGCGGCGCGATCCGCGGCATGGTCGGCGACAAGTCGCTCGGCTGGCAGGCCGGATCTGCCGTGTCGAATGCGCTCGGTGGCGGCTTCTGGGGCAATGCCGCGGGCGTGGCAACCGGAGCGGTCACCAATGCGGTGGCGGCGCCTGTGAACGCGCTGAACACCGTCGGTGGCGGCATCGTCAACTGGGTTGGCAACGCGCTGGATTCGACGCCCGGCAAGCAGGACTACTGGGGCCAGGGCCTCAACGCAGTCGGCGGCGCGATCAGCAGCGGTGCCGGTGCGGTCGGTCGTGGCCTCGGCCGCGCGGCGAACTGGGTCGGCAGTCTCTTCTAAGCATCGGTTCGGCGGGGCCTTCCCGCCCGCCCGCATGAGTCTCGCTGCAAACCGCAGCACACATCTCCTACAGCGCGATCAGCATCGACGGCTCGTGGTCGTTAACGACCGCTGAAACCCACCGTCAGCGACGCGGCCTTCGTGTACACTGATCCGATGCAGCTTGTGAATATGCTCTCCGGGTGGGCCAAGATGCCCATGGCAGATGGGATTGTGCTGGTGCCCCAAGAGGGACCGCAGGCCGGTGGTATTCGCATCCACGAGCGCTGCCGTCCGCTGCGTCGCTTCAGCGTCATCCTGTCCGAAATCATCGCCGGCTTGCCCGAGCATCACACCTCGCTGCAAGTGGGGCCGCTACAGCGGATCATCACGCACGAAGGCGAGCACGCGGGGATCCTCACGCTGACCGCCAAGACGCAGGATGGAGGGCCCGCCGAGCGCACCATTGGCATCGTGCTGGGCGACGACAGCTATGCCCTCATCGATGGCGCGGTGATCAAGCCCGAGCGCTTCGCCGAAGTGCGCAAGATGGTGCAGCTGATCACCGAAGGCTTCTTCCTGGGGCTGGGTGAGCACCGACGCCGTCGCTTTCAGTTTCAGCCGCCGGCTGGCTGGCGCGCGCTGGGGCGGGTGCACACCAGTCGCTACTACCATCCGCAGTATCCTCGCGAACCAGCGATCATCACGGTGCACGACACCCGGCCGGCGAACGTCACGGTTTCGGAAGTCACCGACCGTCTGCTGTTCCAGGACTTCACCGGGGGGCTAGAGCGCGATCCGCCTGCGCCGCCTACCCCCATCGTTGCCAAGAGCGGCTTGGCCGGTCAGATCGTCCGCATCAGCGGGCATCATCCCTCGGGCCGCCACCTGGCGTTTGTACAGGCCACGCTGGTCGACAGTCGCTTTTCGTACACCATCGTGCTGGAGACCACGGTCGAGTCGCTGCCCAAGCACATGCCGACGCTGACCGAGATGGTGATGTCGATCGTCCCGGTGCCCATGCGCAAGACCCAGAGTGCGAGCGCGCTGATCGCCTGGGCCGACTAGACGTGGCGCGCTGGGCCGCCGAACGTGTACGCTGACCGCGCCGTGGGGTGAACAGAAGCCGCCGCGGAGCGCACGGAATCCCAAAGACTGAGGACCGACATGGGCGAAGCGAGATCAGGTTGGTATCTGCTGTTTAGCGCGATCGGCATCGCGCTAGCGATCGCGTTTTGGTATCCCCGGCTGCCAGATCGGAAGAGCGTCGTGTAGGGAAAGAGTGTCTTCGCCTGTGTAGA
>CALFYE010000204.1 GCA_937952145.1 uncultured Myxococcales bacterium
CGGGTTGCAGCGGCGCTGGGGTCGCCTTGGCGCATGGCGAGCAGGCCGAGGACGTAGTGGGGCATCAGCAGGCCGCGCTCGATGGGATCGCGGGCCATCTTGCGCAGCGGCGCTTCGGCGCGGGGATCGCTGGCCATGGCCAGGGCTAGCGCGGCCTCCAGTCGCACCATGCGCGAGCGGTCTTGTAGGAGCGGCGCGATGTGATCGCCGGCTCGTCGATCGTGCAGGCCGCCCAGCCCTTCGAGCGCGCGGGTGCGCACCAGCGAGGATGGATCGGAAAGCAGCGGCAGCAGGACATCGAAGGCGCTCTTGGGGAAGCGCTGGGCGAAGAGCTGGGCACAGGCGGCGCGCAGGCTGGGGGCTTCAGTGCTATCGGCGAGTACGGCGCGCAGCGCGGCCTCGCTGGTCGGGGCGGTCTTTTCGTCGATGGCATCGGCGAGTCGCAGCCGTCGGGCTTGCCGGCGGGCCGATCCCGGCCACAGGCGGGCCAGCGATTCGGCGAGCTGGTTCGGGGTCTGTTGGCCATGACAGCGGCGACACGCGCTGGGCACGCCATGGCGCGCTTCGTTCTGCGGCACGGGCACGTCGATCGAGTGGTCGGCAAACGCATCGAGCACGCCGCTGACCACCTTGGGCATGTGACAGCTGACACAGCTCTGCGCGATGGCTGACTTGTGCTGACTGTGTCGGGCGCGGGCGGGGGCGGGGGCGAGCTTGCGATGACAGCGCAGACAGCCGGCATCGGCGGCGTGGGTCCCGGGGGGAAGCTCGTCCTCGCCGTGCGTGGCGTGGGGCGCGGTGTGGCAGTCAAGACAGGTGGCGCCGCCGCGCTGATAGCAGCGGGACTGCAGCAGGGCCTGCACTTCGAAGCTGCTTGACGATGGGCGCCCGTCGGCAAAGAACTCGCCGGAGCGCGCCTTGCCGTTGGTCAGGACGAGCGGCAAATAGAGCTCGCCGTAGTCGTCGCCGGGGCGGAAGTGGTGCTCGCTGTCGAGGATCGGGAAGACTGGCTGGCGGGGACCGTGGCACTGGGCGCAGATGGCAAAGGCCTGCGCCTTGCCGCCCCGGCTGCGATGCAGCTTGCCGGGCGAGACGATGTCAGCGGGCGACTTGCTCTCGGCGTGCGCTGCGCCTGGGCCATGGCAGCTCTCGCAGCCGACGCCGGCGTCGGCGAAGCCGGTGCGGAAGTGCTGACTCTGGCGATCGTAGCTCACGTTCAAGCCGGTGGTGTGGCAGTCCAGGCACTCGTGATTGGCGTTGCGGCGAAAGCGCGTCCAGAAGAACGGATGCTGCGCGCTGACCTGGCCCTGCTTGCGCTCGTTGTAGTCGACCCAGGCGCCCGAGGTGACGTGGTAGTAGACCGGCAGGACCTGCCAGCGTCCGTCGGGCAGGATGGCGATGCTGTCCTGCATGCGCTTGCCGCCGATGACGAAGGACACCTGCACATCGCGCAGGGTGCCGGTCTCGTCGCGGGTGGTCATGAAGTAGCCAGACGGGTCGCGGTGCATCCAGGCCTCGCTGGAGGCGCTTGCGAAGTGGGCTTCGTCGAAGCGACCGCGCACAGCGGCGGCGTGACCGTCGGCGGCCAGTTGGACGGGAGCGAGTGCCCGCGCATGCCAGTCGCTCTGCCAGGCGCTGTGCTTCGCCGGGTGGCAGGAGGCGCAGACCTCGGAGCCGAGGTACCCCGGCGCCGCTTTTAGAGGGGGGTCGGTCGCGGTTGGCCAGAGTACGGCCTGGGGTCTTGGGCTCGACGCAGGGTCGGTGGGGCTAGGACGCGGCCGATCTGGCCGCAGGGCTGGGGCAGCCGTTGGCCCGACGGCGGCAAGCGTCCCAGCCGAGGCTCCGGCAGGGGCGGATGCAGGCGTCGCGGATTTGGTTGCGGTGTCCGCCGCCGGGGGACTACCCGAAGGTCGCTGACAGCCCAAATGCAGGGTCAAGAGCAGGCCCAGCCCGCTGAGTCCGACCCTGGATCGAACTACAAATCGCCTGCCTCCCGAACCCGCCTGCCGTCGCATGGCCGGCACACTAGCACGGGGCGCGATCTGGCTTGCACGCAGGTCGTCGCTTGTCTTTCCGGCTTAGCGGCGCAGGATCTGGCAGGGCTCTAGCGCGGTGCCGTCGATGCGCTTGGGGCAGACGCGCAGGGCGTCGGGCAGCACCTCGACCGAGACGTAGTTGTGCTCGTTGAAGAAGGCCAGGGGCGGGTGCTTGCAGCGTCGCTTGCCGGGGACGCCACACTTGAGCGGCCGGAGCTCGGCGCCGCCGCCGCCGGTGACGATGTAGTTGAGCTGGCCGCGTCGACCGCGCTCGAAGTCGTGGTCGTGGCCTGAGAACACCAGGTTCACGCGATGCTTTTCGAACAGCGGCACGTAGTCGCGGATCAGCACGCCGTTGTCGCCGTGCCAGCCCATGGAATACGGACCGTCGTGCATCCAGACGATGATGGCGCGCGGGCGACGCAGCGCAGCACGACTGAGGTCGGCGTCGAGCCAGCGTAGCT
Organism: uncultured Myxococcales bacterium; assembly: GCA_937952145.1. Classification (GTDB taxonomy): domain Bacteria; phylum Myxococcota_A; class Polyangia; order Palsa-1104; family JAEUJZ01; genus JAEUJZ01. The sequence continues at coordinate 2,501 of CALFYE010000204.1, forward strand.
GATCGGCACTGCGCGCCTGGTTGCTGTCGAGCGCCACGAAGTGAACAGAAGACAGATCGAAGCTGTAGTAGCCGCGCGGCAGCGCTGCCTCGTCGAGTCCGCTCTTATCGCGCGGGACGACGGAGAGGGCCGCTGCGCCGGCATCGACCTTGCCTGTAGCCGCCGCTGCTGCGGGGGGCTGCGGGACGAACAGGCGATCCCACAGCTGAAACAGTCGCTGGGCCCCTTGGCGTCGCAGGGCGTACTCGTGGTTGCCGGGGGCCATGAAGAGGGGAATGCGCTCAAGCAGCGGCGCTGCGACCGCGAAGTAGCGATCCCAGTCGCCGTCTTCGGTGCCGCGCTCGACGACATCGCCGGTGCACAGGATCAGATCGGGATCTTCGACGAGCAGCGACTGCACCACCTGCGCGTGCACGCTGTGGCCACTGCGCGAGTCGCCATAGACGACAAAGCGCAGCGGCCGGCCCGAGGCGGGTGGCGTGTGCAAGGGCACAAGCGGCAGCTCGCTGCGCTGTCCGTTGGGTCCGGTGATCGCAACCTGATAGTGATAGGTCGTCCCGGGTCGCAGGCCGGTGATGCGCGCGCGATGGAGCAGCTGAGGCGGGCTGCTGGCGTCTTCCGCGAGCTCGCGATCGCGAGAGCTTGCCGCTTCGCCCTTGCCGTAGCGCACGGAAAAATAGGTCGGGGTGTTGGTCTGCAGCGCGAGGTCAAGGACGCCTCCAAAAAGCCGCTCGATATAGGGTCCGCGCACGACGCGGGGGCCATCGCTCAGCAAGAGCTCCAGATCAATGCGGGGGCAGCGCTCGATGGCGCGTGGGTGCACCTCGACCGAAAGCACATTGCCCTCGGGCATGAGCAGGCCGGGGGACAGCGGCAGGTGGTGGCTCTCGGGCTCGACCGGGCCGCGCTCAAGGGCCAGCGTGGTCGCATCGGGAATCGTCGGGGCGATGCGGCGACGAACCAGCTCGACTCCGTTGAGATAGACAACGACCCCGTCGGTGTAGCGCAGGCGCAGGGTGAGCAGCGAAAAGCGCGCCAAGTCGGCGCTGACCGCGAAGCGCCGTCGCAAGTAGAGTGTCCCGGCGCAGGCTGGCAGCGGAGGCGGGCCACTTCCGGCATCGGTCGCGGTGCCGCCATCGCTGTGTCCGCCGTCTGCCCCTGGGCGTCGAGTCGAGCCGGCATCGGCGGGGGTGTCATCGGCAAAGATCAGCCCGCCATCGGCTGCCGCGCCATGGTCCGTCGCCCCGGCGGCGCTGCTTGGTGGGCTCGCTGGCGATGGTGGGGTGGGCGGGCTGAGAGCTAGCGTTCCCGGGGCGGGAGGCGGATTGCTGGACGAGGCTGCGGGCGAGAGCCACAGGGCTCCCGGGAGCTGTGGGGCCGAGCTGACAACCTGCGGTGGCAGGACGGTCCAGGCGCCATCGTCAAACTCTGGACGGATCCAGTCAGCCGGCGGAGCCAGAGCGGCGGCAGGCGGTGTCGTAGCGGAGGCGCCGGAGCCTGCATCGCTGGGGCCAAGGCCGGGCCAGCCAACCGGCACATGCAGCTTCTTGGCCGTCTCGCTGGCAGACACCGTGCGTCCGAGCAGCACCACATCCGCTGCCGCCGCGACTCGCGGCTCAGCCCAAAAGAGCAAGAGCCCCGCGACTGCCGCGTTGATGCCTCGCATCGGCGCCATTATGAAGCAACCGTCCTGCTGCGTCGTCTAATTTCAGCCCCGAAAATCAGGGTCGCTGCAGTAGGATATTGCGAGGAGAACGTGAGCCTATGTTGACATCCAAACCCAGGGTCTTCGGCTGGCTTTTGGCCGCGCTGACTTCGCTCCCTTTTTTGACCCAGGCGGTCTTTGCTGAACCCCAAGCCGCGCCCCCAGCCGCCGCCCCAGCGCAGGCTGCCGCCCCGGCCGCTGCCGCTAAGCCTGGTCCGGCTCCGGCGGGCGGTGGTGGCTGGAAAGACCTGCAGATCCTGCCCAAGACCATCTCTAAGGACGAGCTCAAAAAGACGATGAAGTCGATGAGCAAGGACTTGGGTGTCGATTGTTCCTTCTGCCATGACGAGCCGAACATGGAGAAGGACACGAACAAGAAGAAGCTGGCGCGCGAGATGATGCAGATGACCAGCGACATCAACAAGAAGTACCCCTCGACGATGAAGAAGGTCACCTGCTTCACCTGTCATCGCGGCAAGGAAGAGCCCGAGCGGCAGAAGTAGGCATCGCCCGCTGTCCCCGTATCGCCCCGTCCCTCGCCGTTGACGGCCCGCTGTTTCCTTCGCGGATCGTCGCTCTGGTCGCCTGTCGCTGCCCAGGCCTAGAGCTTCATGACGACGGTCTTGGTCTGGGTGTAGGCATCAAGCACTTCGCTGCCGCCTTCGCGGCCCCAGCCAGACTGCTTGTAGCCGCCAAATGGCAGCGCATCGTCGAAGGCGCCGTAGCAGTTGATCCACACCGTGCCGGCCTTTAGCCCCTGCGCTACGCGCTGAGCCTTGCTGATATCGCGGCTCCACACCGCGGCGGCTAGGCCGTAGATCGTATCGTTTCCGAGGTGAGTGACTTCTTCGATGCTCTTGAAGGGATGCACGGTCACCACGGGGCCGAAGATCTCTTCCTGCACCACGCGCATGCTGGGGCGGACATCGGTGAGCACGGTCGGCTGCATGAAGAAGCCGCTGTCCCCATGCCGGCCACCACCGATGACGACGCGCGCGCCCTCGCCTCGCCCTGATTCGACGTAGCCGCTGACCCGGCTTAGCTGCTCGGCCGAGACCAGGGGGCCCATCTGCGTGCCCTCGGTCATGCCGGGCCCGAGCCGGATCTTGCTGGCCCGTGCCGCCACGCCGGCGAGCACCCGGTCGAGCGCGGCCTCTTCGACATAAAGCCGCGATCCCGCCGTGCAGACCTGGCCCTGGTTGAAGAAGATGGCGTTCGCCGCCCCGGCGATTGCGGGGTCGAGATCGGCGTCAGCAAAGACGACGTTGGGCGACTTGCCGCCCAGCTCCAGCGTCAGCTTCTTGAGGTTGCCGGCGGCGGCGCGAACGATCAGCCGTCCGACCTCGGTCGAGCCGGTGAAGGCGACCTTATCGACCTGTGGATGTCCGGCCAGCGCGGCTCCCGCGGTCTCGCCAAAGCCGGTCACGATGTTGACCACGCCGTCGGGCAGACCAGCCTGGCAGAGCAGCTCGCCGAGGCGCAGCGCGCTAAGCGGCGTCTGTTCCGCTGGCTTTAACACCACCGCGTTGCCGCAGCACAAGGCCGGTGCCAGCTTCCAAGCCGCCATCAGAAGCGGAAAGTTCCAGGGGATGATCGCGCCGACCACACCGACGGGCTCGCGCAGGGTGAAGGCATGGAACAGGCCAGGCGGTGTTCCCACCAGCGGGATCTGTCGCCCATCGAGCCGACTCGCCCAGCCGGCCATGTAACGAAAGCAGGCCGCGACCGATGGAATATCGCCGTGCCGCGCCACTTTTAGCGCCTTGCCGTTGTCGAGCGACTCTAGCTGCGCCAGCTCATCGACGTGCTTATCGACAAGATCGGCCACGCGGTGCAGCAGACGCTCGCGCTCGCCCGGGGTCATGCGCGTCCACGGTGAGCCGGGAGCCATGGCGGCGCGTGCCGCAGCGACCGCAGCATCGATGTCGGCGGCCTCGCCCTCGGCCACTCTGGCAAGGGGCGCTCCCGTCGCAGGATCGACGGTGACAAAGGTCTTTCCGCTCTGCGCCGGCTGCCACTTGCCACCGATCAGCAGCGGACGCGGCGGGCCCAAGAAATCGACGACCGCTGGCAGCCGCGGCACCGAGCGCGGTGGGGTTACATCAGGCGACATGCTGGCTGCTCCTTAGCGAATGACAAAGCCAACGAACACGCCGCTGGCCTGCTGACGGACGACCTCCACGCGGTCGATGCGAGCCATGCGCGGGCCAGAGTTTCGACACCACAGCTCTAGCGCATCGACCTGATCCGGGGTGCCCTCGGCCACCATCCGGACATCGCCGTTTTCCAGGTTCGCAACCCAGCCGGTAAGTCCTAGCGACTCGGCTTTTTGCTGCGCGCTGCGACGATAACCAATCCCCTGCACGCGCCCAGAAATGGTGAGGATGACGCACTCTTTTTCGCTGGCCTTGGGGACGTTCACTCCGCACTCCTTGGGGTAGCCTGGCCACTCGCTGCGATAAGATCAGGCTGAGCCTGGCCGCGCGAACAGGGGCCCTTGCGTTGATAGGGCTGACCGCGCAGCCGCTGCAGGCTGGTCTGGGCTCGCCAGGTCCAGTAGGCCGTCTGAAACGGCATGGCCATCTGCGGATCGAAGTAGGGATTGCGCACCTCGCCTAGCTCGACGAGACACAGCGCCTGCTCGATGACGCTGACCGGACAGCCGCTCAAGCGCAGCACCTGCTTGCCTTCGTTGACGGCGATCTTGCCGCTGACCTTGGCCATCTTTAGGAACACGTCATCGTGCTTGATGGTGTAGGGGTCGAGCGTCGAGCGCTCTTTGTATTGGCTGCGGATCTGCACTAGCTCGCCGCCGATCTGCCCTTGCCACTCGGCGCAGTCGCCGATGAATACGACTTTTTCGCCAGGGCCGGCGGGAATCGGGCCCTCGTACTTGCCAAACACGATGTGCAGACGCGGCAGCTTTTGATCGCAGCTTTCGTCGTACAGGCGCAGGATTTCGATCGCTTCCTGCATGGCGCCGGGACAGCCGCCCCAGCAGTAGTCGGTGCGCTCGGGCTCGGGGGGCGGGCCGGCATAGGCGGTAATGCGCGAGCCCTCGAAGTATTTTTCGATGCGCTGCAGGCCGACGTGGAAGCCGGTGGCGCGGGTCTGGGCTTGCTCCAGCGTGATGTCGCCGGTGATCTGGATGCCCTGCAGATCCAGCCAGCCCGGCGAGCCCAGGCCATGCTCGACGGCCAGCGCGATGTGCTCAACCGTCTGCGGCTTGACGCCAATGATGGCGCAGCACACCGCATCGAAGGCCACCTGGCTATTGCCCATGATGATGAGCTTGAGCGGGAAGGGGGTCGGCGTCAGCATCCGCCCTTCGCCGGCGGTAATCGCATCGATGGCGATGAACTGCGGCTGAATGATGTGCTGCAGATCGGCGATCTTTTCGTTGAGCCGATGATCGTGATCGATCAGGCGATGACGATCGTCCTGAATGCCGATGTAGTTCTTCATCGAGAACGTCACCGTCGTCCAGGGATGGGCCTTGAACTTGGGACAGTTGACGAAGAAGTCGGCCTGGGCGATCGGCTGCGGCGTAAAGACGTAGTCGCGCAGGCGCTGCGGATGGCTGTAGCGCACCTCGACCTGCGGCACCTCGTCGAAGAGATAGCGCTTCACGCCCGGCAGGCGCTCGATGAGCGCGTCATAGCCCGACTCGGCGAAGGCAAAGCGCGAGGGCACGGTGATGCCGCAGCGCTCGCCAATGGCGATCTCTTGTAGCTCGCCCTCGGCGCGATCTTGCATCGCTCGCACTACGCCCTCCATGAACTCGGGCCGGGTGTAGGCGTGGGGAAACAGCGGGCCGGCGGCGACGATGTTGGGCTTGATCAGGGTGCGCCCACGCGGACGCAGACCCAGCTCCTCCAGGCCCTCGCGGATGATCTCGCGGATGCGCGCGGGGTCGTACTCCTCGCAGTGGCGAATGATGACCTTCGGTTCTGTGGGGATCCGCATAGAGCAGAGCTTCGCCCGATTAGCGACCGAAAGACAAGCTTACTGCTCGGCGTCGCTGTCGGGCTCGGGCTGCCAGGGCTTTAAGACCGGGGCTTCCTGGCGATAGGCGGCGATGGCTTGGCTGCGTGCCGCGTGCTCCTGCTCTAGGTGGCGACGCAGCGCCTGGTCTAGGCGGGGGTGGAAGAACTGGTGGGCGGAGTGGGTCTCGCTGGGCTCGAAGCCGCGCGCGATTTTGTGCTCGCCGCCGGCTCCGCCCTCGAAGATGGTGACGCGATCGGTGATGCAGACGTCGATGCTGTGGTAGTAGCAGACGTTGAAGTGCAAGAAGGGATGCTCTTCGAAGCAGCCCCAGTAGCGGCCCCACAGCCGACGCAGCGGCGCCCGCACCGCCAGGCCAGAGCCGCTCGCCGAGGTTGTCTCGCCATAGCCAGCAGCGACGTTGAAGGCGCCGGCCACCACGCCCCCCTGACGTTCGGCAAGCACCAGTGCAACGGCCTGCGGATAGCTGGCAAAGAAGCGGCGATAGAAGCCCTGATTCAGCCAGCGGCGACCCCAGACCAGCTTTTCCACCGTCGAGGAATGCAGGGCATGCGCGATGTCCGCCCAGCGCTGCGGATCCTGCACCACCGCATCGCCGCGCAGCGTGCGCAGCGCGATGCCTTGACTGGCTGGCGCGGCTCGCTCGCGCTTGAGCGCGTTGCGTCGCTTCGACGTGAAGCGAGCGTAGAACTCATCGGGGTGGCGATAGCCGGGGTTGTGGAAGTGGTACTGAAACGCGACGCGTGCGGCGAGGCCCTGTCGGGCTAGCTGCTGAACCTGGGCGGCGGTGGGAAACAGCACATGCAGCGAAGCGATGCCGCGCTCCTGACAGAAGCGGCGCGCCGTCGCCAAGAGCACACGGTAGCCGGTCTCGCGTTCGGCCGCGCTGAGCCCGGGGCGAAATAGGAAGCGACGTCCGGTCACAGGTGTAAACGGCAGCGCGAAGATCAGCTTGGGGTAGTACGGCAGACCGGCGCGCTCGGCACCCGCCGCCCAGTCCCAGTCGCGGCTGAAGTCGCCGTCGCTGTCGCCCTTGACATAGGCCGGTGCCGCGGCGACAAGCTCGCTGCCGGAAAAGAGCAGGAAGTGGCAGGGCACAAAGCCGCGCTCGGCGGTGGCGCAGCCGCTGCTTTCCAGTGCCGCAAGGAAGCGATGATCACAGAACGGCGGATCGCCGCCGGGATCGCACTCGTCCCGCGGATCGAGCGACAGCAGGCGGTTCCAGTCGGCCTCGCTGACCTCGTCGATGCCGCGCAGGATGCGGACACTGTAGGCGCTGGACTCACTCATCGTTCTGACCAGTCGCCCCCGCGGGCCAGGCAGGCGGCATAGGCGGCCAGCAAGCGCTGCGTGTGCTCGCCGACCTGTCCGCTTTCGATCGAGCGATCGTTGAGGCGGGTCACGGGCAAGATGCCGCGCACGCTGCTTGTCAGGAAGGCTTCGTCGGCGGCCTCGGCCTCGGCAACGGTAAAGCGGGCCTCGCGACAGGTCAGCCCCAGGTCAGCCGCTAGGCGCAGCACCGCCGCCCGTGTGATGCCCGACAGCAGACCCAGGGACAGGGGAGGCGTCCAGATTTCGCCGCCGCGCACGATGAAGAAGTTCGATGAGGCGCCTTCGGTGACAGCGTGCTCGCCATCGCACAAGAGCGCCTCGTAAGCCCCGCGCTTTTTGGCCAGACCTAGCGCCATCACCGATGGCAGATAGTTGCTGGACTTGGCGGCTGGCAGCATGCGTACACCACAGTCGGCGGGCGTCACGCTGACCAGCGCTACTCCACTTTGATAAAGCGTCGCATCCGGTAGGCGCAGCGGGCGGGCCAGGACGACTAGCCGCGGCTCATCCGCTGAGGCGGGATCGAGATCCAGCCCTCCGCTGCCGCGCGTCACAATGATGCGCAGATATGCCTCGTCAGGGATGCGGGCCAGTACCTCGCGACAGGCGGCAACCAGCAGGTCGGGCGGGGGCAGGCGCATGGCCAACAACTCCGCCGACTGCGCGAGCCGCTGCAAGTGCTGGGCGAAGAAGATCGGTCGCTTCCCGGCGGTGCGCGTCACTTCAAAGACGCTGTCGCCGTAAAGAAAGCCGCGATCGAGGACCGGCACCCGCGCTTCGGTGGCTGGCCAGACTGCGCCATCGATCCAAATCCAGGGGTCTGTCAGCGGGGTCTCGATCATGGCGCAATTAATAGAAGATGCAGCAGCCGATCGTAGGACTCGGCCAGCGCGGCAATCGACACCGACTCGCCGGCTTGGTGCGCTTGCGCCGTCTCGCCGGGGCCGTAGTTAGCCGCCGGAATGCCCAGGGCGCTTAGGCGCGCCACGTCGGTCCAGGCTTGCTTGGCGGTGATCTTTAGGCCCTCGGCCGGCAGCCAGGCCGCAAGCAGCGGCGCGTCCAGGCAGACTCGGCCCGGTGGCGCCTCGTCGAGAATCTCGACCTGATAGGGACCGCAGCTGGCGACCAGAGCGAGGAGCTCGGCGCGGGCCTCGGCGGCGGTGCGGCTTGGGGCGAAGCGGCTGTTGAGGTTCAGCACGAAGCGATCGGGCACGACATTGCGCGAGTTTTCCGTCTGCGCCTGCGTCGCGGTGATCACGTCGTAAAAGGTCAGGCCCTCGACGATGACCTCGCGCCGTTGGAGGCCGGCCAGGCACGACAGCAGCGGCAGCGCGGCGTAGATGGCGTTTTCGCCCTGCCAGGGGCGTGCACTGTGGGCCCGGCGGCCCTGGGCCGTCACTCGCGCCTGCAGCCCACCGATGCAGCCGGCTTGTAGCTCGCCATCGGTCGGTTCCAGACACAGGGCAAGCGCGATGTTGCGTAGCGCACCCGAGCCACAGATCGGCAGGATGCCGCTGCGCTCGGCCGGGCCTTCTTCAGCGTCGTAAAACACGCACAACAGGTTGTGCGCCAAGCGCTCCGGTGCGGCCAGCAGGGCCAGCATGACCGCTAGGCCGCCCTTCATATCGCTGGCCCCGCAGCCAAACACTCGTCCGCCCGCCGCGTCGATGCCCAGCGGCTGTCGTTCGGGTGGGGCCGGGGTCACGGTGTCGGTGTGGCCGAACAGAGCCACCCAGGGGGCGCCCGGCTGGTCTTGTCGTCGTGCCAGGAGCGACAGGCCGATTCGCTCGACGCTGACGCCGGGGAGCGCGCGCAAGCGGGACTCGATATCGGCGGCGATGGCGGCTTCCTGCCCGGTTACGCTGGCGATGCGACACAGCGAAAGCGTCGTCTGGGCAAGCTCGCTAATCCGAGGTTCTTCCACCGCGAAACCTTGGCAGCCCCCGTCGCCCCCGGCAACAGAAAATCGCAGACGGTCGCGGCCCATGTTAGAAGCGCAGGATATGTTCACGCCTGCGCCTGATTTTGCGACCACGGTCGGCTGCCGCACCCTGGATGTCTTTGATTCCGAGGGGGGCGTGCGCGTACCCACCTGGGTGCTGTATCCCGCCCACGCTCCCGAGTCGCTAGAGCACTTTGGGCCGTATCCGCTGTCGGTCGCCAGCAACGTGCCGATCATCGGCAGTCAGCTGCCGCTGGTGGTCATCAGCCACGGCACCGGGGGCTTTCCCTTTACCCATCGCGACCTGGCCGCGCAGCTCTGTCGGGCTGGCTTCGTCGTCGCCCTGCCCGAGCACACTGGCAACAGTCGGACCGATAACTCCGCGGCGCATACCGCCGCCAACCTGGCCAATCGTCCGCGCCAGATCCGTCGTCTGCTCGACGCCATCTTTGCCGATCCTGAGCTGTCGCCGCGGCTCTTGCCGGGTGAGGTTTTTATGATCGGTCACTCGATTGGCGCCTACACCGCGCTGGCCTTGGCGGGCGGGCGGCCGACCTGCTTCCCGCATGAGTCACCGGATGGCCAGGCGCAGCCGGTGCCGGTGCTGGCCGATCGTCGCTTGCGGGCGCTGGTGCTGCTGGCGCCGGCCACCCCCTGGTTCATGCGCCAGGGTGCGCTGTCGGAGGTCGACCTGCCGATCCTCATGTACACCGGGGCGCGCGATGAGCTAGCTCCGGCGGATTTTCACGGCGCCATCGTGCTGCTCGGCGTGCGCAATCCGGCCCGGGTGCGCCATCGTGTCGTCGAAAACGCCGGCCACTTCTCGTTCCAGAGTCCGTTTCCGTCCGAGATGGTGCGTCCCGACTTTGCCCCTTCGCAGGACCCGCCGGGCATCGATCGCGCCGCGCTGCAGGGGGTGCTCGCCGACGAGATCATCGCTTTTTTGCGGGAACAGCGGCAGGCGGCTCGTTAGACCGGGACTTCGAAGGTGCGCAGCGCCTCGTTGAGCGAGGTCTTCTGATCGGTCGAGGCCTTGCGCTGGCCGATGATCAGCGCGCAGGGAACATGGAAGGTGCCGGCGGGAAAGGTCTTGGGCCAGGTGCCGGGGATGACCACGGAGCGGGCCGGGACTCGTCCGCGTAGCACGACCGGCTGTGGGCCGGTGACATCGACGATCGGGGTCGATGCGGTGAGGACCACGTTCGCGCCCAGGACCGCTTCGCTCTCGACGAGGACGCCTTCGACGACGATACAACGCGAGCCGACAAAGGCGCCGTCTTCGATGATCACCGGGCTGGCCTGGGGCGGTTCGAGCACGCCGCCGATGCCGACGCCGCCCGCTAGGTGCACGCCGCGGCCGATCTGGGCGCAGCTTCCCACCGTCGCCCAGGTGTCGACCATCGAGCCGCCACCGACATAAGCCCCGAGGTTGACGTAGCCGGGCATGAGGATGACGCCGGGCTCTAAGAACGAGCCATAGCGCGCCACGCCTGGCGGTACGACGCGGATTCCCGCCGCCTGCAGGTCGCGCTTGACCGGCACCTTGTCGTGGAACATCAGGCCGCCGCAGTCGATCGGCTCCAGCGGACGCAGCGCGAAATAAAGCAGGATGGCCTGCTTGACCCAGACGTTGACCTGCCAGGTCCCATCGCGCTTTTCGGCGACTCGCAGGCGTCCGGCGTCTAGCTCGGCCAGCGTCGAAAACACCGCCTCTTGAATGGCGGGCCGGGCGGCGGCATCGGCAAGCAGGGCGCGATCGGCAAAGGCCGCTTCGATCAGCAAACGACGGTCGGTGGGCAGATTCATGGGCTGGGTTCCCCGTGCGGGGCGATCGGCATCCCCGTCGGGCTGATGATATCGGAGAGCGCGAAGCTGAGGCTCCCCAGGGCACGCTGGCGCAGGCTCTCCCAGAAGTCGAGGCCCTGACTGAGCTGACGGTAGAACTGCAGCTTGCCGGCGTACCCGGGGGCGACAAGCACGGTGCGCAAGCCGTCGGTGGCCTGCGCTTGATACAGGTCGCCATCGGCCCAGTCGAAGGCGGCGCGCGAAAGCTGAGCGCTGCGATCGCGGGACAGCGTCGCGAAGTAGGGGCGATCGCGCATCTGCGCGTCTTCTCCCCAGCCGAAGCGACCGGACTGGCTGATCAGGCGGCTAAAGCGCGCCTGCGGATCCGACCAGGCGAGCTCGAAGCTAAAGGGGCCGGCCAAGTCGATGCCGAGCATGGCCCGGGCGCTGCCGGTGCGATAGCTCTTCTCGACGGCGGGCACCACGACATCGAGGATGTACTGGGCGTACTCGGCGCCGCGCGGCACGACCTCGGGAAAGCGGCTGTCGCGATAGTGTGAATAGAGGGACAGACGGGCCGTCGGGTCGGTCGGGGCTGGCAAGTACACCGCGACCGTCGGTGGTGCCTGACTGCGGTCGGCCAGCGCGAACAGCAGGCGGTCATAGCGCCCACGCACCAGCGCATCTTTTCCATCGTGGATGTAGATCGACGGATAGCGCACGCCGGGATGCTGGGCATAGCCAGCCGGCAGACCGACCAAGATCTCGCCCAGGCCCAGCGACGCCAACCAGGCGACAGCAGGCAGCGGCAGGCGACGCAGGCGGGGGCCGCTCTCGGACTCGCCGTTGGCCCAGGCTACAGATCGAAGCTCGCCCTGGTTGCCGCCCAGCAGGTTGTCGGGGTTCTGCGGCAGCGGGGAACCATCCCAGGCCACTTCTCGGTTCAGCGCATCGACCTGTCGTAGGCCATCGCGATCGAACAGATACTCGACCCGCGTAGCCGGCGCCCGCATCGCTCGCAGGCGCACCCGACCGCCGAGCACCGGGTACATCGGATCGGCGCCCGCCGTCCAGCCGTTCCAGTCTCCGACCAGCGACACGGTCCGCACGGGGGTGGGATCGAAGTCGAGGAAGGTCAGCGATGGGGATCTGGTCGTGGGCGGCAGGCTGCTTGGAAGCGGGGTCTCGGCGTCGAGCGTCCGCAGAGCCTCCTTTAGCTCATTGGCTGCCCTTAGCTGCTCAGGGAGCGGCTTACGATCGCTGCCGCGCAGGGCGGTGACTAGTCGGGCGGCGGGGGCCGGCAGACCGACTTCCGCATCAGCCGCCAGATCGATGCGCAGACTGCCTGACTGTGGCTCAAACCAGAGCTCATAGCGGGCTGACAGCGGGGTTGCGATCCGGAACGGCTGCAGCAAGCGGGCATCTTCGGCGTCGAGCGCCATGCTGGGCAGGGTGGCCGGCACCGGCTGGACCCGCGCTTCGCTGCCGCTTGCACTTGGCAGAGCGCCGATGAAGACGTCGGTACGTGGCGCCGATAGCTGCAGCGCAATGCGATCGCCCGGCAGGCTGACTACGCCTCGGTACGCTGCGACCGTTGGATCCCACTGCAGGGTGGGGGCGCTGTCGTCCTGGCTCCAGCTGTTGTGATCGCCGCTGACGCGCAGCGACAGACCGTAAAAGCGAGGCTCGCGACCGCAGCCTGACTGACCGACAAAGAGCGGCAGCAGCAGCGCCCAAAGTGCTACGCGCAGCCGGAAAACCCCGGCTGTTCGCGCGTCAGTCCAACACATTCCGCCCGAGGACGACATGCGCTGCTCATACGATCGGGTTCCAGCCAAGTCAAACAAACTTGCCGCCCACTGCCGGCCCGCTGTTCGCCGCAAAAATCGCCACCCCAGTCTGGCCCAGAAATACCCAGAAATACAAAGAGCCCGGCTGGGGTTCCCAACCGGGCTCTAGCTTTGTGCGAAAGGAGGGAGTCGAACCCTCACAGGTGTTACCCCACAGGAACCTGAATCCTGCGCGTCTGCCAGTTCCGCCACTTTCGCGCCGTGAAGCGACCCACTAGGTACTGCGGAACTCCGTGAACTGTCAACGCTTTTTTATTGTCGGGTCACTTCGCTTGGCTGCGGTACCTGGGCAGCCCAGCAGAATCTAAAATGGCGATCGCCGCATGGAAAACGAACAGAGCCGGGCACTCGGCGCGCATCGCGTTCGTCAAGAGGGGGATGTCGTCGCGATTGTGCTGCAGGGGCCGCTTTCTCTCAGCGAAGCGCAGGCCTTCCATGGTCTCGTCGCCGAGGTGCTCAAGCAGCACGGCCACGCGTACGTGCTAGCTGACTGCCAGGCCGGCGGGGCCCTGACCGCCGAAACCCGTCGCTGGATCGCGGAGTGGAACCGGCACCACCAGGTAGACGGCGTGGCGCTGTATGGCGCCAACCTGTTTGTTCGCACCATGATCTCGCTGGTGCTCAATGCCATCAGTCTCCTCGGCAGTCGCGCGGTTCCGGCCCGCTTTGCGAAAGACGAAGGCGAAGCCCGCGCGTGGCTGTCTTCTCTGCGCACGGGCTGATCCGGCAGCGCGGTCGCGGTCGTGGTCGCTAGCCGCCGCTGCTCCGCCGGAGTCGGCGATCGTCTCAGGCCGGCGAGAGGCCGAAGCCATCGACGATGGCGACGATGGCGGCATCAATCGGGGTAACGGTCGCCGGTGGCGTCTGGCTGGCTGGGGTCGAGGCGACATCCGCCTGCTGCGGCTGGGCTGCGACGCGGGCCGCGTGACCGAAGGCCACGACGACATCGTCGCCGACACCCGCATCCAGCAAGTCGACGCAGACGACGGCTTCGTGCGCCATGCTCTCGGGAGGGCTGGGGAGGATCGACGGGGCTGGTATGGCAGGCTGCGTCTTTTCATGATGCAACAGGTCGCCGAGGTGATAAGGCTGCACGACCAGCAGCTTATGACCTGCAAGCTGCGGCCACTTCACCGTCGACCAAACAGTACCGATGACTCTGCCCACGAACATGTGCTCAGCCTGCCTTTGTCGGGTGTTGTCGAGCGCCTGGGCCCAAGCCCTTGGCTTGCGTCGCGGGCGCGGAGGGGCTAGCCAGGGCGCTGCGGGGAGCATCGGCGCTGCTGCCGTCGACGATTAGGGCGATAGCAGCGTCGCAGAGCAGGTGCCGGTTGTCGGGACCGGAGGACAGCACGTTGCGGGCGCCAGAGCCAAAGGCGACCAAGACCCGCTGGCCAACCCGCGCGTCGAGTGTATCCATCGCGACGCTGAGTCCCGCCCAACGGAGGGCTGAGTCGCTCGGAGCATCGCTCGGTTCATCACCGCCCTCGTGCCCGGCTGCGACAAGCTTTAGGCTATGACCGGCCAAGCCCGCTACCCGCCGGCTGGCCCAGACTTCTCCGACCACGCGTCCTGGCTTCACGTTCTACTCCGCATGTTTCCGTCGAGCGGCTGCGAACATAGCGACACAAGCGGCCGCACTAGATCGACGGTCGACACGTCGATGCGGTCGACGATGGCCATCACCGCCGCATCCACCGGCAAATAGCCAGCCGTCGCGTATCCGGGGCCGGCGACCGCTGTCGCCTCGGCCTGCCGATCCGACAAGAGCGACTGACGCGCTGGCTCGCCGAGACAGACGATGACGTCTTCGCCCGGGCCTGCCCCGATGCGATCGACAGCGACGATGTGCCCACTTTGGAACGGCGGCTCGTACCAGTGATGCGGCTGCACCAACAAGAGCTTGCGACCGCCCAAGCCAGGGTCGCGCCGGCTGGCCCAGACTTCGCCGAGTACACGCCCGAGGATCATCGTCCCGCACTCTCGGTCAGGGGCAGCAGGCTGGGGCCGCTAGCGAGCCGGGCTGCATCGACTCCGTCGACGATCGCGATGACGATGTCTTTGTCGGCGACATCAGCTCCCAGCGTCAGATCGCGGACGCGCGAGCCGTGGGCGTACAGCACCCACTCTCCGGGCCCGGCACCCAGCGCATCTAAAGCACACACCTGTCCCCCATCCAGCGTCTGCAGCAGCAAGATTTTGCGGCCGTGCAAGCCGTCGGCGTGCCTGGCACCCCAGACCGGACCGATGACTTGAGCAAGGCGCATTGCGATGCGATACCGCGGAGCCGCGATAAAGAGGGTGAGGTGGCGGGAGCGACCTTAGGCCGACTTCTTGGCGGCCTTGCGGGCCTTCTGCGCCTGCGCGTGGCCGGCGACCCGCTTGGCTGCGTTCTCCAGCGACGAGACCTGATCAAACAGCTTGCCCAGGGGCAGCGTGACCAGCTTGCTGCGGTAGTCCTTGTCCTTGCTGCGGCGACGCAGATCGAGGATCGCATCGACGAGCTTTTCCTTGCTACCCCAGCGATCGCTGACGCTCTTGCCCACGCGGTGGAGGCGCAACAGCTTGGTGTTGGACGCAACAAGCAGGCGGTGGCGGAAGGCGTCTTTGTCCTCGGCCTCATCGGCGGGGCGCTCGATGACGGATGCGGGCAGCCCGATCAAGGCATCGACCAGCTTCTCCTTCGAACCAAACTGCTCCTTGACCTGTGCCAGCGGCGACTTCTTCATTTCTCCGAACTCCTGTAAGTGAGCGGGATCTTTATCATTGCTGCCCGTCACTCCACAAGATCTGAACTCGATCGGCCTAGTGGCTTCCCCCACTTAGGCTGCTGCGGCACCACGGCCGGCCGGTCTTGGGGTCGTCGGGGTTGCAGGGCTTTCCGCCGCACATTGGCGGGGCCTCGGGGTCGCTGCACTGGACGCGATCCGGCAGGACCTGGCAGCTCCCCCCGGGGGTAGAGGCGCAGGCGATCTCGCCATTTTTGGCCCGGCAGTCATAGCCGCAGGCGGCGCGACCACTTACGCTCAGGCAGCGGGGACGGGGAATCGGCTTATCGTCGGCGCAGTAGGCCGAGACCGGCGGATCCCAGCACGTAACGCCGCGGGGCGTGGCGATGCAGACGCCATCCGGGGTGCTGGCGCACGCGACCTCGCCTCCGTCGCGGGACTCGCAGTGATAGCCGCAGGCCAGGTGCCCATTTTTGGCCAGGCATTCTGCCGCGGGCACGTGATCGCCGTAGTGGGCTCGCACGCTGTCGGGGGGATCCCAGCAGACAAGCTCGCTCTCGGTGGCGCCACAGACACCGGCGGATGTGCGGGCGCAGCCCAGCTCGCCGTGGGCGGCGATGCAGTGGTAGCCGCAGACGGTCTTGCCGTAGTTGGTGATGCAGCTAGAGGCGGCCGGGAGCAGCGGGGCGGTAGATAGGGCGAGGAGGAGGAGGGCGACCATGCCGTGTGTATCAAGCAGGTTGTGTGCCGCGTGACCGGCCAGCCCCTTCCGCGGGCTTCAGCGATCAGTTTCGCCATTGTGTCGCGCCATCCGGCGGGGAACGCCGACATTCTGACAGCGCGCCGTGTGCTTCTTCTGGGCGCGATCGGCGGCTCAATCGAGCGCGCGCAAGAACCAACACTTCAGATATTCGCTCTCTGGAAAGTTCACGAGCACCGGGTGATCGGCCCCGGCTCCGCGTCGCTCCAGGAGCTGAAGGGACCGTCGCGCATCCGCTGCCGCTCCCTGCAAGATCTCGCCGAAGAGGGCCGGCGAGACCCGTCCAGAGCAGCTGCAGCTGACCAGCAGCCCACCGGGTGAAAGGAGGCGTATGGCGCGCAGGTTGAGCTCGCGATAGGCACGCGCCCAGGGCGAATTTTCGTCGCGGGGACCGGCGCCACTGCGCTCACCGGGCCGGGCGCCGGCACCCGCTGACACAGACGAGCGATCGCGACCGCGCTTGGCCAGAGCCGGAGGATCGACCACCACGACATCGAACCGTGCCCCCTGAGACTCAAGCCGGCGCAGCAGATCGAAGGCGTTTTCGACGCGAAAATCGACGGAGACCCGGTTCAACGCAGCATTGCGACGCGCCCGCGCCACGGCATCGGCATCTTCATCGCAGGCAGTGACCGCAATCCCGCTGCGCGCCAAGGCCAGCGCGAAGCCTCCGTGATAGCTGAAGGCGTCGAGGGCGGTTGCCGCTCGGCCCGAGCGTCGCGGGAAGAAACGCTCTGCATAGTCAGCGGCCTGCGCGTGATTGTCCTGCTGGTCGAGAAAGCTGCCGGTCTTGCGGTCATGCAAGAGGTCGGCCTGCATCTGGCTGCCAGCGTCATGAAAGCTGGCCAGCGTCGAGACTGTGCTTCGATCGAGCGCCGCCGCACCCGCCTGAGGAGCGCTCACCTCGGCAGCCGTGCGTTCATCCAGAAGAATCCCCCGCTCGCGCGGCAGCGACTCGACATCGCGGGCACTGCCATCATCACGGCACACCACCCAGGTCACCCCCAGGCGACGGCGCAGGAGCGCGGCGATGTGTCCCTTGCGAGCATCCATCGCGGCGGTCGCCGTCTGCACCACTGCGGCATCACCGTAGCGATCGATGAACAGGCCAGGCAGGCCATCGGCTTCGCCGTGCACCAGACGATAGGCGTCGCGGCGCCGCGTCGCGGCACTTGCGCCAGCCGAGGGTCTTCCCTCTGCGCGATCTGTGCCCAACTCGGAACGAAACAGAGCGGCCCGCAGCTCGGCGGCTTTCTGCAGCCGGCGCTCTAGCTCGGCATCATCGAGGAGAACATCGCCGCGATCGAACAGTCGAATCGCGAGCGGCGTTGGACCTGGCGCTGCCCCCAGGCCAGTGCCGAGGGGACGGCCGCGCTCATCGGTGAGTCGGACAGCTGCCCCAACCAGCGACGGACCCGCCGGGCTCTTGAGCTCGTCGTGTCGCAGCGTCAGCCCACCGCGACGCAGGCGCTCGGCGGCGGCCGTCTTGACGACAACGAGGGGGACCTGCGAGCTCGGTGAGGGCGCGGTCAAGACACTGGTCGGCAACATGGCCGCGCATACCAGCACGCGTGAGCAAGCCCTGTCAATCAAGCCGCTTGCGATTCAGCCTCGGAAAATCGCAGCCGATCGGCCGGACGCCACCGCCGTGCAGCGAGCCGCTGGCTCAGGGACGGGAGCGTCGGCTCGTGAAGTAGTCGTGTACGGCCTGCGCGTGCAACGGGAAGGCAAGCTCGGTCGCATCGGTGAGGATGACGCGCTCGCTGACTTCGGCGTTTTTGCTAAACGGCGACAGCTGGTCTTCGCGGATGGGATCGGCCAGGCCAAAGATGAGGATCAGGCCGCCCTCGGTGCTGCGGACGCGAAACTCACGGACGCTGTGTTCGCTGATGCGGATGTCCGCTTCTTCGTAGAGCTCACGGGCAGCGGCGGCCTGCCAGGTCTCGTGGAATTCGATGTATCCCCCGGGCAGAGCCAAGCGTCCGATATGCGGCGCCATGTTGCGACGGATGACAAGCAGGCCCTCGGGCTCGCTCTCAGTCGCCCGCTGCACCGGCAGCAGCAGCAAGACGACCGGCAGGGGATTGAGATAGCTCTCGTAGCGACAGCGCCGACAGCGTCGGGGCCAGGGCTGTCCCTCAGCGTAGCGCTGGCCACAATAACCACAGTGAGCGTGCTTCCGTTGTCCCATCGGTAGGCAGATCTGAAAGAGACCGAATCGGGGCGTAGCTTCGACGGATGCGGAAGGAAGGTCAACCCTCTTCTATTCATTCTGCTGCGCACGGCCCGTGCTTGAGCAGCTCCCTCCTGCGCCGAGACCGCCCTGGTCGGCAGAGGCTGCGGGGCGATGTGGTGTATGTTCGCCGGCCATGCGCCGCTTCACGCTGTTTGAGTTCTGCGATCTAGAACCTGGCTCGCCGCTGGGCTTCCTGGGCGAGCTCACACCGGCGTTCCTGGCCGCGGCGTTTTCGCTGACCCGCTGGTATCGCGTTGCGGCGACTCCTCTGGCGCAGGCGCTGCGTCGCTGTGCTGCGACTCAGGTGCTTGATCTGGGCTCGGGCAGTGGCGGACCCTTGCCGCTGCTTCAGCGCACGCTGCATCAGGAACATGACCTGCGGATTGCGGTGCGGCTCAGTGATCGCGTACCGCAGCCGACGGCTTGGCAGGCGCTGTCGCAGGCCGCCGCCGTGGGGACCGCTGGAGCCGCCGATGACTTGGCCGGCATCCCAGAGCCAGTCGACGCCACTGCCGTACCCGCGCACGTGCCGGGGTTTCGCACGCTGTTTCAGAGCTTTCATCACCTGTCGCCGACCCAGGCCCAGGCGGTGCTGCAGGATGCGGTGCGAAAGCGAGTCGGCATCGCCTTGTTTGAGAACACCCATCGCCGCCTGCTGCCAACGATCCCGCTCTTGTTTGTGCCGTTTGCCGTGCTGCTATTTACGCCGTTTATTCGCCCGCTCTCGCTGCGGCGACTGTTCCTGACTTATGTCGTGCCACTGGCCCCGCTGGTCGTGCTGTGGGATGCCCTCGTCTCGGCTTTGCGCAGCTATACCCCGACCGAGCTTCGTCAGCTGACCGGGGCACTGGTCTATGACGGGGTCTCCTACGACTGGGAGCAGGGCCGCGCCTGGCAGGGGCTGCAGTGCGTCTCCTGGCTGATTGGCACCCCAAAAGCTGGCCGGGCCATCAGCGATCCCGGGAAACCTTCCGTAACGTAACGAGCGCTCTGGCTAGGGGGGAGGGATGGCATTATGTTCGAGGCAAAGGACCACGCGCCATGATCACCAAGGAGCTACAAGCGACGCTACTCGCGGCACTCAGCGAGGCGCGCAAGCGTCGGCATGAGCACCTGTGCGTTGAGCACATCCTGTATTGCCTCACCAACGAGCAGACCGGCGGTCGCATCCTGCGGGCCTGCGCCGTCGATCTCAAGCAGCTAAGGCGCGACCTTGAAGAGTTCTTCCAAGAGAAGATGACCGCGCTGCCCGACGGCGTCGAGCGCGAGCCGGAGCAGACGCTGGCCATCCAGCGCGTGCTGCAGCGCGCGATCCTGCACATGCACTCTTCCGGCAAGTCCGAGATCGACAGCGGCAGTGTCCTGGCGGCGATGTTTCGCGAGAAGGAATCGCATGCGATCTATCTCTTGGCGAAGCAGGGGGTGCGGCGACTCGACGTCATCAACTACCTGTCGCACGGCATTCGCAAAGAGGGTGCCGAGGACGATGACGAGGAACACAGCCTTGCGGTGGCCCGTGGCGAAGGTGGAGAGGGCGGTGAGCGCGAGGCGGATGGCGAGGCCGAGGACGCCGACGAGGAAGACGAGAGCGGAGAGGGCAAGGGCAAGAAGAAGACCCTGCTCGAAAAGTACACCGTCAATCTTGTCGACGAAGCCAAGGCTGGCCGCATCGATCCGCTGATCGGGCGCAGTACCGAGATCACGCGCACCATTCAGGTCCTGTGTCGCCGACGGAAAAACAACCCGCTCTATGTCGGGGACGCCGGCGTCGGCAAGACCGCGCTGGCCGAGGGCCTGGCCTGGAAGGTCGCGCGCGGCGAAGTGCCCGAGATCCTAAAAGAAGTGATGGTCTACTCGCTGGACATGGGCGGCCTGATCGCCGGGACCAAGTTTCGCGGCGAGTTTGAAGAGCGTCTCAAGGGCGTCATCAGCGCTCTGCGCAAGCGCCCCGGCAGCGTGCTGTTTATCGACGAGATCCACACCATCATCGGGGCCGGCGCGGTGTCGGGCGGATCACTCGATGCATCGAACCTGCTCAAGCCAGCGCTGGCGGCGGGCGAGCTACGCTGCATCGGCTCAACGACGTTTGATGAGTACAAGTCGGTTTTCGAAAAAGACCGCGCATTGGCGCGACGTTTTCAAAAAATCGACGTATTGGAGCCGAGCATCGACGAGACCTTCCAGATCCTAAAAGGTCTGCGCTCGCGCTACGAAGAGCACCACGGCGTGCATTACACCGATCCCGCCCTGCGTGCGGCTGCCGATCTGGCCGCCAAGCACATCAACGATCGCCACCTGCCCGACAAGGCTATCGACGTGATGGATGAAGCGGGAGCGGCCATGCGCTTATCGCCCCCCTCGGGACGCAAGCGCACGGTGCGGCCGGCCGATATCGAGCAGGTCGTCGCGCGCATGGCCCGCATCCCGCCCAAGACCGTCTCCGCCGACGACAAGACCCAGCTGCAGAACCTAGAGGTCGAGCTCAAGAAGGTCATCTATGGGCAGGACACCGCCATCGACTCGCTAGTGACGGCGATCAAGCTGTCGCGGTCAGGCCTGGGGAGTCCGGAGAAGCCGGTGGGCTGTTTCTTATTCTCGGGACCGACCGGCGTCGGCAAGACCGAGCTCGCCAAGCAGCTCGCCCGCGTTCTTGGCGTTGAGTTTCTGCGCTTCGACATGAGCGAGTACATGGAGAAGCACACCGTCTCGCGACTGATTGGCGCGCCTCCCGGCTATGTCGGATTCGACCAGGGGGGCCTTCTGACTGACGCCATTCGCAAGACGCCGCACACCGTGCTGGTGCTCGACGAGATCGAAAAGGCGCATCCCGACATCTACAACGTGCTCCTGCAGGTCATGGATCACGCGACGCTGACCGACAACAACGGCCGCAAGGCCGACTTCCGCAACGCCGTGCTGATCATGACCACCAACGCCGGCGCCCGCGAGCTACAGCAGGGGACGATCGGCTTTGGTGGTGGGGCCTCGACGTCGAAGTCGCTCGACAAGACGGCGATCGAGCGCACCTTCAGCCCCGAATTTCGCAACCGGCTCGATGCCTGGATCACGTTCGGCTCGCTCTCACCGGATGTCATTCGCCGTGTGGTCGACAAGTTCGTCTCGCAGCTAGCTGAGCAACTGAAGGAAAAGAAGGTTGTGCTGGAGCTGACCGATGCGGCGCGCAGCTACCTGGCTGAGCGTGGCTACGACCGGCTGTACGGAGCGCGGCCGATGGCCCGGCTGATCCAAAACGAGATTAAGAAGCCCCTCGCCGACGCGCTGCTGTTCGGTGCGCTGCAGAGTGGGGGCTTGGTGGTCGTCGATGCCACTCCCGACAAGCTGGTGCTGAACATGTCTTCGCCGGCCCTGCCGGATAGCCGGGGCGACAACAAGGGCGACAGCAAGTCCGAAGGCAAGCGAGCCGAAGACGGCAAGCCCGAGCGAGCCCCCGAGACCAAGTAGTGACGGCGGAGGATGTGAGGCCGGCGCCATCATCCCGGGCGCCAGATCCGTCATCCAGCCCGGAAAGCCCCCTGACACCGGGGGCTGGGTCGCGCGGGGGCTCGGCTCGGCATGGTCCGCTGATCCTGGCGGTGGCCGCGCTGCTCTTCTCGGTGATGGCTCTCACTGCCAAGACCGCCTCGCAGCATCTCTCGGGGCCGCAGCTGGCGTGGCTGCGCTTTCTTTTGGGCGGGTTGCTGTGTTTGCTGCCGCTTTCTTTCGGCTATCGCCTGCGGCCGCAGAGCTATCGCGCGCTGATCCTGCGCGGCTTGTTTGGCAGCTTCGCGGTGCTGACTTACTTCTTGGCCATCGCACACCTGCCCGTCGGGATCGCGACGCTGCTCAACTCTAGCTCGCCGCTGTTTGTGGCGCTGTTTTCGTTCCTGTTTCTGCGCGAGCCACTTGCGCTACGCACGCTGCTGGCGCTGCTTCTCACCGCGATCGGGGTGGCCCTGGTGGTCCTCGGCAATGCGCAGCGACACGTCGGGACGGCCCTCTTTCAGGGCAGCATCCTGTGGGCGCTGGTCGGTCTGTCTTCGGCGGTGCTAGCGGGCGCCGCGGTGACGACCGTGCGCTCGATGCGCAAGACCGAAGGCTCGTTGGAGATCTATCTGGCTTTCTGCTGTGTCGGCGGCTTGCTGATGGCGCCACCGGCGACCACGACCTGGGTCTGGCCGTCTTTGCGTGACTTGGCCTGGGTGCTGGCCATGGGGATCTCGGCCGCAGTGGCGCAGGTTGCGATGACGCATGCTCTGCGGGATGTCCGTGCCGTCAGCGCAGCGCTCATTCTGCAGATCACGCCGATCGCGACTTTGTTTCTGGGAGCGGTGTTTTTGGCCGAACGCCTGACCCCCCTGGGTCTAGTCGGCGCGACCATCACCCTGCTCGGCATCACCTGGGGAACGATCGCGCGCTAGCGACGCAGCTGAGCCAGCACGGCGTCGAAGATGCTCTTTTCCAGCCCCGAATCAGCGATGGGAGCGTGGCTGGCGCAGGTCGTTTTCGGTGGGCTGGCCTGCGGTCCTCCCCCGCCACTTGGGCAGGCGTTGCACAGCGTGCAGGGATCGGGTGGCCGTGGAATCCCCAGCTTGTTCGCCAGGTCTTGTAGCTTGGTGACCTCGGCAGGCGGCAGCGGCGCCACCGGACCCAGGGCGCGAGCCGCTTGCGTGATCTTGGCCGCGTGCTCGATGGCCTCCATGCGATGCCAGGCTTCATCCAGCGTTCGTCCGACGGTGATGGCGCCATGGCGATCGAGCACGATGGCGTTCGCCTGCCGCAGATAGGGCTTAAGCACGCGCGGCACCTCATCGGTGGTCGGCGTCGAATACGGAGCCGTCAGGATCGGCCCCAGGAGCAGGCAGGTCTCGGACAGGACGCACTGCGAAAGCGTCACGCCGGCCAGCGCCAAGGCCACGACGTAGGGCGGGTGGGCATGGACCACGGCCGAGATGTCGGGACGTTCGAGATAGCACTGCTCGTGCATCAAGAATTCTGACGAGGGATTGTGCTGGCCCTTGAGCCGTCGGCCGTGCAGGTCGGTGATGATCAGGTCGTCGGGGCGGATGAACCCTTTGTGAAAACCCGACGGGGTGACGAGGACGCGCTCAGCATCGAGCTTCATCGAGACGTTGCCGTCCCCCGCGGCGATCAGCCCCTTATCGTAGAGCCGCCGACAGATGTCGACGACGTGCTGCCGGGCCTGCGGCTCCGGGACCACTTGTGTGCGTGAGGGCATTCTGCGCGAGACATGCATGCGACACGTCGTACCTTCCTCGCGCCGCGCTGTAAAGCGGCACGGCAGGCGGGCCAGATCGTGACAGCCAGGACTCGCTTCTAGTAGCCTGGGCCGGTGTCGATGATCTCACCTCCGACGGATCTTGGCCCTGACCGTACAGCCTCGGGCCAGGCCCAATCCAAGCCGACGTTTCACGACCTGACCACGCCGCGGGCGCTAGGGCAGGGAGCCTTCACAGTCGATGTCCCGGATGCCTGGCAGCAGGGGCGCGGCGCCTTTGGTGGATATGTGTTGGCTGTCTTGGTGCGGGCCCTGCGCGCCTGCGAGAGCGATGCGGACCGATCGCTGCGATCGCTGACCGCAGTCCTGACCGGTCCGGTTCTGCCGGGTCCTGCGCAGATTGCGGTGCAGGAGCTACGTCAAGGCAACGCCGTCTCGACCCGATCCGTCGAGCTTCGGCAGCTAGGGGAGGGAGCATCGAGCGAGATCTTGGCGCATGCGGTGGCGGTGCTTGGTCGGTCCCGCGTGCGTGATCGCGAGCGGGTTGAGCTCACGCCGCCCGAGCGGAAACCGTGGCGCGAGACGCCGGTCATCGCCATCGGTCCACCCATGGCTCCCGTGTTCACCCAGCACTGCGAGTTTCGTCCGATCTGCGGCCTGCCCTTTTCGGGTCAGAGCGGTGAGGTCTCGGTGCAGGGCTGGGTGCGCTTTCGTTCGTTGGGTCCTCGCTGGGAGGAGGCCGATCTCATCGCCGCCGTCGATACCTACTGGCCGGTGATGCTGGCGCGCGAGCACCAGCCACGACCGATGGCCACCATCGCCTTTACAGCGCAGATCCTGGCTCAACCGGCGGAGCTTGCGCTCGATAGCCCGCTTTACTATCGCGGGCTGACGCTGGCTGCACACGACGGCTACTTCGTCGAGCAGCGCGAGCTCTGGACCGAGGCTGGACAGCTTGTCGTACTGAATCAGCAGACCATGGCCGTGGTGAAGTAAGCGCGCCGGCAGCAGCCGGACTAGTCGCGCTGCAGGGCGCGCAGAGCCAGGCGCAGAACCTCTTCTAATGCGGGCGCCGCGGTTCCTTTTTCTGCCAGCTCACGCGTCACTTTCTCAACGGCACGATCGGCGTCAGCCGGCTTGTAGCCCAGGTTGCAGAGCGCGCTACTGACATCGCCAAACACCGCGCCACCGCCGCTTGCCGATGCACCCGCACGGCCATCGCTGCGTCCGCTGTTTGCCGATCCAGTGGGGCGATGAAACTTGTCGCGCAGCTCCATGACCAGGCGCTCGGCGGTCTTTTTGCCGATGCCGGGAATGCGCTGCAGACGCGCGACTTCACCCCGCACGATGGCATCTGCTAGCTCCTGTGGCCCTAGCCCGGACAGTGCGGCTAGTGCCAGCTTCGGCCCGACTCCCGACACCGATAGGCAGCGCTCAAACACCTGCCGCTCGTCGAGCGTCGCGAAGCCGTAAAGGTTCAGCGCGTCCTCGCGAACCAGTAGATAGGTGTAGAGGCGCGCGGCTTGACCCACCGCCGGCAGAGCCTGCAGCGTCGTCAGCGACACCGAGACCAAAAAGCCGACACCCCCGACATCCACGACGACGGTATCTAGCCCCTTATCAATCAAGGCACCTTGCAGTTGTGCGATCACGCGGCGGTTATATCAGGGCCTCTTGCCACCACCAAAGAAAGCGCGCGACATCCATTTACCTAACGGCAGAGACTCGATATTTTCGACGACGCGCTGCAGCTTGCCGCGCCAGAAATGGGAAGAACACATCATGAAGCTTGTGAAAGAGCACCGCATCAATGTTTCCGCCGCTCGCTACATCGAGCTGGCGTTCGATCACGCATTCGACAAGCGCATCAACATCGAGGGCATGGGCAACCAGGCCTGCGAGCTGTTGAGCCGATCGGTCGATGGCCCCACCTGGACCATGCACAGTCGCATCACGCCGCCTGACAACATGCCCGGCTTCATCAAGAAGTTGGTCGGCGGTGGCTTTGCCATGGAAGACCGGCGCACCCATCAAAAGGGGGCGCTTGATGCCACCGGCGAGCTTCTGCCCAGCGCCCTGCGCGACAAGGTCAAGATGGGCTACAAGCTGCGCGTCGTTCCCGACGGGGACAGCGCCTGTAAGCGGATCATGGATTGGGAGATCGAAGTGAAGATCTTCGGCATCGGCGGTCAGGTCGAGAAGTTCATCGCCGGCGAGATTGAAAAAGGCCTCGACGCCTCGGCGCGCTTCTTCAACCAGCACGCTGCGACGCATGGCAAGGCCAGCTAGTTAGGCTGTACGGGGGAGCGAGCGCCGGCCGGCGCCGCGGGGACTAGAAGTAAAGCGCTGCACCGAGGCGGGCCTGCAGACCAAACGAATCCTGCATCGGTGAGAACGGCTTGCCGTCGATGCTCAGGGTATTGGCGGCAGCTTCTTGTGGGCGGGTCAGGCGGCGGCGACCGTCTCCGCGCAGATCGGCGGTCAGCGCCAGGTGCTTGCCGATGCGAACCTCTAGACCACCACCGAGCTGACCATCGGCAAACCACGCCACGTCGGTGCTGCGCAAGAAGTCGAGGTTGCTGTAGGCCAAGCCAGCCGCCATGACGAAGTACGGCGAGACCACCCAGTCCGGTGCGCCGATGTGGATGCGCAGGCCGAAGGTGACGGGCACGTCGTAGCGCGCAAAGCCGTTGTCCACCCGCTTTTGGTACTCACCGCCGAGCTCCAGCACAAGGCGACGGTGGGCACGATAGAGGAGCTCACCGCCGAAGCCCAGCTGGCTGAAGTCAGTCAGCTGATCGGTGTTGACGGTGGCCGCAAAGCGGAAGCCGACACCAAACTTTGCCTTCCACTGCGGCAGCACGACCGGAGCGGCCATAACCGGCGGCGGTGGCGGGGCCTGGAAGACCGGCGGCGGCGTTTGCACCATCGGCGGGGGCGCCATCATCGGCGGGGGCGGCACCTGCTGCATCTCGACCGGCGGGGGCGCTGGTTGCACGACGACCTGGGGCGGCTGCACGTACACCTGGGGAGGCTGCACGTAGACCGGAGGCTGCTGGACATACACCGGAGCGGGCTGGACATACACCGGCGCCGGGGGGGCAGGAGGCGCCGGCGGATAGTAGTACTGCGGAGGGTAGTA
The DNA here is from genome assembly GCA_937952145.1 of uncultured Myxococcales bacterium. GTDB lineage: Bacteria > Myxococcota_A > Polyangia > Palsa-1104 > JAEUJZ01 > JAEUJZ01. Next base: position 29,223 of record CALFYE010000204.1, read on the forward strand.
GGCCGGGGGCGGGGCCTGCACCACGACCGGCGGAGCCACGGAGACGGGGTGTACCCAGGGCCGCGGCACGAAGACAACGCGGGGCCGTAGCCAGGGCCGCACGAATACCTGAGCGTCGGCGTTCTCAGTGGTTGCCAGGAGCAGCGAGGCGCAGGCAAACGCGGTCATCAACGTCGGGCGCATGGGTAATTCCTTTCGTAAATCTTCGGCTCGGAGGTACGCAGAATCTGACGGGCTGGATGGCCCTGCACGGCCAGAGGAAAAGCACCCCCTATGCCAAGATCCTTGCGGCGCGCCTAAGCAGGCCGCGCGTCGGTGGTCTGCGTTGGCTCGCTGGAAGTGTGAACGGGTGTTGATAGTGGGTGCGTGAACGGGCACGCCGCAGGCGACCAGTCGGAAGTGGGATGCAAGGCCTCTGTGAGACGGAGGAATGGAACTGCATCGCGCGCTTGACAGTGCAACACTCGAATCCGTAGGATTTACCAAGTCGCGACGCAGTCGTAGCCGTTCTCGACGAGGTTGCTCAGAGAGCGATGAAAGCTGCGCAGAGTTGCCCAGGCTGTCCGAGGCAACGATCGCTCCCGCAGTTCACGTCACTTCAAGTAGAGGCCGGCACAACGGCACGTGGAGGAGGCCTTTGGCCGACAACGCTAAGCAGGGTCCTAACGTCTCTGACCTCAAAGCCCGCCTGGGTCTAAAGAAGCAAGGGGGTGGACCCGCTGCTCCTGGACCTGGACCGGCAGCCCCGTTTCCCGGAGGCCCTCCGGGAATGGCGGCCCCGAAGCCGGGTGGTCTGCCGGTTCCCGCAGCGATCGCGGGACCGCCTGCCGCCTCCCCAGGAGGCCAGGTCGCAATCCCGCCTCCACCGGGCTTTACGCCTCCGCCAGAAGCCGCTGTGCCGGCGCCTGAGCCGCGTCGTGATCCCTACGCTGCGCAGCAGGCGGCTGTGGCTGCGAACCTCGCCGCGTTCTATGGCCGCGGCGAGCCTCTACCGGGTGATGGGGATGCCCTCAAGCAAGACGCTCCAAAAGCGAAGCCGTGGGCCATCGTCGCGGCGGCGCTCGGAGCCGGCCTCTTTATGGGCGCCGTTGGCTGGGCCGTCGGCAACATCTCGGTGAGCCGCAACGACTACAACATCACGACCGATCACGCGGTTCGCATCCGCGACCAAGTGGAGAAGATCCACAAGCAGGTCGAGAAGGTCAAAGACGCGCTGAAGGAGATCAAGCCGACGCCCAACGATCGCGAGCTGCCAAACTTCGCCGCGATTGAGAAGCTGTCGGACATCGACTTCAAGGAACCGGACATCACGCGTGACCTGTTCCACACGAACTACTTCTCGTTCGAGCCGACGAACGTGCAGCAGGTCTTCCAGTACTACAACGACACGACGCTCCTCTCGAAGCAGCTGGCTGAGCACGTCACGCGTACGCAGAAGGACAAAGACACGATCGAGAAGTTCGTGAAGGCCAACCAGGGCAAGCAAGAGAAGCCGCTGGGGGTCATCCTGGACTACAGCTCGAAGCTACCGCTGGCGCAGCTCGTCGAGATCATGAGCCCGCCGTCATGTCCGAAGCCGGATCAGACCGACTGCCCGGTGGAAGACATGAAGATGCGCTTCCGTACCTCGCTGGGTGGTGAAGGTCAGCTGCGTGCCGTCAAAGGCGCGCCCAAGGACGTCGTCTTCGCCATCAATCCGAGCGAGCTGCAGAAGCAGATGATGAACGGCGATCCTGGCCTGTTTGCCTTCCGCGACTACCTGCGTCGCACGGGCGCCATCGTCGAGACCATGCGCCGGATCAGTGAGACCGAAAAGGTGCTGGTCGAAGGTCTCAAGAAGCGCGCGAACCAGCCCAAGCTGTTCGCCCTGTAGCCCGCTCTCGCCTCGCCTCCCCTTCAGCGCACTCGCGCTTTTCTGCATCCCCCAGGACATCTCGCCACCCTCGTCCGCACTCGCTGCCGTGAGCCTATTTCGCTGCGGCAACAAGGCGCGGTCCGTGGCTGGTTGCGCAGCCGGCGGGCTGTACGGCGGTCCTCCCGCTGTGGGCTGAAAACTCCGTCGCTGTGTCGTGGCAGCTGGTGATTGATCTCGCGCCGATCCTTCATGTATCCTCCCATGGGAGGTCTCTCCTGAGCCAGGTCGAGCAATCAAGGGACGCCAAGGCTGGCATGGTCATCGGCGGCTACCGCCTGCAGCGTCTGCTGGGGGCGGGAGCCATGGGCCGGGTCTATCTGGCCGAGCATGAGCGCCTAGGTCGGAGGGCGGCCGTCAAGCTGCTTGACGGCTGGGATCCTGAGCTCGTCTCGCGCTTGTTCTGCGAGGCCCGCGCAGTTGCGCAGATCGGCGATGAACACCTGGTGGATGTCTATGACTTCGTGGCCGATCCGCAGCGTGGTGTCGTGGCCTACGTCATGGAGTACCTAGCGGGCGAAGATCTGCGCAAGCTCTTGGCCCGCGAGAAAGTGTTGGCCCCCAGTCGCGTCGCGCGCATTGCCGCGCAGATCTGCGAAGGCTTGGCTGCTGCGCACAAGGTTGGCGTGGTGCATCGCGATCTCAAGCCCGACAACATCGTCTTGGTGCGACGCGGCGGCGATACCGACTTCGTCAAGCTGGTTGACTTCGGCATCGCGCAGTTTGCTGGGCCGGTGGCGCACCGCACGCGCGCTGGCATCGCGCTGGGCTCGGCCGCGTACATGGCCCCGGAGCAAGCCGAGGGCAAGCGCGTCGATGGCCGCGCTGACCTCTACGCGGTCGGTGTCGTCATGCACGAGCTCCTCACGGGCGAGGTCCCATTCCTGGGCAAGACCTCGCGCGAGACGCTGGAGATCATGCACAGCACCCGGGCGCCCTCGGCGGTTGGCGATCACGGGGCGGGTGCAGTGAGCGAACAGTTTGCGCGCTTGGTGCAGCGCTGCATGGCCAAGCGCCCAGAAGATCGTCCCGAGTCAGCCGATGAGCTGCGCAAAGCGCTGCTCGATGTGGCGAGCCTGGCTCCCGATCGCAGCGACAGCACGCAGGTGATGACCGCGACGCGCTTTGGGGTTCGTGGCGTGGCCAACCTCGGTCGCGCAGCCAAAGGCATGAGCACGACCGCGGTCTTGGGCATGGCCTTCGCCTTCGCGTTCGGCATCCTGATCGGCATCCTGATCCTGAGCTGGCGCTAGCTCAACGCAAGGGGCCAAAGCCGCGGATCGTTGAGCTTGTCTGCCTCTTGCATACTGGGCCCTACAAGCGCGCTTTTCCGACGCAAATCGCTCAAAAAACAGGCCCTTGTTTGGTTTGACACCTGGCTATCCTGGCGTCGATACTAATGTCTTGAACTCCGACTTCCAGTCGAAGACGGGGAAGGCACACATGTCTTCTAGCGATAGTCCTGCGGGGCTGCCCCAGCTGCGCGAAACGGATCGTCGGCCGGTGAGCGCGTCTCTTGATGCTCCAGAAGCGGTTATCGCCGCCCTGGATGAAGCCGAGGTCGCCTTCGATGCCGACTCGGATGCTGGTGGTCGTCTTGCTGATAGCAGCACGGATGCCATCGAGATCCTCGATGCCGAGCCGATCCTAACCGAGGACGAGCCGCTGGCCGGTGCACCCGACCCGGTGGACCTGATCACGCGTCGTTCGAAGAATGAGACGGCCCGGGATCGCGTTGCGATGTATCAGTCCGAGCTTGCGGCCGAGAGCCGACCGGCGATGCAGGCGGTCTTGCTGCACGAGATCGCAACCTACAAAGAAGGCCCGCTGCACGAAGACGGGGAAGAGGTTGCGCGCGCCTATGCCCAGGCTCAGGGAGTCGAGGCCGGTCTGCGCTCGAACCTCTGGGCGCTGCGTCGCTTGGCGGTGCGTCGTCGCGACTGGCAGGAACTTCTTGGCCTGATCGATGTGGAGATCCGTCACGCGACCACCCGTCGTGAGCGCGCCGAGCTGTGGACCGAAAAAGGGCACATCCTGGAGGATCTGCTCGCCGATGTCGAAGAGGCCATCATCTGCTATCGCACTGCGCACGAGATCGATGCGCAGTCACTAGCGCCGCTTGCGGCGCTGGAAAAATTGATGGTGCAGCGGGGCGGCGAGGCGGGGCGGCCAAGTGCCGAGCAGCTCTCGGTCTATCGCGGCCTGACGAACGCGACGCGCGATCCCGGTCGCCGCGTGGCGCTGCTGATTGAGCTGGCTCGTTACGAAGAAGACGTCCTTCACCTCGATCAGCCGGGACATGCCGGCGACGTCGATCGCGTCCTGGCGTATCTCCACGATGCCTTTGATGTCGGCATCGATCAGCTGCGCGTGGTCGATGAGATCATTCGGCTTACCGCGAGCGCGGGACGGATCCCGGACTGCTTGGCCGCCCTCGAAGTAAAGGCCGAGATCCTGGAAGGACAAGCGCAGCAGGCGTCATCCCAGCGGCAGGGGCTGCTGCTCGATCAAGTGGTGGCGATCCGGCGCTGGCAGATGGCCCTGGCGCGCGATCGCATGGGCAATGGGGAGCTAGCCTGGCAGTACCTCGAAAAAGCGCATCAGCGCTCGCCGGGGGATCCGCTGCTCCTGCCCGATCTGATCGCGTTGGCAGAAGCCCAGGGGCGATATGAGCAGCTCTCCGATCTGCTGGCGCAGATGGAAGAGTCGCACCGCATCGCGCACGGCGAAGAGCCCCCGCCGCTTGGCCTGTGGCTCAAGCGCGCCGTGACGCTGCGCCTGGCCGGTCAGGATGATCTGGCGGATGAGCTAGAAGCCAGCATCGCCAAGTACACGCCGACCCATCTGCTGCTGCTCTTGGCGCGACAGCGACGGGCGATGCGGTTGCCTGACTTCCCGGCCCTGGTGAGCCTGTTCCGCGATGAAGCGCAGCTGGCACAGAAAGGCTTGAGCGAGCGAAAGGATGCTCCCGCGAAGCCTGACACGCAGTGGGCGCTGGATGCATTCCTCGTCGCGACGACCACTGCGCTGCGCGGCAACGATCTGCCTGCCGCCCGCGAGTGCCTGGACAGTGCGCGTGCGCTGCTGAGCGGAACGTCCTCTACCGCGCAGCAGCAGCAGGTGCAAGAGCTGACCGAAGAGCTGCACATCCGCGCTCGTCAGTTCCGTGAGCTCGCCAGCCTATACGAGACGCGGCTCGCCGCCGGCTTGTGGACGACAGCTCCTGGTGAAGCGACCCGCCTGCACGAGCTCCTGATCGACCTGTACAGCGGGCCGCTGGCCGATCCTGGGCGGGCGCTGTCGCTGCTGCAGCCGCTGATTGAGGCGGCTCCGACCGATCTGCGTCTGGCGCGACTAGCAGTCCTTTTGCAGCGTCGCCGCGGTGATGTCGCTGGAGAAGCTGCGGCCCTCGCCGAGCTCGATCGAGTGGAGCAGAAGCAAGGGCACGGCCCGTCGCTGGCCGCTGACCTGTTGCGGCGGGCTGAGCTGCTAGCCCAGAGCGGCGATGAAAGCGGGGCGGCTGCACTTTATGAGCAGGTTCTGGCCCAAAATCCCGGCGAGCCCCAGGCGCTTGATGCCGTCGAGCAGCTCTTGCGGCGCAGTGGCCGTAGTGCCGAGCTCGCGCAGGTCCTGCGACGTCAGATCGAAGCCGCGCAAGCCCAGATCTCGCGGCGAGGAGACGAGCAGGGATCCCTGGCGCAGCGCATCCTGCTCTTGCAAGCCAGCCTCAGCGATCTCTTTGAAAACGAGGCGGCTCAGCCCGATCAAGCGGCGACGGTGTATCGCAGTGTGGCCGCGCAGCGCCTGGAATACGTCCCACCGCTTTTTGCCTTGGAGCGGCTCCTACGTCGTCGGAAAGATGGCGCGCAGCAAGTCCGAGCGCTAGAGCAGCTCGCGGAGACCTTGCCGACCGGCCCGACGCGGGCTGCGCTCTGGCTACGGCTCGGTGATCTCCTGGGGCGGCAGTCGGGGACTCGTCCCAGCGAGACCGAAGAGGCCTATAGCCGCAGCTTTCAGAGCATGCCCCTGCCTTCGCCGGTCGCTGCCCATGCCGTACTGGGTCGGCAGCAAGCGCTGCTCGCGGCCCGCACGCAGGGCAAGCTGGGTGAGGTCTACGAGGCCTGGCTGGATACGCTGGCCCCCGATGAGCCGTCGCGTGCGCTGTTCTCGGCCGTCTTTGCCGAGGAGCGGGCGCACTTTAGCAGCGATGCGGGCACCGTCACGGCGCTTGAGCGCGGCGAAGCGCTGCTGACCAAGACGCTGCAGGATCTGCGACAGGACGCCGATGCCAACAGTCAATCTCCTGAGCTGGTTCCGCTGCTGGAGTGGGGCCGCTATCAGCTGGCCAGTCGTCGCAGTGATGGCAAACAGCAGGGCGTGGCGCTGGCTGGCCTGGCTGCCTATCTGACGCCGCGGATCGATGCGGCGGCTCGACCCACCGTCGGTGCGCTCTGGCTGCGCGCTGGCCTACTTGGGGCTCTTAACGAAGACGAGCAGATCCAGAAAGTCGAAGCGGCCCGTCGCCTACTGCAGGCGTATCGCTTGCTGGGTGATGTTCCGCAGGTCCTGGTGCCGCTGTGCGATCTGCTCGAAGACGGCGCCATCCTGGAACCGCTGGTGCGCGAGCCGGAGATCATTCCCGTGCTGCGAGCTCGGCAGGCCATCTCGCCGAACGGCGAGGTCGATGATCGGCTGCTTTGGACCTTGATGGAAGCCGAGGTCTGGCTGCAGCGCGGCGAAGGCGATGAGGTCGATGCCGCGACCCGCACGCGCTGCGCGCAGGAAGCGGCAGAAGCGGCGATGCGGGCGCTGTCGCTCGACGCGGAAAACATCGTCGCGCTGCTGCTATTGCGGCAGGCAACGGCGCCAGGTAGTGGCGGCGGCGCTGATCTGGCACCGGGTGCCGCGATCTCGTCGGAAGATGCTGCCCGATTGCGCGCGTACGGGCTCTATACTCTGCGCCTGGCGTCGCTGCTCACCGTTCCCGAGACGCTGTCTGAGCTTTACAGCGAGGCCGCCCAGATCTTTATCAAGCTGGGGGATGTCGAGACGGCCGCGGCGTCGCTGCGCGTCGTTCTGGATAACTCACCGCTTGACGACGCAGCCTTCAACCAGCTGCGCGGCCTGCTTACGGCGCGGGCGGAAGACAGCAAGAAGCCAGATATTGGGCCGCTGCTTGAGCTTCTCAACTATCGCCTGGCTCTCGTTCCCGAAGACGAGGCACAAGAGCGGAGCGAGCGCAGCCTGCGCAGCTCCCTCCTGCTGCAGCGAGCGGGGCTGTTTCAGGCGGCTGGACAGCTGCCGCAGGCCGCAGCCGATCTGCAGGCTCTGTTGGAGCTGGATCCGCGCCAGACCGCGGCCCATCGTCGCCTCGCCGAGCTGCAGGCTCAGAAGGGCAACAACGACGCTGCCATCCTGCACTACGAGCAGTTCTTGGCCCTCGGTGGTACCCCGGCCGAGCGGCAGGCTGTCCACGTCGCGGTCGGTCGCCTGCTGAGCGTCGTGGATCCAGCCCGTGCGCTGCCCCACGTGCTGCAGGCGATTGAGCTTGGGCACAAGTATCGCGAGCTACGTGGGGACGAGGTCGATACCGCAGAAGAGGTCTCAGCGCTCTCGGATCTTTATCGCTGGCAGCAGAAGCTGCAGCTCAGCTTGGGCCAGGCCGATGCGGCCATCGCCACCCTGCGCGAGCTCGACAAGCACATCCCGCGCGACGAGCAGTTCTTTGAGGAACGTCAGCGTGTGGCCATCGAGATCGCCAATGTCCTTGAAGGGGCTCGCGGAGATCGCACAGCAGCCATCAGCTCGCTAGAGCAGCTGCTTATCGCCGAGCCACTGGCGCTGAGCGCGCTTGAGCGCCTGGCGGCCCTGGTGCAAGCCGCTGGTGACACGAGTCGGGCACAGGGGCTCTATCGCAAGTTCATCGACGAAGCGCGTCGCCTAGCGCGCGAGAGCATTAGCCGGGTCGAGCCGGCGAAGGCCGCGCCATTTCAGGCCCTGGCCAAGATCTTTGGCTGGCAGAAGGCCGGTGATGCTCAGCAGCTGGCGCTGCAGGCGGCGATGGCGGCGGGGGCAGGCGGGGTGCCACGCGCTCCAGCACCCAAGATGCTACCCAAGCCGGTCACGGCGCCGCTCAAGAGCTTGGCCTTCAGCAGCGATGCTCGCGGGGTGCTTTTGGATCTCTGGCTAGAGAGTGCCGAGACCGCGAACCGTCTCCTTGCTCCCGAACTGAAGACGCTGGGCAGCGACACCAAAGAGCGCCTAAACGCCAAGCAGGTACCGCAGGTCTGGGCGATCGTCGACGAGCTGGCCCGCAAGTTTGGCATGGCAACCTCGGACCATCCCTACGGTCTGTATCTGTCGCGCGAGCGCGAGCTCTGTCAGCTCTCAGGCAATAACCTGGTCTGCGGCAGCAACTTCTCGGGGAGTCTGCGCGACCTGTCGGCCTCTCGCTTTTGCCGGCTGCTCCGTCGCCTGGTGCTGTTGCCTGATCGACTGGGGCCGATCGATGGCGATCTGACCGAGCTCTTGCTTTACATCACCGCCTGCTGCCAGCTGGTTGGCCTGCCGGGTCCGACCCTGCAAGCCGAGCTCAAGACTCGACTCGATGAGCGCCTGCGCAGCCTGGATCGCGCGATCAGTCGACGCGAGCGCGGTGGTCTGCGCAACCTGTCCTCGCGGCTGGGTGTGCTCAACGGGGAAGCGGGTCGCGACCTGATTGCCGCCTGGCAGGAAGAGATTCGGATGGGAGCCGCTCAGCTTGCGCTGGCCTTGAGTGGTGATGTGCAAGGTGTGCTCAGCGACCTGTCTGTCAGCCCGAATGATGGCGACGGGACTTCGGCGCGGATGGCGCGTCGTATTCTGTCGTTTTCTGTCTCAGAAGACATCTTGACGATCCGCCGCGATCTTGGCGTGAGCGAGTAGGAGGAGCGACGTGCCCCCGGCAGATCAAGATGGCAAGAAATCAGCCCCTCTCGGGAACGCCGCGGTCGATGCCCCGCGCGAGGCCTCCAGCGACTTTGACTGGGGACAAGCGATCGAAGAGTGGGATCCGTCCTTCTTTGGTGAGGGGCAGGACGCGTCGCCTGACCCCACACTCATAAGCGGCGGTCTGGATGTCTCGCCCGACCCCACGCTAGGCTTTGTTGTTCAGAGCGGACCGGCTTCCGCCTCGGCTGCGCCGACTACCAAAGACGGGCCAAGCCTAGCCGCTACACCGTCTGCTACAGCGACATCAGCCGTGACGCCTACGCCGGCTGCGGTCACGCCCATCCCGGCGCCGCTTGAGCCGCCGCCGCGCCTCGCCCAGCTGCCTAGCACCCCGGAAGTAGTCGTCCGCAGTGCGACCGCAGCAGCGGCCCCGGAAGCCGCCAAGGTGGCATCGGGCCCGGCGCCGCTCCCAGCACCGCCAGTGATTCTGCCCGAGGCGGCGAGCCTGCCGCCGCCGCCCGCTGCTCTGGCAAGTCCCTCGCCGCTTTTGGACATCGAGATCGATCTTTCGCGTGCTCCCGCCCGAGCCAGCCAGCTTGAGCAGCTAGAGCGTCTCGAGACGACGATGGCGATGGATGCTCGCGATGTGGATCGGCTGGCGGCGATGCTGCGCGGTGATGAAGAGCCAAGCTCTGCCGCCCCGGGTCCGGCAGCCGCTGCGATCGGTGCGATCGGTGCGAAGGCTGGGCAGCCCGCTGCGCTGGCCCCGGCCACCGAAGACGAAGACTTCTACGACAATATTGTGGTCGAGGCCACGGCCAGCCCCGGTCCGTCGAAGCGCAGCCCGATTCCAGCGGCCCCGTTCGCCATCGCCGACTCAAACAAGACCCCAGAGGTAGCTCCGCCTGCCGAGGCCCTGGACGCGGTACGGCGTGGCGTGGAGCCGGCGCCCGCACCGATCGTTCGGTCGGCTGCTGCCCCCGCAACGCCCAGCCTCTCAACGAGCGCACCAAGCCTGCCGTCCGACGACGAGGACGACGAGCTAGCGATTCAGGTCGAGATCTCGACTGGTCCTGAGCCGGTGAGCCAAGCGGTGACTGCGGCTGCCGCACCTGCTCCGGCAGAGCCGCCAGCCCCGGCTGCTGCCAGCCCGGCGGTCGTCGCTGCGGTCGTCGATCCGCTCCCGCCCCCTGTGGTTGCCGTGGCGCAAGCGGCGGTTGTGGCCTCAGCCGTCGCGGTTGCAGGGAAGCCTGTCGATGCACCAGCCTCGCCAGCCCCACCTGCAGAGCCCATCGCTCCCCAAGTGGCGGCTGCAGCGCCGCCCGTCGTCCCGGCAGCGGTTCCTCTAGAGCCGGTCGCGCCGCCCGCAGAGCCGGTCAGCCCACCCCGTCCGGTGGCCCGCCCAGCAGCGGTCGAGCCTCCTCCTTCGGTGGCGGTGGCTCAGGCGCCCAGCCGCGCGGCTCAGGCCATTACGCCCCGCCGACTGGCGTTGCCGGCCCTCGATAAGCTACCGCTGCCAACGCTAGCTCGACCGAGTGCTGCCGGTGCGCCCGAGGCCTCGCTGCGTCGTCAGTTCCAGAACATCCTCGATGCCGAGCGCGAAGGGCTTAAGGATCGCGAACCACAGCGACGAGCCCGCCTCGGTCTGGCGGCTGCGCGGCAGTCGGAAGCCCTGCGCGAGACCGGCGATGCTATGGAGCGCTATCGCTCAGCCAGTGAAGCCGATGCTGGGCTCAAGGCGGCTCTGCGCGGCTCGCGTCGCGTGCTGTCGTGGGCTGGACCCACCTCGCAGCCCGACGAAGCGACGACCTACCTTGATCGCGAGAGCGAGCGCAGCTCGCCAGCCGAAGCCCAGGGCCTATCGCTGGTCCGCGCGGAGCTGCAGCGGGTGCAAGGGCAGCTGATCGATGCCAGCGCCGGCTTCCAGGCGGTGGCCAAAGCTCAGGGCGCCGATGCTGCGTCAAGTGCCGGCCAGGCCGCGATGGCGGTAGCCATGCTGGGGCAGTGCGATGTCGCCTGCGCCAAAGAGGCCGATAGTGAGACCGCCACCGCGCTCGATTCGCTGCTGCAGCAGCCGAGCCTGGCCGGACCCCTGCGGACCGCGCTGCAGATTGCGCGCGCGCGCCACGATGAAAAGGCGGGTCGCGATACGCAGGCCCAGGGGCGATACCAGACCCTGCTCGCACAGAGCAGTGGTAGCTGCTTGTCGGCCAGCCTCGGACTGATTCGCCTGATCGGCCGAGCCAGCGCAGGCTTGAGCAAGGCCAGCCCGCTTGCGCCCCAGGCTATCTACGAGAGCCTGCTCGCTGGGCGTCTGCCGCGCGGCTTGCGGCAGGCGATCTCGCGTCAGCTGGCGCTGCTGAGCACAGGGGCTGAACGCACTGTCAAGCTGGCCCAGATCAGTGAGCCGAGCGACTGGCTGCTCGCCGAAGATTTGGCGCTCAGCCACGAAGAGAATGGCGACTATGCCGGTGCCGCGGCGGCCTTCCGCAAGCTGGCGGAGGTGGTGCGCGATCCGCTGCAGCGCAGCCTGGCGCTGTCCTCGGCTGGTGAAGCGGCCTTCCGGGGAGGTCTCCTCGATGAAGCCCGCCCCGCCCTCCTGGAGTCGCTACGGCAAGCCTCCGCCGCCGATATCGACGTCGACGTCTTTGCCCTGCGACTGCTGGAGCGCATCTGCTTCCAGCAGGGCCGCATGGAAGATCTGCTCGCGCTCTACAGTGCAACGAGCGGCCTGCCAAGAGAGCGTGCCGCCTATATCCAGTATCTCGCTGGTCATGCCCGACTCCGTCGGGGATCGCCGGAAAGTGCCGCGATCGGACCTGAGCAGAAGGCCCAAGCGCTCGCTGAGCTGGGGCGCGCGGTGCAGCTGGTTCCCGACTATGCTCCGGCGCTGACCCTGCTCTGCGAGCAGCTGCTGGTGGACGGCCAAGTCGTCGAGGCGGCCCGCCTGCTCCTGGCTGCCGCTGAGAGTCGAGACGACGACATGCCACGGGCGCAGGCGCAGCTGCAGGTCAGCTATCGCGAGGAAGCCGCTCGGCTCTTGACGATGGCCGGTCGTACCAACGAGGCGGCCACCGTGCTCCTGCGTCAGGCCGATTCCGTGAGCAGCTTGCCTCCGGCGACGCGCTGGCGGCTTTCGGCGCTGGCGCCGCTTTTGACGGGCGATGCTGGACTGGCAGAGAGCGTCGCCAACGTACTCGCTGTAGAAGCCGAGCAGACCGCGCTGCGCAGCCGGGTTCCGGCGCTGTGGTATGCGCGCGGCTTGCTGCTGGCTGGCCACCAGACGACGGTACAGACCAGCCTGGGGCCAGTCGAAGACAGCCTCCGTCGTGCCCTCCTGGCCGAGCCGGGCTACGGGCCGGCGCTCAGCGCCCTGCATCTGCGGGCCCTCAGCACGCCCCCCGATCAGCTGGCCCACAGTCCTTTGGTTCACGTCGTGCTCGATGGCCTGCGCACGCGCATGGAGCGGGCCAGTGGTCGCCCGGAAGCGCTCTTGTGGGCGCTGCGTCTAGGGGCAGCGCAAGAGTTTGAAGCGCGCGACGCCGCGAGTGCCCTGCAGACCTACAAGCACCTGCGTCAGTTTGCTCCCGATCATGCAGCGCTTGTTGGCTTGGAAGACACGCTGTTCGTCACCGCCTGGCGGGCTGGTCACGCGCTTGATTCGCTCGAGCACGAGCTTCAGGTCGAGCAGGATCCCGACCGTCGCTATGCCCTGCTGATTCTGTCTGGCGAGCAGCTTGAGCTGCAGGGTCACCCGGCCCGCGCCGCCGAGCGCTTCACGCAAGCGCTGGAGTGTCGTCCCGGGCATCCGGTGGCCAAGGCCTGCCTGGTGCGCGCCTATCAAGCCGCCGGACAGATGAGCGAGCTCGATGCCTTCACCGCTCGCGAGCTGAAGGAAGCCACCGACGTCAATACGCGAGTCGGTGCCTACGAGCGGCAGGCCCGCCTGTCGACCCAGCGCAACGACAGCGAAGGCGTCATCACCGCCTATCGCAACGTCCTGACCTTCGACACCAACAACCACGCCGCCATGCGCGCGCTGGAGCGTCGCTTCATCGCCGCGCAGCAGTGGGGCGAGCTGGTGCATCTGTACGAGCAGATGGGCCTGACCGCGACGGACACTGCCTATGGCGTGCACATCTGCCTGGATCGCGCCCGCCTGCGCGAGCGGCTGGTTCGTCAGGGCAATGGCGACGCCTCGACGCTGGCCAACGAGCTGGAGAACGACTACCGGCTGGCGCTTTATCGCGATCGCCACTGCCTGCCAGCCCTGCGCTCGCTGCTTGCGGCCGCGCTCTCTGGGGGCGACTCGCTGCAGCTCACGACGCTGTCGAAGAACGCTGCCGAGCTATGTGCGGCGGCTGGCGATCTGCCCGGCTATGAGCACGGCGATCCCCGCTCAGCCGGCGTGTTCTATACCCACTCGGCCGAGGCTGCGATTGCTGCGGCACGGCCCGCCCCCGATGTCATCGCCGCCTATCGCGCCGCGCTCAAGGCCGTTCCCGATCTGCTGCCGGCGCTGCGCGGTCTTCTGCACTTTGCCATCGGTCAGCAGGAATTTTCGACGGTGGCCGATGTCGCCGAAGCGCTGGCCAGCAGCCTGCACGATCCTGGCGAGCGCTACCTGCACTACATGCTGGCCGGCGTCGTCAGCCAGGAGCTGCTCAAGGACATCGTGCGCGCCCGGCGGGCCTTCGCAGCCGGCATGCGCCTCTTGCCCGATCGCGATGAGGCCTTCGAGCGCTTGCGCGTCTCTTACAACAGCCAGGCAATGTCGCCCGAGACCGCGAAGGCGCTGGGCGAGCTGCTCAATGAGCGGCTGCAGAACAGCAACGATCCGCCCGCGCAGAAGAGCAACCTGCGGCTAGAGCTTGCGCAGCTTCTTTTGGGACCGCTCGGCGATCGCAGCCGCGCCCGTCGCGAGCTGGAGCAGGCCGTCGCCGATACGCCCGAGCATCCGGCCGCGCTCTATGCCCTGGGCAAGATACTCACCGACGAAAAAGAGTGGGCGCGAGCCGCGGAGCTTCTGGAGCGCTACAGCAAGTCCGAGCAGCGTCCATCGCAGCTTGTGGCGCTGCACCTGCTCCTCGCCGACATGTACCAGGACCACCTGGCCGATGCCGGTCGCGCCATCATTCACTACACCCGCGTGCTGCAGCTTCAGCCGCAGAACATGCTGGCCCTGAGCAAGGTCGCCGACCTGTTCCTGGCGCAGCAGAAGCTGCAGGGCGCGCTGCCCATCCTGCGTCGCTTGGTCAAGTACACCGACGACAAGGGCAAGCGCATCGCCTACTACCACCGCATCGCCGCGCTGTGCGAGCAAGAGAAAGACACGCGCGGTGCGCTCGAAGCGCTGCGCCAGGCGGTCGACTGCGACCCCATGCACCTGCCGGCGATCGGCGAGCTGGCCAAGTTCTACAACCGCCAGTCCGATGTCTCGTCGATGCGCATTCACCTGGATCGCGCGGCGTCCCGCTTCCGACCGATCCTGCGCGAGCGTCCGCGTGATGCCACGGCCCTGGGGGCCCTGCTGCAGATCTTCATCTGGCGCGGCCAGAGCGACTCAGCCCGCATCACCGCGAGCCTGCTGCAAGCGCTGGGGCACAGCCTGCCGCCCGACGTGGGGGCGCAGCTAGACAAGCTGCCGCCGCGCAAGGAGCCGAGCAAGGCCGGGCTCACCGACAGCAGCGTCGATGATGTGCTGTTCCCGACGCGCGTGGCACCGGGCTTCCGGGCCCTGTTCCGCTTGCTCGCCGAGCCGCTGGCTAAGCTCTACGCCGGCGACAACAAGAAGCTGCAGGCCCTGGGCGTCGATCGTCGCGAGCGCCTGCCGCCGCGGGGGCATCCGTTGCGCGACCTCGCCAACAAGCTGGCGGCGCAGCTGGGTATCGAAGAGTTCGACATGTACCTGACGGCAGCTCAGCGCACCGAGGAAGACGGCCGCAAGTCGCCGCTGTGCACGCTGGAGCCGCTCGAACACCCGACGATCATCCTCAGCACCTCGCTCGTGCAGGGGGCGACCGAGGCCGAGCAGCGTTTCCTCTTGGGGGGCCTGCTCAAGCTGGTGCAGAGTCAGCTCCTCCTGCCGCTGAGCCTGACGCCGTACGATCTGGGCTTGGTCATCGGTGCGCTGGTGCGCTTGTATGTGCCGAGCTACACGCCGATCGGCTACGCCGAAAAGCAGATCGCCAGCGAGGCGGCGCGGATCAAGCGCGCCATCCCCAGCAAGCTGCAGGGTCAGCTCTTGCCGCACGCCATGGAGTGCTCCTCGGCGGCGCTCGACTTCGAGGGCATCACCGAGCTGATCATGCTGGCTAGCCACCACGCTGGCTTGGTGCTGACCTCGGACATCGGCAGCGCGCTGTCGATGCTGCGCAAAAAGGGCGTGGGCGGTGAGCGCTACGTCGACGACATGCTGCGCTTCGCGGTCAGCGAAGAATTCGGCGAGCTTCGCCGCATCATCACGGCGTAGCGGCGCCCCCGCAGAACTACGGACGCTCTTTCCCCCTCCTTCGAAAATCTACGGAATCGACGGTGTCGCGACGGCAGCCGGTAGCTGACGGCGCAGCGCGACGATGTACTGCTCGATCGAGTCCTTGCGCGAGCCCTGCGGCTTGACGACGCGGGCCTCGCCAAAGCCGGTCCGGCAGCGGCGCAGGAGGTTGGGAAAGTCCGGGCCCTGGAACAGCTTGCCGACGAAGTGTCCCCCCGGCACGAGGAGCTGCTCGGCCAGCCACAGCGCGCGCTCGAACAGCGCTTCCGACCGCGCCTGATCCATGTGGCGGATGCCCGAGGTATCCGGCCCCATGTCGGACAGCACCAGGTCGAAGCCGCTTAGCTCGCCGCGCAGCGTCTCGGGCGGGACGGTAAAAACATCGCCGACCAGGATGCGACTGTGCGGGATGGTGATCGAAAGCGGCTCGCGATCCAGGCCGACAAGCTGCGCGCTCTCCCCGGTCCGCCGGGCAACGTACTGCAGCCACGATCCCGGCCGACAGCCAAGATCAAGGACCCGCAGCCCTTTGTGCCCGGGCGGGACCAGGTGAAAGCGCTCATCGATTTCCAGGAGCTTGTAGACCGAGCGAGCGGCAAAGCGTTCCTTGCGCGCTCGCTCGTAGAAGTGATCGTGGCGACCGGCGCGATCACGGAGAGTGGCTGCCGATCCCATGGCGGCGGGTTACTTCTTCTTGGGAGCGGCGGCCGGCTTCTTGGCGGCGCCCTTCTTGGCCTTGGTGTCCTCGACACCCTCGCCCAGACGAACCGCACCGGTGCGCTTGATGGCGTTGCGGACGGTGACGTAGCCGTTCTTGCCACCCGGCACCGAGCCGTAGATCAGCAGCAGACCGGTGTCATCCTGGACTTCCATGAGCGCCAGGTTCTGCACCGTGCGGCGCACATCGCCCATGTGACCCGTCATGCGCTTGCCCTTGTGGACGCGGCCGGGGGTCAAGCGGCAGCCGATCGAGCCGCCGTGGCGGAAGAACTCGTGCGAGCCGTGGCTGTTCACCGACGCCGCCATGTGGTGACGCTTGATGACGCCCTGGAAGCCCTTGCCCTTGCTGGTGCCGACGACATCGACGTAGGTGCCGGGCTTGAAGATCTTCGACAGCGGCAGCGCCGCGCCGACTTCGTACTGATCCAGCTGCTTGGCATCAAGGCGGATCTCGCGGATGTAGCGCGGGACCTTGAGGTTCTGCTTGGCGACCTCGCCGCTCTCGGGGCGCTTGCAAAGGCGGACCGGCTTTTCGCCGTAGCCAATGCGCACCGCAGCGTAGCCGTGCTTGTCAGGCGTGCGCTTCGACAGCACGAAGCACTGACCCGCGTGAACGACGGTGACGCCGACGCGCAGACCGTCCTGGGCGAAGATCTGGGTCATGCCCAGCTTCTTGCCGATGATGCCCGTTCGAAAATCAGTCTTGGCCATGAGGTGACTCCTTCAAGTGGGGTCGTGGGTAAATCGCTCGACTGAGCGAGCACGGTGAGCGGTTCGGGCCTACGAACATCACCAGAAAAGCGAGCACCTATCCTCTCGATCCGAGAGGATAAGTCAAGAGCGTTGCGGAGTGCTTGGGGGGAAGAGGGGAGGACGGAGCTACTTGAGGGTCGGCGAGCCGAAGGGGCGGAAGGCCTGGCTGACCTGCGCCACCTGATTCGGCGTCGAGGTGACGCTGAGCGTGACGTTGCCGGCCTTGATCTCGCTGAGCAGCGTCGCGCTCTCGGCCTGCGAGAGCTGCAGTCGCTTCAGCTCGACACCGGTCCAGTTGACCGCCGAGGTCGCCGGTCCGCCTAGAGGCTGGGCGGTGAGCGTCGCGCAGGGCTCCTTGACGCAGACCGTGGTGTTGGCCTTGACCGAGTAGTAGCGGTCCGAGTCGAAGTTGTCGCTGGAGGCATTGCTGACCTGCAGACCGGCTCGCGACACCTGCATCACGGTCACCTTCTGGCCGTAGGCAGTGGCCTTGGTGTACTTGCCCGACAGCAGCATGCCGTCGCGCTGCGCCTCGGCATCCTTGACCTGCGCCGCCGTCAGCTTGAGGCCGCGCCAGTCGAAGCGATAGATCGGCTCGACGTTGGTGCTGTTGACCTGACGCACTTCCGCCGTCGGACAGGGCGGCATGATGCAGGCCACCGGGCCGGGCAGGGGGCGAATCCAGACCACCTGCGTCGTGCTTCCTGCCTTGTCGGCCTTTTCGTCTTCGACGCTGTAAAGCGGCAGCGTGTCGAGATCGAGATCGGCATCCGCGTCGGGCGAACAGCCCATCAGGGAAGCGGCGGGAGCGGCGACAAGGGCGAGTAAGGGAAGGGTACGCAGGTAGGTCTTCATGGCGGTCTCCTTTGAGAGCAGGGGCATTCTGTGTAAGGCCCTGTGGGGCGTCAAGGATTAACCTGTGACCGACGCGGCGGAGATGCCAGGGATCTTCAGCACTTACGAGCACGAAAGCACGATGCGAAACGGGGGCTGGAACTTAGAAGGTGTTTACATATGAAGCTGCGAATGCCCCTGACGCGACCTTGCTGCACGGCTGGGGCCCTCCCCAAGCGAAGCTTGGGGCCCGAGCGGGCGCGGACTCCTTTTTTCGTCGGGGCATCGAAAAAAGGAGATCCGCTGCGGCCCCAGCCTTACGGGCTTCTCGGTGGGAATGAATATATAAACACCGGCTTAGGTGCGGCGGCGGCGGTGGCGGCGCAGGAGGGCGGTGCAGAGGAGGAGGGCGCTCAGCGGGCCGAGAACGTTGGCGTGACTATCGCGACCGAGCTGGCACTGGCAGCCGCCGAGGGTCTGGTTGAAGCCGGGGGGGCGGGGCGCCATGCACATGCCGGTGAAGTCGACGCACTGCGTGCCCTCGGGACAGGAGGTGTACAGGCAGGGATTGTCGACGCACTTGCCCTCGATGCAGGCCTGCGAGGTGTGGCAGATGACGTTGTCGCAGCGCGAGTCGGGCTCGCAGACGCCCATGTAGCACGAGAAGCCCGACTCACACGGGCCGCTGCAGTCGTCGGGGATGCAGACGCCGTTAAAGCAGCGCGAGCGCAGCGGGCAGGGGGTCTTGCAGACGCCAAAGCACGAGGCGCCCTGGCTGGTGAGCACGCAGGTCTGGTCGGTGGGGCAGGTCTGGGTGGTGCAGGGGTTGGGCTTGCACTCGTCGGCAAGACAAGCCTGGCCGGTGGGGCAGGGTGTGGCGTAGCAGCCGTCTTCACACAGCAGGCCGCCGCCCGCGTCGCCAACGACCAGGGTGTGCAGGATGGTGTTGAGGATCTTGTTGAGCGAGTCGGCATCCGTCGCCTCGTAGTACTGATTGGTGCCCTGCTTGGGCACGCCACCGGCCTGCGCCAAGCGATTCAGCGAGTCGCGTTCGCCCGGCGGCAGGTTGCCGAACCCGACGACGATGGTCTTTACGGCCGGGGTCTGGCTGGCCGCTGCGGCGATGGCATCGACCGTCGCCTGCACTGGGTTCGCACCACAGCACGAAGCATCGGGCGCGCCGTCGGTGAGAAGCAGGATGTAGTTTGGACGCTGTGGATCGGTAAACGCCATCTCGTCCGCGAGCTTGCTAATCGCCGTGCACATCGGCGTCGCGCCGGTCGTAAACGGGTTTTCGATCATCGCGTTGTTGATCGCCGACTGGTTCTTGTAGCCAAGCGGCACGCGAAAGGTGTCGTAGGCGACGCAGGTGCCGTTGTAGCGGGGGAAGTTGGTGTACGAAAGCGGCAGGCGACCGGTGATGTTGTTGTTGAGCGCAGTCAGTGAAGCCGTGGCGATGGCCCACTTCGTTTTGGTGCGATCGCTCTCGACGCCGCCTTGCGGGTTTTGGTTCATCGAGGTCGACTGGTCGAGCAGAAACGCCAAGTTGGGACAGCGCGGCGGTGCGGCAGCGGCCGGCCCGGCCCAGGTCAGCCACAGACCGGCCAAGACCAGCGACGCAGCCAGCGGGCGCAGCCTGCCGATCGAGCGCCTAACTACAATGGGAAGGCGAAAGGAGCGCAGTGCCCAAGGACGAAAGCGATGACAACCCTGCATGAGGAACCCCCTAGAATCGCTGAGGAGCGCGTATGAACCGATCACTTCTTCTTCATCTTAAAGGGATACGTTCGCGGCTACGCGCTGCTCTGGGGCGGGGCGTCTTGCTCGTTGGGCTGAGCGGTGCGGTGGCCTGCGGCGGCTCGGTTGACCCCAGCCCCTGGACCGTCGAGCTAGGCACGCTGGATCCCAGTGATCCGATGGCGTTCCACTATCTGCCGCTTTCTGACGACATGCAGGTGCAGCTAGCCGGTGGGGCGCAGGGCGGGTTTCACATCTGGACGCTGTACCGCATCGTCGGCAATCAGACCGAGCAGCGGGTCAAGGCTCGACGCTACATCGATCGCCTGGGGAGCGACGGCAGTCGCCAGCGCGTCCTCACCGCTGAGGGCAGCGAGCGCGTCCCCGCCGAGTCACCGTGGGAGCTCTTGACGCCGATCCCGAGCTTTGTTTGCCCGACGCCGCTGGGCGTGAACGCGCTGGATGCCAAGCTGGAGCTGAAGGTGCGCTTTGAAGACAACAACAGCGGCGCCTTGCTAGGTGAGAGCGCAGTGCGGCTGAGCGCGGTCTGTCCACCAGCGATGGCGGGCGATACGCAGAATGCCTTCTGCATGATGATCTGCGTCGGGAAGTAAGCGCCAGAGCAGGTCGGCGGCGGGCCGGCGGGGAATTCCCCAGTCGTCGCCACTAGATGCAAATTTCTTGCACTACGGGTGTAAGTCCGGGGCGGGCGGCAGCGTTTAGGCGACCAAACGCAGCACAGGACAACGCCCATGAACTCCTCCGCTTCCTCGTCGCTCACGCTCGTTGGACTGGCCCGTCGGGTTCGCACCTTCGTGGGGGCCTCGGCCCTGGCGATCCTGGGGTGCCACAGCAGCATCATGCAGCAGGCGCCCAAGAGCGCGCCGGTCAGTGACTACAGCGGCTACAGTGGCGGCGACAGCCGGTCGGCTTCGACGGCCGGCGCGGCGCCCGGGGCCATCGCCGAAGGAAGAAGCGAGGCGCCCGCTGAGCGACCTGGCCTGGGCACCACGTTCGGCGAGACGCGCTACTCACCGGTGCGCGATGTGCCCTTTCAGCGCGACAGCGACGGCCCGACCTTTGTCGCCAGCCTGCACTACAACGACGTCAGCGGGGCCGAGGCGCAGCGCCGTCATGTCCTGCGTCGCTACCAGCCTGGCGAGCCGCTGTTTCGCACCCTGCGCGCCGGTCGCACCGAGAGCTCGCTGTGGGGCGGCGTGATCGTCCGCGTGGTCGATGAGGGCGGGCAGCCGCTGCCAGCGTACCGCGTCGATGATCGCGTTCTCCTCGTCGGCGAAGCGGGTCAGCGCTATTCGATCGAGATCGAAAACCGCACCGCCCAGCGCTTTGAAGTGGTGACCTCGGTCGATGGCCTGGACGTCATCGATGGTCGGCCGGCTGGGCTTGGCAAGCGGGGCTACCTGGCCGCCCCCTACGGCACGCTGCGCATCGACGGCTATCGTCGCAACATGACCGAGATCGCGGCCTTTCGCTTCGGCTCGGTGCGCGACGCCTACGCCAGCCAGACCGCAGAGTTTGGTGACCGACACGTCGGCGTGATTGGGGTCGCGCTGTTCATGGAGCGCGGTGCCGCTTGGCCGCTGTCCACCCCACATAACTCCGAGCTCGACGACGAGGCGGCTCGCCGCGAGGCCGCAGATCCCTTCCCCGGCCGCTTCGCGCCGCCGCCGCCGCGCCCGTACTACTAGCCTCGTCGGAAGCCCGTCAAACACCGGCTCCTCGCCCCGCTCCTCGCGGCTCCTCTCATCGACTCCTTGTGTCTCAGCGCTTGTTCTTCAGCGGGAGCTTCGCCATTATCCGCCCACATCGCTGTCCCGCCCCCGGCGGGCGTGTCGTCTGGCCCGCGGCGAGACCGTTCCCTCCCCCGCAAAAGGAGCCCGCAATGACTCTCTCTCGGACGTTTTCCCTCCTCGGCAGCTGCTCTGGCCTGCTTCTGGGCCTCTCGCTTATGGCCTGCGGCGCCCCCGCGACCGACCATGGCCGCGGCGGCGCCTACAGCCGCTTTGGCTTCGACGAAGCGACGCTTTCCGACAACGGCACCCCGACCTTCCTCGGCGGTCGCTTGAACACCGGCCCCACCATGCCGGCCGGCATGGATGTCGAAAGCGGTGCCGCGCACCTCGCCAAGAGCGTGCTCCTCGGCGATCTGCGCAGCAGCTATCGCTTGGCGCCGCTGACCTCGTTTTCCATGCGCAGCAATCAGCTGGATGACGCCGGGCGTCGCCTGGTGCGCCTGCAGCAGCGCCACGCTGATCTGCGGGTGATTGGCAGCGAAGTGGTGGTTCAGCTCGGTCGCGACTACGCCGTCGAAGCCATCCTCGGCACGCTCACCCCGGACCTGGCGCTGGACCTCCACCCGGGGCTGGCTGGCGATGCTGCGATCGCGGGCGCGCTCAGCGGCCTGGCCCTGCCCAGCACGCCCAGCCGCGTTCACGGCTCGCCCGAGCTTTCGATCTTCATCGATCACGGCACGCCTCGCCTCGTCTACTCAGCGGTCGTCGAGTACTTCAATAGCAAGGGCCGCGCGCTCGAAGAGCTCATCGTCTCGGCGACGGATGGCGCGGTGGTCGAGCGCTACTCGCACATCTATGAAGCGCTGAACCGCGACATCTACTCGATGGACAAGACCTGCATCAAGACCGGCGACGAGCTGCCCGGCCGCGCCGTGATCAGCGAGGGCGGGACGACGATGGATGCGCCCGGCCTACGTGCCTACAACAACAGCGGCAACGTCTACTGGTTCTACAAGCACTCGTTTGGCCGCGACAGCTACGACAACATGGGGGCCAAGCTGACCTCGACGGTGATGGCGACGTTTGAGGTCATGCCCGGCGCCTGCGATGGCGGCAATGCCGCGTGGGTCGGCGCGCCCTACAGCATCATGATCTACGGCAACGGCAGCCTGGCCGGCTTCCTGCTCAAAGAGATGACCTTGGGCTTCGATGTCGCAGCGCACGAGCTCTCGCACGCCGTCACCAACCTGACCTCGGACCTGGAATACAAGAACGAGTCGGGCGCGCTCAACGAAGCGATGTCCGACATCATGGGCGCGACGGCCGAAGCCTGGGTCGCCGCCGGTGGTGGCGCGGCTGGTCCGCCGACGACATATGCCCCGACCGACAAGACCTGGAAGATTGGCGAGGAAGTGGTCGGCCCGTTCTTGCCGATCCCCGGCGGTGCGCTGCGCAGCATGTCGAACCCCACCATCGACATGAGCAGCAAAGACTTCTACGCCGAGCGCTACATCGGCATGGATGACAACGGCGGCGTGCACTTAAACAGCGGCATCGCCAACCTCGCCTTCTACCTGATGTCGCAGGGCGGCAGTCACCCGCGCATGAAGAGCCCGTCTTTGGTGAACGCCATCGGCATCGACAAAGCGATGCGCATCTTCTACTACGCCAACAGCAAGCTCCTGACCTCGTCGAGCGACTTCCAAGCGGCCCGCTACGCCACCGCCCGCGCCGCTGAGCTGCTTTACGGTCGCTGCGGCGCCGAGTGGCAGGCTGTCCACGCTGCCTGGGATGCCGTCGGTGTCGCCGGTGGCTGGGCGCTGTGCGTCACCCCGCCGGGCGGCTTCTAGACCCCGCCGCTCGTTCCCCTCGCTCGTTCCCCCCGCGCGCTCAGTCGAGCGCAAACACTCGGCGGGCGTTGTCGGCTAGAAACAGCGCCCGCACCTCTTCATCCAGTCCCAGTCGATCGAGTCCGGTCAGCGCTTTTTTCGGCGAAATCATCGGGTAGTTCGAGCCGAACAGGACCTTCTTGCGTCCGTGTCCGCGCAGATATTCCACAAGCGCCGCCGGATAGCGCGCCGCGGTGTACGCCGAGGTATCGATGTAGACGTTCTTGTGCTTGGTGGCGACGGCAATCGCCTCGTCGGTCCAGGGGTAGCCGATGTGGCCGCCGACAATCACCAGCTCGGGAAAATCGATCGCCACCTGATCGAGATAGATCGGTCTCCCGACCTCAGATGGCATGAGCGGTCCGGTGTGGCCGATCTGTGTACAGAAGGGCACGCCCAGCTCGCAGCACTCGGCATAGATGGGATAGAAGCGGCGATCGGTCGGCGGCACTTCCCACAGCCAGGGCAGGATGCGAATCCCTCGAAAACCCAGCGTGCGGATGCAGCGCCGGATCTCGCGCACCGCCGCCATCGGTCGCCGGATATCGACGCTGCCGACCCCGACCAAGCGTCCGCCTCCGGCCGCGACAAAGCCCGCCACTTCGTCGTTGCTGATCATCGGGCCCGCTGGAGCCGCCCAGGCCGAGATCAGCGCCTGCCCCACACCCGCCTCTTGCATGGTGGCCAGCGTCAGCTCGATCGGCAGCTCTTCCGTCGGGACATCGCTCTTGGTCCAGCGCAGGAGCGACTCGAAGATCGGTGCTTGGATGAAGCGCAGCGTGGGGTGCTGCAGCCAGGCATCGACGATTGGCATCGGCGGTGCGGGCGGCGAGGCGGGCGTGGGACTGGGTGACTGGCTCATCTGAGACTCCTTGGCGCAAACTCGAAGCGGGACCGACTCACGGGCAGGCGGCGTCGGCGGCGGCCCCGGGCACGACGGTGGGGAGGCCGGTCAGCCAGCTCGCAAGAAAGCAGCGGTACTGGTGCTTGGGGGCATCGGTCTGGAACACCACCTCGTGGCCGTCTTCGTACTCGTCTTGCGGGTGCTGCACGACGACGCCGGTCACGCGGGTCGGGGTGGCGGTGGGCGGGCGCAGGTTGCCGCTGACCGGCAGGCTGATCTGACGGCCCCCGACAAGCGGCAGGACATCCAGCAAGTGGTGCTCGTTCATCAGATCGGGATGCATCGAGTCGAGCGCCGGACCGGCGAGATCGACGCCCAGCGGCACCGCTTCCGACAGCGCGATCGGCGGGCGGATGTAGTTATCGACAATCCCTTGCATCATCAGCACGTGCCGCGGCGCACCCGGCGAGCGAGCGATGAGATCCTGGGCATAGATCTGCGCATCGGCCGGCTCAGCGGCCCACTGCACCAGCGAGAGCGCGGGGTCGAACTCGTGCAGCGAGCGGCCTTCGTTGGCGTAGCCGATGATCAGCTCGGCGAACGGCTTCACATCAATCGGCTTGCGCTTGTGCAGCACGTTTTCGATCCAGCTCCCGCCTGCTCCGCTGAGCAGCACGGCGCCATAGCGGGGCTCGATCGCCGCGGCCAGCGTCGCGATTACCGACCCCGTGGAATGGCCCATCAGCGCCAGCTTGCCCACATCCAGCTTGCTGCTGGCGGTGGCACCCATGCAGTCGCCGGTGTTCACAACTAGATCACTCGCGATATGCGCTAGCTGCGCGATCTCGATCGCCGACTGTCGCAGGTTATCGCGCAGCGCCGTCGGGTTGAGGATGTTGAAGATCAGAAACTGCTCGTCCTGCGCATCCGGATTGCGCAGTCCACCCAGCGGACCATCGACGCTCAGCGCGGCATAGCCGGCGCGGGCCAAGTGCAGCGCCGGTCCGCTGCCTGCAGGTCCGCTTGGTCCCGTCGGTGTGGTGTGCGTGACGCGATCGATAAGCGGCCGATCACCGCCGCCCCCGGTGCGCACAAAGACCACGGTGGGATAGCCAGCGGCCGGCATCGGTCGGCGCGGCACCGTCAGCCAGAAGTTGCTGCGCATCGGGTGCGGAGCCACCGGCTGACCGCTGCCATCGACCGCCCAGCCACCGCCGGACAGCATGTAGGGCGGCGTACCCTGCTGATAGTCCAGCATCGGGATCGTCGTCTGATAAACGCAGTAGTCGGCGAAGACCTCGCGCCGCACAAACGGGGCTTCGATCTGCGGTCGCGGACGGGCTTGGAGGTCGCGATAGAAGCGCCCGATCATCGCCTGTGGATCGTCGGTGGTAAACGTTGCCAGGCCTGCCACATCCGCCGCCGCGATGCCCAGGCCCGCAAGGCGCGAGAGCGCCGCTTGATAGGCCGCAAAGCCCGCCTCCGACAGACCCGCCGGTCGCTCACCGCGGATAAGCTGCTCTAGCTCGGCGCTCTGCGTGAACGACACCGGCTCGGGCAGCAGGCAGTCGTAGCCGGTGAGGCGAGCCGGCCAAGCCTTGCGCACCACGGCGGCATAGCGTGTCTTTTCGCGCAGCGGGATGCCCTGCACCGGCAGCAGCGTCAGCAGGTTCTGGCCACCAAATGGTCCACCATCGCCCCGAAAGCCGACGCGGATGGGATGGCGCAGGCCGCGATCCAGGTCGTAAAGCAGCACCGGCGAGTCTTTCGCCATCGGGTCGTCGACCTGCGGTAGGCACAGCGCATCCTCGGGACCGCGCAGCGAAAAGAACACGCCGCTCGCCAACCCAAAGCCGCGCGCATCGTCCCCTAGGATGGCTAGCGTCTGACGGATCAGCGCGACATTGCCGGGGTTGGGAAACCGCGACACATCGATGCTGCCCGCCATGGGGCCGCTGCCGCGTCGCAGATCGTCGCTGGGAAACGGCGCCGAAAAGAAGTCGCCGGCCCGATCGAACTGCATCCGCACCTGTACCGGCTGCGCCCCCTGTTCGCTGCAAGCCAGTAGCGAAAACAACCCGACACCGACGAGAAACTTCACAGCAGAGAGTGGCGTTGGCATGGCGCGGAGTATACGCAGAGCCTCCCTTGGACCAAGCCGGATTGTGCAGCTAGCGCGAGATGCGCTGACGCACCAGCGCTGCGAAGGCAGCTTCGCTAGCACAGCGCAGGTAGGGATTGGTCTCGCGCTCGTGGCCGATGGTCGAGGTCGGTCGTGGGCCGTAGTCGTGGCCCGGATAGATGCGGGTCTCTTCCGGCAAGTCAGCGAGCCGCATCAGGCTGTGCCACAGCGTCGCTGTTGTCGCGGGAGCCGCCGGCCGACCGCAGCTACCGACAAAGAGCGTATCGCCGGTGATCACCGCCCCGCACTCCGGCAGATAGTACGAACGACCGGCCGCCGTGTGACCCGGGGTGGGCAGGACCTCGACGAGAAGCTCGCCAAGGCGCAGCGTCTCGCCCCCGTGCAGCGGTCGCAGATCGACCTCGCCACCGGCTGCGGCACAGGCCCGCGCCACGACCGGAAGCTCGTCGGCTCCGACGTAGACCGGGACAGGAGCAGGCAGGCGGCGGAGCAGTGGCACCACGCCTTCGATGTGATCGAAGTGACTGTGGGTGAGCCAGATCGCCGCTACGTTCTGCCCCCGCGCAGCGACGGCACGCAGAATGCGATCGATCTCAAAAGCGGGATCGACAACGGCGCACAGTCCGCTCGAATCGTCGCCGACCAGCGTGCAGAAGTTCTGCACCAGCCCGACTTCGATCTGCGTAATGGGACCTGTCATCGGACTAGACCCCGGGGGCGTCCAGGACCTGCGCGCAGAGCTCGGCCAGCGTGGCTGCGGCCTCGGCCGCTGTGGGACGCGCCTGGCTGTCAGGGGCCAAGAAGGATCGCAAAAGATCGCGCAGCGCTGCTTGCAGCGGGGCAGCTGGCGTCGGCGATCCTGCGGCCAGCGCCGCCTCGATCTCAGCATCGGGTGGCGGCTCGCCCAGTGGGCCCTGCGGCACGCATCCGCACAGGAGCTCAAACAGCACGATGCCCACCGAGTACATGTCGCTTGCTCCCGGATGCGAGGCCGAGATTCCGCGGCCGTGCAGGCGCTCGGGCGACAGGTAGGCGCGCGTGCCGCGCAGCCGCCAAAGGGCGGGGGCTGCCGAGGCAGCTAGGCTCTGCGCGATGCCGAAGTCGCTGATCACCAAGTCACCATACTCCGGGTCGGCCGGGCAGAGCTGCAGCGACCGCGCGGGCGAGCGAAAGAGCAGGTTTTCGGGCTTGATGTCGCCGTGCTCGATGGCCACGGCATGCACCGCCGCCAGCGCCGCACACAGCTCGCGCAGCCGCCACAGCGTCACGGCGAGCGGGAGACCACGGCCCTGCAAGCGGGCCCGCAGCGAACCGGCCTCGCACAGCTCCATCGTCAGGTAGCGGCCATCGAGGTCTTGGTCGTAAAGCGTCAGCACGCCCGGGTGCCGCACCGCGCAGGAGAGCTGCGCCTCGGCCAGGGCCACGGCCAGGGGATTGAGCCGCTCTGGGGCAGCCAGTGCGTCGGCGGAGTCGGGGGTCGGCGGCGCAGGGGCGTGCAGCGTGTCGTGGAAGCGCTTGAGCGCTAGCTCGCAGCCTAGCTCGGCATCGTGCGCGACGTAGACCACGCCGCTTGCCCCCACGCCTAGCTCGCGCAATAGGCGGTAACGGCTGACTGCCGCGGTCCCAAGCAGGGTTGGCGCCGCCCCCAAGGCGGAAGCGGCCCCACCCAAGCCGACGGAGGAGAGCGACGATGAGCCGGGCGAGCGAGGCGGCTGCGCTTGGCGGAATCGCGCCAGCGCCACCGCGGCCGGCCCAGGCGAGGCGGCAGGCCACTCGTGGATCAGGATGTCGGCGAGATCGGCCCGGCTTCCAAGCGCATCCCCCTGCGCGTGCCGGATCTCGCTGCGCAAGAGCAGGGCCTGCAGCAGCCAGGCCTGCAAGGTTGCACTGGTGACGGTCGGTGGCCCCGGGCGGACGCGACTTGGATCGGGTGCGACCACAGCGACGATAGCGGGGTGAGCCAGCACCCGCGACAAGAGCGGCAGCGCGGCCGCGCCATCACGTCCCCGCCACAGTAGGTCGGCGACCGCCAGCTGGAGCTCACAGTCATCGGGGATGGCCGTGGCCAGCGCCACTCCCAGACGCTGCGCATCGTGCGTGCCGCCCGCTTGCCACAGCCGCTGCAGAGCGGCGCGCAGCTGGGGGTCGGCCTGGCTGGGACGGGCATCCAGGTGACCAATCCGCCGCAGCTGCGTAGTTAAGAGCTCGAAGTCACTCTCGGGCAGGGGCGGGACGCTCGGCGGATCCGGGTCTGCGTTGCGCACCGCGGTCGGATCTGGCGACCCTGAGCGCAGGGCCGCAGGGACAGACGCTGGCGGCGCCAGCGATGACGACTGCGACGAGGACTGCGACGACGATCCCGACGATCCTGGGCTGCGCCAACGCGTCAGCCAGCGCCAGAATTCACCCGCCATCAGCGCACCTCAAGCGTGAGCCCGCTGCCGCAGGTCAGCTGATCGCCGCGCAACAGCTGCACCCCCTGCGCGACGCGCTTCCCGTTGAGGCGCAGCTCCAGGCTGGCTTGCAGGACGGGCTGGCCTTCGGCATCGAAGTGCAGGCGCAGCTCACCATCGCCGGTCTCGGCGTCCGGGAAGAGCGGCAACAGCGAGAGCGGCGTCTCACAGACGACGGCGCGCAGCCCGCGCGAGAGGCCGCGACGGACCTCCAGCTCCAAGCGCTCGGGCTCGTGGGCCTGGACGACGTGCAGGCTGACGTGCTGGCCCAGGCCCAGCTCACCCCGCGGCGGTAGCGCCACCAGCCCAGCCACCGGCAGGCCACCCAGCGTCGTGCCATTTTTCGATCCCAGATCGCGCAGGGCGTAGCGCGGGCCAGCGGTGGCGGCCAGCCGCTCGATCTGGGCATGCCGACGCGAAAGTCCAGGGTCGGAAAAGCTCAGGCTGCGCGAGCCGGACTCGCTGTGGGGAGTGGGCTCGCTGACCTCGTGGGTCTCGCTCGGCTCGCCCTGGCCCCGCCCAAGGAGCAGCGGCAGCTTGCCAAGCACCCACAGCTCGTGACGAGCGCTGGCGGTGCGCAGCGCAAGCTGGACTTGGAACGGCGGCAGCCGACGGGAGAGTAGCGCCGCTCGGCCCTCCTCTGCGCGGGCCCGATCCGTCCCCACTCGGCCCAGCCGCTCCAGGGCTAAAAGCGCCGCCCCGCGCTCGCCGAGGTCGAGGTGCAGCTCGACGGCCTGCCAGAGCGCGTGCTCCTCGTCCTGCGCTGCGCGCCGCGCGGCCAGAAGCTCGTGCAGCTGCTCTAGCTTTTCGATCTCGCCGGCCTGCTCGTAGATGCGCGCCGCTCCTGCTAGATCGCCGGCCAGCTCATAAGCCGCTGCCGCTTGCAGCGCATCGCCGCCCCGCAGAAGAAGCTGCGCCGCATCGACGCACAGATCGCGCTCAGAGGCGGTGATGGGGCCCTTTTTCAGGATGCGCAGGTAGCTCTGGCCAAGCCGCAGAAACAGCGCCCGGCTCTCGCTGTCATCGTCGGAGGCGGCGGCAAAGTGGGCAGCCACATGAAGCTCGCGCAGCGCGCTAGCGGGAGCCCCGCGGCACTCCGCTTCAAGAAGGTGCATCTCCGCGACTTTGAGGTGCTGGCCACACAGGGCATAGGCCCGCGCCGCCTCGACATAGCGCCCCTCGGCCTCGGACTTGAGGGCGTAGCGGTAGGCAGGCGAAAACCAGCGCAGGAGCCGGGACGACGAGCTCACGGTGTCTGCCTCTCATCGTATCGCAAACGCCGGGCGCCCCGGGGCCCCGCCGCGGCCCAGAGATCTGCAGAGACCTGCAGAGACCTGCAGATACCTGCAGATACCTGCAGATACCTGCTGTCCTCTACAGACCACGCCGCGAGCCAAGGTTGAGGGCTTAACTGCGCAGATTGGGGGCAGAAACCAGCACGGTCCCTATGGCATAATGATCCCGTGCTCTTGGGTACAAAAACTATCGGGAACACCCTCCGGGAACTGGCGACCTGGATGCGGCTGCGGGCGGGGCGCGGTCTATTGGCTTTAGCGGCGTTGTCGCTTTTGCCCACACTGGCTGCCGGTTGCTTTGGCGTGGGCCTACTCACTGACGGAACCAGCGTCTCGGGCGGGACCATTAACAACGGCTATCTGCGCAACGGCCGGCGCCTGCCGCCGCAGGGAATTGGCTACGTCATCCCGCAGCTCTGGCAGGATCGCGGTGCCAACTTCGGCACCGACGAGATGGTCAACGCCATCATGCGGTCCGCCCGGCGCGTGGCCAAAGAGTATCCCGGGGCCACCCTGGGGGTTGCCGACCTGTCCCTGCCGGGCGGCGGCGAGAGCACCCTGCATCGCTCGCACGAAAACGGCCACGACGCCGACCTGATCTGGTACGCGCTCGATGAGAACAACAAGCCGGTGCCGCCCGTCGATTCGATGCCGGCCTATGGCCGTGATCTGTGGGCCAAAGCGCCGCATCCGACGCCCAACGTGGTCTTTGGTCCCTACACGCCGCGGCGCTTCGATATCCGTCGCAACTGGGCGCTGGTGCGAGCGCTGCTGTCGGACCCCGACATCGAAGTGCAGTACATGTTTGTCCACACGCGGCTGCGCGCCCTCTTGCTGGCCGAAGGACAGCGCCAGCACGACGACGAAGAGCTCCTAGACCGTGCCGAGGCGCTGCTCAAGCAGCCAGGTGACTCGCTGCCGCACGACGACCACCTGCACCTGCGCATCTACTGCTCGCCGTCGGACCGCTCGCTGGGCTGCCAGGACTATGGGCCCTTGCGCTACTGGCGTAAGCGCTACAAGTACATGCCGCCCGCGCCGCGCCCCGACCTCGGCTCGCGCAAGCTGGCCAAGCTCTTCACGACCAAGCTGCCGGGCGCCATCGTTCTTCCCGCCCAGAGCGCAACGCTCACTGCGACTTCCACCCAATAAGCAGCCGTTTAAATATTTTGCTGCAAATACCCTCGGCGCGAACGGGCTGCACGGCCGGGGCCCCCGCTATCCGTTACACTTTTTTTCCGTCGGGGCGCCGAAAAAAAAGGTCCCGGGCGGCCCCAGCCTTACGGGCTTCTCGGCAGGAGCGAATATGTAAACGCCTTCTCCCCAGAAGGTGCGCTTGGAGTTCTGATACTCCCAACCGCTAGTAAGGCTGGGGCCGCAGCGGATCTCTCATTTTCGACGCCCCGGCGAAAATGAGTCCGCGGTAGCTGGGCCCCCAACTCCGTTGGGGAGGGCCCCGGCCGTGCAGCTCGTTCGCGTCGAGGGCCGTTGCAGCCCAATTTGTAAACACCTCTAGGAGGACGACGTGCTGGCTCGCGACTTGAGGTAGCGCGCCAGGATGAGTGCGTCGAGCACGACGACGATGACGAGCGGGACGTAGGCGAAGCGTGCCACCGTCGGTCCTTCGGACAGCAAGATGCGCGAGAGGCCGAAGCTGATTAGCCAGGCATCGATGGCCATGCACACGCGGCGGAACAGCTCGGGTTCGATGCGGGCGATCAGCAGGCGGCCGAGCGGCACGCCGATGATGATGCAGGGCAGGATGTACAGCGCGACGTGCAGGCTGCCGGGGCTGTACAGGCCCAGGCTAAGGTAGACGAGGGCGGTCGCCAGCGACTCGACGACGCGGAACAGCGCCAGGCCGGCGCGAAACTCGTCCTGCGCCAGGCCCTGATTCGACAAGAGGAGGGCGAGCGGCGGACCCGAGATCGTCGTCGTGGAATAAAGGACGCCGATGCCGAAACCCAGCGGCAGCTCGGCGCGGCTGCCGGCGCGCATCGGTCGGCGCAGTCCGGCGGCCTGCAGCAGCACCAGCGGCAGCAGCACGACGTAGGTGACGAGGCGCAGCACATCGGCGGCCGCCACCTTCAGCACCAGCACGCCCAGCACGATGCCCGGTACTGAGGCGACGATCATCGGCAGCATGCGACGGAAGACCCGCGGCAGCGAGCGGCGATTTAGCCACAGGCCGAGCAGGTTGAGCGCGATCTCGGCCAGCACCAGCCCCGGGTTGAGGACGCGGCTGGCGTAGAAGAGCAGCGCCACCGGCACGAGCAGCGTCGAGAAACCATAGCCGATCGCGCCTGAAATGACGGCCGCGATGAAGGCGGTGATCGCGACCACCGAGTCGCCGCTGTGCGGAATCGCGAGCGTTGTCAGCTCAGGGGGCAGCATGGGCCGTCTCGGTCAGCGCTGGCTGATCAGCAGGCTGGCGACCTGCTCGGCCGCGGCCAGGGCTGAGACCTGCGCGCCGTCGATGTGCAGCTCAGGAGCGTCCGGTGGCTCGTACGGACTGTCGATGCCGGTGAAGTTTTTCAGCTGGCCGGTGCGGGCTTTTTTGTACAGGCCCTTGGGGTCGCGGCCCTCGCAGGTGGCAAGCGGCGTATCGACGAAGATTTCGACGAAGTCACCGGCGGCAAAGCGGCTGCGGGCAAACGCGCGCTCGGACCGGAAGGGCGAGATAAAGGACACAAGGACGATCAGCCCGGCATCGACAAACAGCCGTGCCACCTCGGCCACGCGGCGAATGTTTTCGACCCGGTCGGCTTCGGTGAAGCCCAGGTCACGATTCAGGCCATGCCTGACGTTATCGCCGTCGAGAAGATAGGTGTGCATACCCGCGGCGTGCAGCCGCTTTTCGACGAGGTTCGCGATCGTCGATTTGCCCGAGCCCGAAAGGCCGGTGAACCACAGGCAGCGCGCTCGTTGCAGCTTCTGTGCTTCGCGGGCCCCGCGATCGATGTCGACGGCTTGCCAGTGAATGTTGGCGGCCCGACGCAGCGCGAAGTCAATGAGGCCTGCCGCGAGGGTATCGGCTGACAAGCGATCGACGAGGATCAGGCCCCCCAAGCGACGATTCTTGCTGTACGGCTCAAACGCCACCGGGCGATCGAAGCTAAGGTTGACCACCGCGAGCTCGTTTTTGTGCACCGCCTTGGCCGACAGGTGAGCCCCGCTGTTGACGTCGATGCGGTGCTTGATCTCGGTGACCGTCGCCCCGACGCGGCGGTGGTGCAGCTTGGCTTCGTAGACGCGACCGGGGAGCAGCGGCTGATCGCTCATCCAGAACAGCTCGACCTGAAACTGATCGGCGTGCTCAACGGGGGAATCGAAGGCGGTGATGACATCGCCGCGACTGATGTCGATCTCGTCCGCTAGCGTCAAGGTCACCGACTGGCCGGGCTCGGCTTCTTGCAGGTCGCCATCCAGCGTGACGATGCGCGCGACGGTGGACGACGCTCCAGAAGGCACGACGCGTACGCGATCGCCGGGGCGCACCCGACCGGCCGCGACCCGTCCGGCAAAGCCGCGGAAGTCCAGGTTCGGACGGTTGACCCACTGCACTGGCAGCCGCAGTGCGGCACCGGTCTCTTCGTTGACCTGAAGGGTTTCGAGCAGCTGAAGCAGGGTAGGGCCGCTGTACCACGGCGTGTGCGAGCTTTGCCGCAGCAGATTGTCCCCGTGCAGCGCCGACAGCGGCACCGCGTCGACGCGCGCGAAGTCGAGCTCCTCGGCGAAGCGGCGGTACTCGTCTTCGATGCGGGCATAGGCCGCGCGATCCCAGCCGATCAGATCCATCTTGTTGACGGCGAGGATGACGTGGCGAATGCCCAGCAGACGCACGATGCGACTGTGCCGCCGCGTCTGCACCAGTACGCCCTTGCGCGCATCGATCAGCAGCACGGCAAGCTGCGCGGTCGAGGCCCCGGTCGCCATGTTGCACGTGTACTGCTCGTGGCCTGGCGTGTCGGCGACCACGAACTTGCGTCGCGCCGTCGAAAAAAAGCGATACGAGACGTCGATGGTGATGCCCTGCTCGCGCTCGGCCTGCAGGCCATCAAGCAGCAGCGCGA
This sequence comes from uncultured Myxococcales bacterium, assembly GCA_937952145.1. Classification (GTDB taxonomy): domain Bacteria; phylum Myxococcota_A; class Polyangia; order Palsa-1104; family JAEUJZ01; genus JAEUJZ01. Next base: position 63,053 of record CALFYE010000204.1, read on the forward strand.
AGTCAAGCTCTTCGCCCTGCGTCCCGTGCTTGAGCGAGTCGCGAGCCAGTGCGCTCATCTGGTCTTCCGGCAGCGCGCCGGCATCCCACAGCAGCCGGCCGATCAGCGTCGATTTGCCATCGTCCACGCTGCCGCAGGTAATGAAGCGCAAGAGATCGCGGCGGTCCTCGGCCGTGGCCATTCCGTGCTCAGGCGTCGTCTGGGGGGCGGGATCTCGTGGATGGAGCGCCGACATTAGAAATAGCCCTCCTGCTTCTTGCGCTCCATGGAGGCTGCGCCGTCGTGATCGATGACCCGGCCCTGCCGCTCGGAGTAGCGCGAGCCCAAGGTCTCAGCGACGATCTCAGACAGCGTCGTGGCCTCGCTCTCGATGGCGCCGGACAGCGGATAGCAGCCGAGGGTACGGAAGCGGACGCGCCGTAGCTCCGGCACCTCGCCGGGCAGAAGCCGCATGCGCTCGTCATCGACCATGATCAGCGCATCGCCACGTCGCACGACCTTGCGCTCCTTAGCGAAGTACAGCGGCACGATCTCTAGCCGCTCTCGTTCGATGTACTGCCAGACATCGGCCTCGGTCCAGTTGGACAGCGGGAAGACGCGCAGCGTGTAGTCGGGTCGCAGGCGTGTGTTCGACAGCTCCCACAGCTCTGGCCGCTGCGACTTGGGATCCCAGCGATGACCAGGGGCGCGCACGGAAAACACGCGCTCTTTGGCCCGCGACTTCTCTTCGTCTCGTCGCGCTCCCCCGATCGCCGCCGTGAAGCGCCCCTGGTCCAGGGCCTGCTTCAGCGCGTGCGTCTTCATCACATCGGTGTAGTAGGCCGAGCCGTGATCGAAGGGATTGATGCCCTCGGCCAGCCCCTGCTGATTGGTGTGGACGATGAGGTCCAGGCCCAGCTCCGCGGCGGTGCGATCGCGAAAAGCGATCATGTCGCGGAACTTCCAGGTGGTGTCGATGTGCAGGACCGGGAACGGCAAGCGCGCGGGATGAAACGCCTTGCGCGCCAGGTGCAGGAGCACCGTGCTGTCCTTGCCGATCGAGTACATGAGAACCGGCCGCTCGCACTCCGCGACGACCTCGCGAAAGATCTGAATGCTCTCGGCTTCTAGCTGCTGCAAGTGAGTGAGTGACATGGGCGGGATCCGCGGCGCCACTATCGATCAGGGGCGGGGATGGGTCTACCCACTTTTTGCCGAGCGCGCTGACTAAGAGCGCCTATCAAAACCTACTGCGGACCCCGGCCGCTGCGTCAGTCGTC
>CALFYE010000205.1 GCA_937952145.1 uncultured Myxococcales bacterium
ACGAGATACATTGGCGTGACTGGAGTTCAGACGTGTGCTCTTCCGATCTTGCTCGGCGTCGTCGAGTCTTGCGACGTACCCGCGCCAACGGAGTGGAGACCCACTCTACGGCGGCTTGGCTTTCCCGACGCGCGTGCGCCCGTGGCGGAGGAGGCGCTGGATACCGTTCCCAGCTTGGTCTCTGCAACCGAGAAGCTGGCGAGAGTAGAACCTGGCGGAGCCCCAGACACCGGGCAGTTCATCCTGGCGTTTCGCCTGAGCTTTGCCCGCCGGATCGGGCAGGCGCCGCTTGAGACGCTGACGCGCATCCTGGGCGACCTGCGCGAGTGCGGGCTTGGAGGGGAGGTCACTCTGGAAGACGTCGAGGAGATTGCTCAGCGACTGCTGCGAGGCCGCGAGCCGCGGTCGGGCGACCTCTGATCGCTGGCGCATGCTCATCGACGCGGCGGAGCTTGATCGAGCGCGCGCTCTAGGCTGGCGTGCTCGGTGGGGGTGGGGTCGCTGCGGGCGGATTCAATCGCCTTGAGGCGAGTGATGCCGACGAGGCTGCCGATGGATAGCTCCTCCTGCGTCATGCCGAGGGCTTCTCGGCGCGTGGTCCAGACGGTGCGTGGGGGATTGGGGCGAGGGTTCATGTGTCGGTCTCCTGCGCAGAGCTGTGGCCCCGCAGCTACGCCGCGCGTCCATGGCCCGCACACACGACCTCCAGCAACGCGCGAGCCAACTCCAGTCACAGCAGCGACGCGACGGTGCGTGGGTACCCTGCGCGGCTACAGACCCGGCGCAGGCGGTGGGCAAGTATGGGCGAGATTGGGCTATCGGTGAGGAAGCCATCCCTCGTCGCTGCCCACAGCGCCCAGCTCTGCCCACCGGACAAGCAGGGATGCCAGGACGGTAGAAGAGCCTGCGCAAATGCTGCTAGTCAGGCGACCTCAGCAATGAGAGAATCAGCGCTGTTCGTCCGTCGCTGGATAGGGCTGTCCGATGGCTTCATCCGATGCACCCGCAAACAAAGCTCGTGAGCTGCAGACCGGGGATGTCGTGGGCAACTACGTCATCGCCGGCAAGTTGGGTCAGGGCGGCATGGGGGCCGTGTATCGCGCCAAGCATCGCGAGCTGAATCGCGAGGCGGCGATCAAGCTGCTGACCGGCGAGCACGCACACAGCGCCGAGATGATCGCGCGCTTTCTAAACGAAGCGAAGATCGCGAATCAGGTGCAGCATGCGGGCGTCGTGCAGGTCTACGAGACTGGGCGGCTCGACGGCGGCGAAGCGTACATGGTGATGGAGCTTCTGGCTGGCGAGACGCTTCTCGATCACCTGCGCGCAGCAGCGAAGTCGGGCCAGCCGGCCATGGGCGCCGATGGCCTATGGATTCTTCGCCAGATTGCCGGCGTGATGGCGGCAGCGCATCAGAGCAACGTCGTGCATCGCGATCTGAAGCCGAGCAACATCATCCTGGTTCCTGACCCCGAGGCGCGCGATGGCATCCGCGTGAAGATCCTCGACTTTGGAATCGCGAAGTTCATGACGCGGCCAGATACGCCACTGCCGGATCACTTGCAGGCAGTTCACACCAAAACCGGCGTGCAGATCGGCACCGCGCCGTATATGAGCCCCGAGTTATGGATCGCATCGAAGACACTCGATGACCGCGTCGATGTCTATGCGCTGGGCGTCATCGCGTATCAGGTGCTGGCGAACGACTGGCCGTTTCCATCGAAGGCAAACTGGGAGTTCGTGCATCGCTACGAAGACCCACGTCCGCTGAAGTCGCTGAATGCCACGCTGCCGGATCCTGTCTGCGCGCTGTTTGAGCGCACGCTGGGCAAGCTCCCCACCGATCGCCCGACGATGGCCGAGCTTCGTGATGAACTCTCGAAGCTCTTGGGCCTGAAGCCGGGCGCCTCGACGCACTCGCTGTTGGCACTGCCTGCGGCAGCCGCTGCGGACGACTCCCCTTCGCAATTACCGACCGCGGATGGCCAGACGGGCAGTGGAGCGCTGAGCCAAGCGGCGACGGCAGATCGCGACCGCAGCGATCTGCGCGCCGGTCAGCAGATCACGGGCGAAGATACGCGAGCAGCGCGCAAGCGCACCCGCAATCGGGTAGTGCTCGGCGTGGGCGCTGCGACGATCTTCACATTGGGCGTCGTCATCATTGGGCGAGTCGCCAGCACCAAGGCTCCGCTGCCAGCCACCACGCCAGCGCCAGTGGCGGTTCCGACACCATCGCCCGCAGCGCCGGTTGCACCATCGCCCGCAGCCACCACTCAGGCTGCTGCAGCGGCCCCGCCCACAGCGGTCTCACAGCCAGCCCCCGCTACGGCCACCCCGGCTGCCAGCGACGATAAGTCGAAGCCGGGTGACCGCAAGAAGCGCGCGACCAAGAAAAAGCAGGTCTTGGTTCAAGACTAAGCCGCAGTGCTATGGGCATTGGTGGGCGCTATGGGCAGCGACGGTAGAGCGCCACACCAGCGATAGCCTACAAACCTGCATCCCGCCCGCTGGTCCTTAGCGGCTGGCTTCTCGTGGCACCTCATTTCCCGTCGAGCCAGTGATGCTTTGGCCATTTGGCACGGGGGTTGCCATGGATTCCTCTCTGCTGCGCATGTTGCGCGCAATGGAGGGATCCTCATGCGGCTCTATCCCCAACCTTATGCAGAAGTCACAGATGCAGCCCCGCTGATGGCTCCGGATTCACCGTCGGACCGGCGTGGTAGCTTGCACACACTTTCTCTCGCGCTGATTTCCTGCCGCATCGCTCTCAACCTCTTGCAGCAGCTGAGGTTCCAGATGTCGTCCCGAGGTCTCTACTTTCGGTGTGCATTCTCCGTCGGTGTCTTCGTCGCGTTGCTGCTGACACGATCTGCTTCAGCGCAGTCGACGCCACAGCCATCGCCAGCCCCACTGCCAGTGCTTCGCATGCCCAACCTGGCGGTCGGTACGCGCTGCTTCGGCTTTCTGCCCTGCACGCAGATCGATCGCTTTGGCCTGCGCCTGCGGGCTGCGGCGCTCGTCGCGTTCCGACCTGAACGAGCACACGAGCGCGACCTATACGCCGCGCGCATTCAGCTCACGCCATCGATCACGCTGATGGAGTGGGCCGAGCTGGGCGTCGCGATCCCGATCACGCTGTACAAAAAGGACGCGGGTGTCGCGCCGATCTATGAACCGCTTGCGCCGTTTGGTCGCGTGCGCATTCCGCTGGAAGGGCTGCTCGGCGGTGTCGCCACGACGGCGTTTGCGCGCGTGCCCATCGTCGCGGGGCCGTTTGTCGGTGGGCTGCCGGCGACCGCGACCGAGCTACCTTACCGGCCCGCGTCGCAGTTCGAGCTAGGCTTGGCGCTGCACAAGCGCATCGGTCCCATCAGCGCGTCCGCAGCTATCGCCAGTGCCATCGCACAGAGCCGAGTCGAGATCTCAGGCGGCGGCGAGCTTTCCTATCGCTTCAGCATCCTCACGCTATTCATCCAGGGGCATGGCGTGGGCATTCCCAAGTGCCCGAAAGAGGAAGCCGATCTGAACTTCTGTGCCTCGGGATTTCGCTTCGCTGCGGGCGCGCGGTTTTCGTTCGACTTGGGACAAGGCGGACTGTTTGTCGGCGCAGGCGGCGGTAGCGTGGAACCAGGCTGGATGATCGGCGGGCAGCTTGGCCTGGACTACGACGAAGGTGTGCGGCGCATGCACGGCGACGGACACGAAGCCGCGCAGAGGTGGTGGCAAGCACGCTTTGATGCCGCCTCTGCTGCTTGGGCCAAGTGGCGCAGCGCCGCTGCGGTCTGGCACGAAGACGAAACCGTTGCCGCGCGCCGCGTGCTGCCAACGCCCGGGATCTTTACGCCAGTCTTAGGCGCACAAGCGCCGCCGCAGTCGCCCTGGCTCGATCAGCTTCTCGACGACGCTCCACGCCCTTTCCCATCTACGCCGATTGCCCCAGCGCCCCCCAGTGGCAGCACAGGCAGCACGCCAAGCTCTGCGTCGGCTGCCAACCGCGCCAACACGCCACCGCGCTCGCACCCTGCGCATCCACGACGAGCCGCGCCGCACAACCCGCTGAAGGCCGCACTCGCCGATGCTCGGCGCGGTCAAGTGCCGCCGGTTCCAGGTTTCATCGTCGGCTGGGATGACCCCAACAAGCTGCGCGATGCCCAGCTGGAACAGCTCGCGTGGCAAGTCGAGCGCGAGCGGCAAGCGCAGCAGGAGCAAGAACGCTGGCGACAGTCTCCACCGTTGCCGCCGATGGAAAAGGTGATGCTGAACTGGGTGGCGACCGCGCCTGCCCGCGGTGTGCTCGGTCTGCTCGCGATGTCCGGCCCCGGTCGCCGCGCTGAAGCGGAGGAGCAGATGCGCAAGCTGCGCCCGCTGCCGTGCAGCCCTGCGGAAGAGGAAGCCTGCGGCGCGGTCGAGACGATGCTCGATCAGACGGTGATGCTGCTTGGCCCTGCGGCGGCGGAGACCGCGCTGGTTCGCGGCAGCGCGTTGCTCGCGGCGCGCGAGGCCGCGACGGCTGCGGGGCGAGGGGCTGAGTTTGCGGCAGCAGAGGCCACTGCACTTGCAGAGGCTGGCACTGTCGAAGTCGGCGAGTCTGCTGCGCCGCGCTTCGCCGGCCTGCTGGATCGCTTTTCTGCGCGGCTGAACCCCGCCAACTACGAAGTGCAGGGGCTGGGGAGCAACTTCGGCAATGTTCGCTATCGAGGGCCGAGGCCAACTTCTGCCGACGTTTCAGCGGGCGGGGATGTGGCAGAGCATGTGAATGAAGCCGCCGCGAGACGTCTTGCCACAGAAGCAGATTCGCGAGCTGCGAGCCGTTCCAGACCATCGAGCCCAGGCCGAATGCAGAAGGAAGTCGAGCGCGGTCAGGCTCCGCGCGATGTGCATCGGGTTGATCAAGCGCATGTCCCCGGCGGTGAGCCTCATGTACATTTCTGCGACGGGTCGTCTTGCAACCAGTCCGGCACCATTCACGATGCGCACCGAGGTGCGCCATCACCATCTGGCTCAGCCCGCGATTGGCTGAGGGAGCACGGCTGGACGCCACCGCCGAAGCAACCTTGAGGAATCTAATGCACTGCTACGGTTACACTAAGGGAAGCGACACCAGTGGCCCCGCAGAAATGGAGGAGGTCACGATTTGCGCAGGGCCAGAGACGCTGCGAAGGCTGGCTGAATTCTTGGCCCATGCCGCGAAGCTCATAGAGTCTCACGGTGCCGACTTTGGCCACGAGCACTTTGAGGATTTCCTCGGCGTCCAGGAGCCCACTTGCCGCCTGATAGTAGCCAGCCCTCGACCCGTAGAACCGTCTCAGTCTTAGGGCAGGATCGTTCGCCCCCCGATCGAGGTAGCGATGTCAGTCGAGCAAGTAGACCAAGTGGATTTCGTCAGCATTGAACGATCGTCAAACCTCGTTGTGCTCACTGTCTCGGATCATCTGGACTGGAGCGACGAGTTGAACCACGTTCGGCTGTTGCAGGAGAAGCTGGATGCGTACCTGCGATTTGTCGAGGGTGGCGAGCTGATGGAACAGTACCCGCAAGCTTGTGGCCGCTCGATCGCTGTCGAAGTAGTCTGCAAACATGAGCCGACGGCTCTCGGCCGTGAGTTTTTTGGACACACCAGCCAGGTTCTGCGGGCTGCGCAGCTAGGTTTCCGCTTCCGACCCTTGTCTGCGGACCTCAGCTCGGAGCCTCCTGTTGCGCATACCTGAAAGCAGGGCTGCCTGCGGCAAAGCGGATCAGTTCCAGAAGACCTGGAATCCCTGCGATGGGTAGTAGTAGCCCCAGATGATGCACATCTCGTCGTTGATGCCCGACTCGCCGAAGCGCACGTAGTCCGAGCTGGTGTTGTTGTACGTGCAGACCCAGCGCAGGCCTTCGCCCGGCTTGAAGGTCATCGGCTGATCGTCGGGCAGGCGATATAGATCCGGGTGCGACCAGTTGGTGTTGGTGAACAGCGTCGTGCCCGGCTGGCCGGCCGAGGTCGACTTGGCGACGGTGACGCCGACGCCCAGATGGTGCTGGTGCGTGGTGATGCCGAAGATCTTGAAGTCCGAGCGCAGCGTCGCGAAGTCGGGATCCAGCGCCGTCGTCTGCATCGGCGGCAAGCCGCTGTTCTTGCCGTCGTAGTTTTTGCCCAGGCCCTTGGCGTTGTTGAAGAAGAACATGTCCGCGTACTGCGGCGTGCCGCTCCCTGCCGCGGCCGGCTCGAGATACACCTCCGCCGTCGGAGAAATCTCCTTGGGCGTGGCGTTCACGATGTGCATCTCGATC
>CALFYE010000206.1 GCA_937952145.1 uncultured Myxococcales bacterium
GGTGATGATAAATAGTCCATCCGGGCTGTAGCTTGCGCTCCAGACAGAGCCCGAATGTCCACCCAGGGTAGTGAGCAGCTTGCCGGACTTTGCGTCCCATACGCGAGCCGTCTTGTCCTGGCTTGCGGTGATGATAAATAGTCCATCCGGGCTGTAGCTCGCGCGTAGGACGCCATCCGAATGGCCAGTCAGTATAGACTGTACATCCTCAAGGGGTCGTGCGGCATGGGCCAGCAACTCAGGAAGAATCGAGGAGTGCGACTTTCGCTCCAACGCCTGTTGCAACCACAGCACCGCATCGACTGGCTGATCTTTTTCTACCAGGAGCTGTCGACCCTTTTCGACCACCATATCTAGCTCTCGCTGCTCCGCGTGGTCGCGCTGCCTGACGGCATACCCAGCGATCACGACTGAGATCAGAAAGAGGTTGGAGACCACAGCCAGTCCGACCCGCAGCCAGCGCGCGCGCTGCTGCTTCTCGACCACTTCCGCCTGGTGCGCTTTCTCCGAAGCGGCGCAAAACTGCTCGGTCGTGACGGACAAGTCTTCTGCCTTGCGAGCGGCGAACTCCCGCAATAGGTCCAGGTCCGGCGGCCGCCACAGCCGCCCATCGGGTCGCCCGGCCTCGTCCCACAATCGAGTTGCCTCGACCAGTCGATTATGAAAGCGAAGGTCCGCTCGTCCTTCATCGATCCAGCGTCGCAAATCTGCCCAGTGCGCAAAAAGCGCCTCGTGCGTGACTTCGGCGACCGTATCGTCGCGATCCCCGGACAAAGTCAACAGGCGAGCATTTTCCGTCGCAAACCTACGGAGGACTGTCAGAACCGACTCAGGCGTCTCTCCCCGCCCTCCTAACTCGCGGACGGACGCACGACGGCGGGTGTCATGCACCCCTTCGCCAAGTTTGACCAGTCGTAACAACGCTCGACGGGCAGTCGCTTGCTCGCTTGTGCTGAGCGCTCCGTAGATCTGCTGTGCCTTGTCGGCCAGCGCGCCCCCGACTCCGCTCATCTCGCGCAGCGTCGTGCCTAGGTCTCTACCGGCAATGATGCCGTCTCAGATGCGGGTTAGCGCAAACTCAAGCAACGGCAATGTGCCTTCGCTGCCGTGAGTCTCTGTAATCAGCAGCTGGACCGTTGACTCGTCGAGAGGATGACCTGCCTGTTCAGCGGGTTTGGTAATGGCGCGGCGGAGATCCTCATCGCTCATCGCCGTGATGATGACTTCCTGGTCCCCGATGAGTCGGTTGAGCGCGGGGTGCTGGCGCTGCGTCTCTCCCAAGAAATCGCTGCGCAGCGTCAGGACCACTGCGACATGCCGGCTGCGGTCGTGCGCAGCATGGAGCAGCAGCTCGACGAAGGCGTCCCGCTCCGCCTTGTCGGTGCAGAGCGTGTAGATCTCCTCGAATTGATCGATCAGCAGCACCAATGGGGAGGTGGCGGCATGAGGGAGGTTGGCGGCCCACAGCGCTAGGCGATCAAACCTACCTCGCTTGTCGGGCTGGCAGAGATCATCAATGAGCTTGCTCTGCGCCGTCAAGTCCGGGGCCTGCCCTATCGGCGCAGGACAGAGCGCCAACGCCAGCGCGCGCAGCGGATGTTCACCGGGCTTGACCACTGCCATCCGCACAGCTTGGGGCCCCGGAACCGGCCGCTCGCAAAGCTCCGCCAGCAGTCCTGCCTGTGCCACCGATGATTTACCTGAGCCCGATGGTCCGAGAATCGCCAGCAGCCACGCCGCTTCTTTGGTGTCGTAGAGCAACCGGAACCGCTGCCAGAGCTTTTCAGTCAGTGCCGCGCGTCCGAAAAAAAGATGTGCATCGTCGATCTGGAAGGCCCCTAGACCTCGGTACGGGTTGCTCAATGCCACAGTCCCCAGAGATGAGGACGCGGTGACAACCGCCGCTCGGATGAGTTGGCAGATACCAGCCAGGGCCGCTTCCGCTTCGCTGTCCGACAGAGTGCTAAGGGGCCTCGATGGGTCCTGCGCGGGCTGGTAAGTGGAGACCGCAGAGTGTTGCCAAAGGCACGGTCTTACTGCAATCCAGAAAATCTTCGGCCTGCTCTCTTTTTGCGCAGAGGCGAGCAGCATCGACAGACCTTGGCCGAGAACGAACTCGGAGGCGAGGAAGTCCGAGCTTACCAAGAGTACCGCAACGCTTGATTCCCTCAGTGCGACGGCGACTTGCTCTTGCCGATGTTCTCCTCCTAGGATCTGCGTTTCGTCCCAGCAGGATAAGCCGCCCTGCATCAGCGGGGCGAGCATCGTCGTTAAGCGATTCCTCCACATGAGGTCGTTTGTGCAATGGACGATGAAGGCTTGTGCACACATGAAGGATGGTCAGTTAGCCATGATTCGACCATGGGCAATGCGTGATGTCAGCAGAGATTCTGAAAGCGTGTCTCAAAAGCAACATGAGGTTGCTTGAACTGGCGTAAAATGGGGCCGCCACAGCACAGATGAACTCGCAACAGCGCCGTTGAACTTGTGGGAGAACGAGAGACAGCTACAAACTGCGGCCGCAAAGTCCAATCGCCCATAAGCGAGAGCCTCAGGCAAGCCGCTCCTCGCTCCAGATTCGACTGGGTGAAGGCAAAGGATGCATTGGGGGCCATAGCGCGGTCTTAAGTTGGCGATGACTCCGCTGCATCCTAAGACCAAGGAGAGCGAGCGTCCTCGTCGCGCCAAGACGTATGCAGTTTGAATCGCCCTCGTCCCGCACTAGGCTTCTAGAGATCGTCGGAAAAATCGGTCAGCTGGGCTACTGCGAAAGTCAGAATATCGAGTACAACCCTCGTTTCGCCACCTCGGCTCGTATTCCGAACGTATGCGAGGAGGTCTGCTGCGGGTTCCCTTCAAAGCTTGGGATAGTCGCTTGCGCATATAGTGAGCCAGATTCTGACCCGTTCTCGAGCCAAAATTGGAGGGCATCCTCACCGGTGACGTTTGAGTTTGCGTTTGGAGTGGATCACTACCGAATCGTTAACTGCACTCCCGATCTGCACCGCTGAGTAAATTTGCTACGCGGGGGGGAGTTGCAAGTTATCGGAAAGAACGGTAAGAGCACGTCCGTACGGTTTCGGCCTGTCATCCTACCTCGACTTTATCGCTACACCTCCGTCGGCAACGACCACGCCGACCCCGCGCGCAGTCCATCGCTCTCTTAGATCTCTGCACATGACCATACTTGTCTTGTAGGTCTCTACGATTATCGTCTCCCTCAGAGTGAGGCGATGTAGTTTTTTCGCGATGGGTTTGTCAAGCAACGGATCCTCCGTTTGTTAAGAAACGGAGAGATGCGTTTGCTGAAAACGGATCCCGAGCAGTTGCCCGTCAACGCAGTCAGCAACCGGAAAAGCTGAAAATCCCTAATCGCTCTGCACAGTTGCGTAGGCGGTCGGTTGACCGACAACGTTTTCTGGCAAACGGATGATTCGTTGCCGGCAAACGGACCGCCAACCCGTCGACAGCCGTGAGATGAGCCCGGAGCGGTCAGAATTGGCTCCGTCTGTCAGCAAACGGACGGTGCTAATCCATCCCGCTCGTTCACAAGAACAGACATGCAGGCAGGTGCTGCGGTGGAAGAGAGGCTTCCTTCCGCTAGCGCCGGCAAGCGCCGATCCCGGCGCCGACTATCTCCGATCCGAGCGCCGATTATCACCGACTAGTGCCGACCAGCCCGAGCGCGAGCGCCGACTGAGGCGCCGATTACCGCCGACTAGCGCCGACCCGAGCGCCGATTATCGCCGACTAGCACCGACCGGAGCGCCGATTAGCACCGACCGGAGCGCCGATTATCGCCGATTAGCACCGACCGGAGCGCCGATTATCGCCGACCGGAGCGCCGATTAGCACCGACCGGAGTGCCGATTATCACCGACCCGATCGCTGACAAGAGCGCTAACACGCCTGCTGACCACAAAGAGAGACCACCTATGAACAGAGCGAATCCCGCGGCTTACTAGCCAGCGACTTTCCGCCAACCAGGACCAGACCTATCTTCCCGGCACCATGTGGCCGGAGCGCTTTTGTCTCTCTTGTGGGACCCAGCTGACCGCGCAGAAACGCGCCGATGCGTTCTTCTGCGCAGAGCGCCATGAGGCGGCCTGGCGGAAGGCGCGCAAGCTCGTGCGCACCTCCGCCCTGCTGGCCGACTTGGAGAAGCAGCTGACCGAGCATTCGCCCAAGCAGCCGTACTGGTACCGGCTGATGCTCCTCGCGGAAGGCGCAAGCTGGATCTATCCCGCCCTGGGCCGGCCGGCCGTGCGATTTGATGGCCGGCAGCGCCAGACCTTCGGGTTCCACCTTCGCCCCTACGAGCCGCCGCTGGTGCCCAAGCGCGGTCAGTACACGCTGATGCTTTATGACTCGATCGGCCAGCAGGTGCCTACTCCGTCTTTTGTAAGCACCGTGTACGCAGAACCCATTCATCTGATTTCTCTCGATAGCGGCGATCGTCTCTGACGCGCCTATTTCAGCCGTGCGGCCTCGAAGTGGGGTCGATGCAAGGAGTACCCAGCAACATGAGTGACAGCATTCGACCCGGGAGTGAGGCGCCCCTGATCACCGACCGCATCGCCAACCTATGCCCACCGGCCGCAGCATACTACCGTCTGCTGTATGCCCGCGGCCCTGCGGATTCCATCTACTACCCTGCACAAACCCAGAAGCCGCTTCTGTGCAAGAAGCCCCACGCGCCGCAGTATCCGTCGGCCCCACCCGGTACATATCTGGTCGAATTCTACGACGAAGAACTCCGCGTCATCCCGCCTGGTCCCGGAGGGCCGCCCTCCGCAACGATCAGTTACGGTGGGACCGGAGAGCCGCCCGCAGCGACAGGCGCAGCTCTTGTGCCCGCGCGCAGTCCAGCCCTCAAGAGCGCTTCCGCCGTCGAGAAAGACTCTAAGGAGAAGCTGGACGATACAAAGAACCAGGTCGCCGAGTCCAAGCTGCACATGGATAATGAGCTCCGCATGGAAGGAGTCCTCAGCCACCAGACCCTGCATCAGCACTTCCGCTCGATGGCAGAGAGCCTGGAGGACCTGCGGCAAGTCATCATGCAGCTGGGCAAGCAGGATCTGGTGGAGCAGCTCAAGATGCAGCGGCTCATCTCCGAGCAGACGAGGCAGAGCCTTGAGCAGCAGCTGCAGACGACCGACTTGCTCCAGCAGCGCATGGCCACGATGGAACCGCCGAAGCCGCTCGCCGACTTGACGATGCTGGGGACGGCGCTCATCCAAGCTGTGTCAGGGATCTGGATGGCTTCCCTGGCCAGCAGACGGGACGCTAAAGAGGAGCCGGACGAGAAGCCAGCAAAGAAGCTCAAAAGACTCCCGAGGCCTGCCTCGGTGACGGCAGAGCAAGGGGAGGAGCTCATGCAGGCGCTGCTGGCCAGCTCGATGCAGCTGCCCCAGGCGGTGGGGGACCCCAAGGCGGCTCAGCAGATCGTGAACAGGATCCAGGGAATTCTCGGGCAGGAGGTCAACGAGGAGCCGCAGTCGGCCGCCGCGGACGACTCGGAGCTGGACCAGGACGAGCCGCCCGACGTCAAAGAGCTGCCGCATGAGCAGCGGTTGGCTTGGTATCAGCTCGATCGATGCCGCATCCAGGAGCGCTTGCTGATCGGCCGGCTCAAAGAGGCCAATCGGCGTCTGTCGCAGGCAAAAGAGGAGGAAGAGCGGACGCGATGGAGGCAGGAGATCGAGGAGCGAACGCTATCGCTGATTGCCTGCCGCCGGGAGGCGCGGAAGTTCATGGGGAAGCCGAACCTGCCGCCGAACATCAAGGCAGCGGGGGATAAGCAGACGCAGGCGCAGAGCGAGATGGTTGGAGCGGGAAGCGGATCGACGGAGACACAGCCGGCGGCCTTGAGCAAAGAGTTGAAGTCGTAGAGGGATGGAGCGCTGAGCCAAGCGATAGGTACAGCAGCAGCGTCGTGTCGTGGGACGTGCGCTGGTGGAGCGCTGTGTACTCGAGTGCAGGCTTTTCGAGCGGTCACGCACAAACGCCCATTCGTATGCGGGCCGCTCCAACTCGTAGGATGTGAGACCTTGGGCTCGATTAAGACCACTTCTTGATCGACCCTCCAAGCTCGTGGCCCCAGCGAGGAGCCCTCGTATCGCGGGGCACGGCCACAGCGCTATCGTAGACCGAAAACCAAACGGCGGCGGCGCTCAGGGGGCTCATGGGCACCAGCTCGCCGCCTACCGAAGCAGGCGCGATGGGAGAGCCACGCTCGCGGTCAGCCTTTGGGCGCCATCGTGGAAGCGGCCCTACAGGCTCGTAGCCGCTCTAGGCTCACCACAGCGAGGGGCCGACAGTAGATCGTGGAACCACCGCATCGCGGGGCCCGGCGCCATCGGGGAACATGCAGCGCAACGCCGCAGCATCGCGGACGCGGTGCCGCGGCGTCCTCGTGGAACAAGCTCGTGGCCCCGCAATGGCAACCTGGCTTGGCGATTACCAGGCGACCCGGTGCTGTATGCCATCGGGCGCGCGCCATCGCGGGGTGCAACGATCGGTGGCATCTGACCGGCCAAGCCGGCTTCACTTGATACCCACGCCTCCCGCAAGCCGTGTTACGAACGAAGCATGTCGAGGCCCGATCTCAACCTGCTGGTCGCGCTGGATGTGCTGCTCGCGGAAGGCAGCGTTGCGCGCGCCGCCAAGCGGCTGCTGCTCAGCCCTTCGGCGATGAGCCGCACGCTGGCGCGACTGCGTGAGGCGACGGGCGACCCGTTGCTGGCGCGGGCCGGGCGGGGCCTGGTTCTTACCCCCCGCGCCCTGGAGCTTCGCGGGCGGGTCGGCCAGCTCGTGCAAGACGCAGTGGCGATGCTTGGCCCCGCCCAAGAGCTCGATCTCAAGCAGCTCGCCCGAACGTTCACCCTCCGGACGAGCGAAGGGTTCGTGGAGAACTTCGGTCCCCGCCTCCTCACGCGCGTCAGCATCGAGGCCCCGGGCGTACAGCTGCGCTTCATGCAGAAGCCCCACAAGGACAGCGATCCGCTGCGCGAGGGAAACGTCGATCTGGAGACCGGGGTCGTAGAAAAGACGACCGGGCCAGAAATTCGCATCCAGGCACTGTTCCGCGATCGTCTGGTCGGCGTCGTGCGCGCGGGGCATCCCCTGAGCCGCGGGCGGATCACTGCGGCCCGCTACGCGCGTGGGAAGCACATCAGCGTATCGCGCGCGGGCCTGGGCAAGGACCCGATCGACGATGCCTTGGAGCGGCTCGGGCAAAGGCGAGAGATCGTGGCGGTCCTGGCGGGGGGCTTTGCGACGGCGCTCGCGTTGGCGCGGTCCTCTGATCTCATCGCCAGCGTTCCCGAGCATCACTCGGGAGTGCTGCGGGCCGGAATGCACAGCTTCGAGCTCCCCATCTCCATGCCCGAGTTCACGGTGTCGCTGCTCTGGCATCCGCGCCTGGACGCCGACGCCGCGCACCGCTGGCTGCGCGGCTGCGTGCGCGAGGTCTGCGCGGAGCAGCTCAGCGGCTCGCGCGACCTCCGCGGAGGCGCGTCTTCAGAGCTGAAAAAGCGCGGGCGCCAAACCAAGGCCCGCTCGCCTCGCTGAGACAGCGCGATCGCGGCAGCAAGCAGGGGATGATCTGCCTGGGGCGATCGCCGGATCGCCCCAGGAATCGTCTGGGATCTTGCCAACTTCGTCATCAGAGCGGGTCTGATTCGTTCGGGTCCGGCGCCGCTCTACGACGAGGCCGAGAGGCGACATTTTGAGATATGGCGTCAAACACACGGATGAAGTGCAACCGTTGCGTGTTCCGCAATCCACGGCGCGGCGCTAGCTTTGAATCACGAGCTCGAAGCAACGAGCCCAGCCGAAGGAGAAACCCATGACCCATGACGCTCTTGGCCTCTTCATCGAACGCACCCGCGCTGCCTTTGGACCTCTTACCACTGAGATGGTCGCCGCCGTGCGCGCGCAGCTCGAGCAGCTGACGAAGGCCCCAAGCAGCGAGCGCTGGCTCCAGAGCCTGCACGAAGAAAAGCCTGCGGCTAAGGAGCTCTATCGCGATCCAACCCATGGGTTTTTGCTCTTGGCGCACAGCGAGCCGATGGGTCTGTACCGACCGCCGCACGACCACGGACGCAGCTGGGTGATTTATGCCCTCCAGCGCGGCGAGATGGAGATCGCGACCTACGCCCGCGTGGAGGATGGGAACGGCCGCGTGCGCCTTGTCCAGCGCGACTCGTTGCCGCTGCGTGAAGGGGAGGCGCGGGTGTACCTGCCCGGCGATATCCATGCCACCCGCTGCGTGAGCGGACCGTCCCTACTTTATCGCTTCACTGAGCGTGATCTGAAGAAGGAAGATCAGCAAGCGCATCGGGTCACCCGCTACGTCGAGCACAACGGGGTGTGGACCGTGGGGCCGGTATGATCCCGCACCTCCGCCAAGCAGAGGGGTGGCGAGCTCTCTGCGTCACGCGCGACCCCTTCACTTCTGTCATCCCCAACCCGGCGTCGTACGCAGCGCTCGCCGCGCCCAACGGACGTCGGCGCGCGGCGGACGAGCCGACTGGCACCGGCATGCGCGGTCTGCGGCGCATGAGCGCGATCGCCTGCGTGCTCGCGGCGATCGCGCTCGTCGTGCTCGATGCAGCGATCGCGAGTGTCGCGCTGCCGGCAATCGGGCGCTCGCTGCAGGTCACGCCCGCAGAGTCGGTGCGCGTGATCACCGCGTATCAGATGGCGCTGGTGATGGCGCTGCTGCCGTGCTCCGCTCTCGGCGAAAGCCTCGGCTATCGGCGCGTCTACACGACGGGCGTCGCGCTGTTCGTGGCAGCATCGGCCCTGTGCGCCTGCGCGCCCTCACTTGGCTTGCTGGTCGCCGCTCGTTTCGTTCAGGGACTTGGGGGCGCCGCCATCATGTCCCTGGGCGTCGCGCTCTTGCGCTGCGTCGTATCGCAGCGGCAGCTCGGCACCGCGATTGGCTGGAACGCGCTCGCCGTCGCGCTCGCGGCGGCGGCGGGTCCCGCGGTCGGCGCACTCGTCCTGTCGGTCGCGAGCTGGCCCTGGTTATTCGCCGTCAACCTCCCGCTCGGCGCGCTGGTGCTGCTCGGGACGCGCGCGCTCCCCCACGTCGCGGGCAGCGCGCGCAAGCTCGACCTTTTCAGCGTTGCCCTGAACGCGGCTGGATTCGCGGCGCTGGTCGTGGGCGCAGAGCTGCTGCCGGAGCGCCCAGCGCCAGCAGCGTTCTCGCTTGCCGCGGCGGGGCTTGTCCTCATCGCGCTGGTCCGCCGCGAGATGCCGAAGCCGGCGCCGCTCATCCCGCTCGATCTTCTGCGCGAAGGTTCCTTTCGCATATCGGTGATCGCGTCGGTCTGTTGCTTCGTCGGGCAGAGCGCGGCGATGGTGTCGCTGCCGTTCTATTTACATCACGGGCTCGGACAGGATGCGCTGCGAACCGGCCTCTTGATCACGCCCTGGCCGCTGAGCGTCGCGCTCGTGGCGCCGAGCGTGGGGCGGCTCGTCAGCCGTGTCTCGGGGGCGTGGCTGTGCGCGCTGGGGGGCGTGCTGCTCGCGCTCGGACTTGCCGGGGCGGCGCTCTGGCCGCTGCACGGCCGACCCCTTGCGCTGGTCCCCTTCTGCATGCTGTGCGGGGTGGGCTTCGGCCTGTTTCAGGTGCCCAACAACCGCAACCTCTTCCTGTCCGCGCCGCGGGCGCGCAGCGGTGCCGCGGGCGGCATGCAGAGCACGGCGCGGCTCACGGGTCAGACGATCGGCGGCGTGCTCATGACGCTGCTCTTCACCGCGACCTCGATCGAACTCGCGCCGCGTATCGGCCTCGGCATCGCCGCCGTGCTGACGTTGGTCGCGGGGCTCGTCAGCATGCTGCGGGCGCCCACGAGCCACGAATCGCCCCGCGCCGCGCTCGTTTGAGCCAGCGGACGCGGGCGAAGCCGTGTTCCAAAAATTCCGCAGCTCAAGTAGCGCTCGAACTCGCCTTGAATGAAGGGGGGGCAGCTCACCGCCGGGGCAGCGCTCCGCCGCCTCGGCCAGGAGGGAGGCGAGGTTCTCACGGACCATTTGATGCAGCACCATGTGTTCTGGTTCGCGCCGGTGGTAACGAACTCGGCCCGCAGAACCTCCGCCATCCGGCGCCGAAGCCCATTCCGACCAGAGCACGGTGCAGGACTGCTCAATCGTTGTGCCAAGTGCATCATGCCTGATTTTCAGACGGAGAGACCAGGAGGCTAGCAGAGATCCGCTGTCCGGAACTCAGACTTTGGCTGCTTTTCGGACGAAGTCGGAACGCCTGGGCCCAGTGGCGTCAGCAGCCCTGCAACCCGCTCAACCTGGCGGGACGCGGGTTGGTCAGCGACAAACTCGGCGGTCTGAGCCTTGCGAGCAAGACACGCGACCATACGATCTGATGCTGGCCGTGCGGCTCGTCCGCGAGCGCCACGTGAACATTCGCAAGATCATGGTCCTCGATCTCGACGTCCATTCGACCGCTCTCCGCGCTCGTGCGCGATGAAGTCTATCAGAAGGTGCTCGACGAAGCGCTCGACGAGGCGCTCCGCCGCTTTCAGCCCGACCTCGTCTTCTATGTCGCGGGGAGCTATGTGCTCGCGGGCGATCCGCTCGACCGACTGGAGCTCAGCGCCGACGGGGTCGTCCTCCGAGACGAAAAAGTATTCGCCAAGGCGTTCGCCGCTAGGACCCGGTTGGTGATGACCTTCGGCGGCGGCTATCAGAAATCGAACGCACCGCTCATCGCGCGGTCGATCCTGAACCTCGAACAGAAGTTCGGTCTTGGGCGCAGCGCGACAAATCCTTCCGGCACTTAGAATTTTGAGCGATCCTTTGCTCAATCATCGGCCGCACAGACCGATTTGCCATCTAGCGGTCCGGGCGATTTGCCGCAAATCACCCGGCGTGGCTTGCCGGCAAAGGAGCCGAGCGATTGAACTCCGAGGGATAGTGTTTACAAACGGAGATCTTCCTGGGTTTTACTTCGATAAGAGCAAGGTTGTGATTCCGACCTAATCGGTGCAAACCCCGCCGGCACTGCAGGGGTTGCTGTTGCGAGGTCTTAGTAGCCTGAGACGACTATGGCCTATTCTTGAAGGTGACTCGTTCCACGGCTCATCCAGCCGACGAGCCGGGGGCTATTCTTTTAGCCGCGCCTCCACCGCATGGACGACCTGACGCACCGACCGCAGCCCCAGAGCAGCGTGGTTTTGATCATCCCGCACACCGAGGTGAACAACGATTTAGCACGAGCGGTCCGTGGGCGGTGCGGCGCGGCGAATAGTCGCCTCAGCGCTGACTAGTTGTAATAAGGTGTACTTTCTAGGCGGCGCACATGCTAAGGAGATCGCGACGCATCGGGCAGCGGGTTGGGGAGTATCGGCTCGTCCGGGCCTTGGGCCGCGGTGGGGCCGGTGAGGTATTCGCCGCCGAGCATGCGGTGATTGGCAGCCAGGTCGTGATCAAGCTGCTGCGGTCGGATCGGTCAGGTCAGGTCCCGCGCGGTCGTCTGCTTGGTGAAGCGCGGGCGCTGGCACTGCTCGATCACCCGAACATAGTAAAGTTGCTGCACGCAGCGACGCTGCCCGACGGCACCCCTTACCTTGTCCTGGCTCCGCTCAGTGGGATGACGCTCCGACAGCGACTCCTTAAGGGCGGTGGCCGGCTACCACTGCACTCGGCCCTAGGGGTGCTGCTGCAGGTCGTCGAGGCGCTGGCCTATGCCCATAGCCAGGGCGTGCTGCATCGCGATGTGAAACCCGAGAACCTGATCGTCCAGCGGGACCGGCGCGCTCCGGGCGGCTTGCACGTCACTCTGATCGATTTCGGTCTGGCCAAGTTGATTTCTCCGCCGGTGCCGCACGCCACGGGCTGGGTCTCGGGCGATACCTGTCTGGAGACTGCCGATGGTGTGATCCTGGGGACGCCGCCCTACCGTGCGCCCGAGCAGGGGACGGCCGCTGCGACCCCGGCACTGGACACTTTTTCCGTTGGGGTGCTGGCGTGGGAGCTGCTCACCGGCAGCCTGATCACCAAGCCTCCGATGCCCGCTGACGTCGCGATTCTGGCCGCGTTGCATCCTGAGCTGGCGCGGGTCCTAGAGCCGCTGGTCGCGGGCCTGCTCACCCAGCTTCCCGAGCAGCGTCAGCCGCAGCTTTTAGCAGTCGCCGCTCAGTTACGTAAGCTGCTGCGCTGGCGCGTCTCTGGAGCGACCCAGCGTCGTACGTTGCCCTTAAGTGTCGCCGACTCTACCTTTAGCCTCGGGCGAAGAAAAGCCGCCCAGCTTTTCCGGCTTCTGCGTCCTTCTATGCAACCGCTGCTATTTCTATTGGCACTGGCCGCGAGCCTCATGTGGACCTTACCGCACCTTCTGATACATCGACCAGGACCGCCCGGCTTGCCGCCGTCCGGGGCACCTGGTCGCGCCACGCAGGCTTCCGTGCTGGTGTTGGCACAGCCGCAGCTGGTGACAATCTCCGATGCCCAGATCGCGCACGCGCTACCGCCCGGAACTCATGTCGACGAGCGAGTCGATATCGTTCCGTTGCCATTTACCAACCCGGATCTGGCCGTCCAGCTGGATGGCAAGCGATGGCAGGAGGCGGCTGCGGCGCAGGAAGCGGTGTTCCGCACCCGGATTGCGCCTCGGCTCGGAACACCGGACACACCTCGGTTGGCCTACTTCGGCATGGCGCCGATCCCCCTGACCATGCACCTCGGGAGCCTGCTTGGCGGCCTCGCCCCGATCGAGATCTACCAGCACCATCGTGGCCGCAGCGACTGGAGCCAGGACCCGACGGTGGCAGCACCACAGCTGCAGATAGAGGAACACGGCGTACCCACCCGGCCGCAGCGCGGCGTCCGGACGGTGATTATGCGCATCGCGACCTCGTTCTTCATCCTACCCGAGGACACCCGGATCATTTTATCCGGCCCCGGTACAGGAACCGGTACGGGCTCGCTTACTGAGATCGAACTTGCGCTGGCCAAGCCAGACCCCGATGCGCTGCGCTCGCCGGAGGACATCGCCGAGGTAGCCTATCGCTTTCGCCGCGCAATGGATGCAGTGGCTACCTACCTGCCTGATGTGCAGGTTGTGCACTTGTTCGCGGCCGTTCCACCCGGACTGGCGCTGCGTCTGGGTATGGAGCTCCGTCCGAACGTCCACCCGGCGGTGCAGACCTACCAGTTTGGCAGGCAGCTTACACCTCACTATCACGCCGCGCTTCTTATCAAGGTCCGCTCCGCAGTGGCCCCACGCCCCGCCGCGATCACTCCCAGCTCCCCGTCCGCTCGCCCGCCGGAGGAATCGATGATCACAAGCCCTAGGTCGCAGTCCAAGATCGAGCAGCGGCTGGAGCGTTTTGTCGACTGGCTCAAGCCGGATGAGAAGTCCGAGGACACCATCCGCCGCCAATCCGATGAGATCCGGCAAGCCATCCGCAAACAGGCCAGCGCTGATGGCCTGATCGTCCGTGAGACCCCGAGCGCAGGGTCGTTCGCCAAGAACACCGGGCTTCGCCGCCATGTGACCGGCGGGTCAGCGGTCGAAGGACAGGATGTGGACTTGCATTTTGTACTCTCTCCGCGCACGCGCGATGACGAGGTGCTGGATCGTCTGCTCGACCGTTTCTATGGCTACGCGCAGCGCGCCTATCCGCAGAGACCGCCCAATAAGAGCCGAACCAAGAGCTCGGTCACTCTGAAGTTTGTCGGCACCAAGCTGTCCTATGATCTGGTTCCCCTTCTGATTGCCCCCGAGTATGGCGACGGCTATCAGTGGTTGCTGCGTAGCGATGGCAAGCGACTGACTTCGGTCGTCCGTCATGTCGAGTTTACCCGCTCGCGGACGCGGCGCAGCAACGAGCTGCCCGGGCGGGTGAAGTTCAACGAGTGCGTACGCCTGCTGAAGTGGTGGCGCGAGTTCCGCATGAAGAACCATCGGCGCTCCATCCGCTCCCTGCCCAGCATCGTCATCGATATGCTGGCCGCGTACGCGTTTGACAAAGGGCAGGTGCGTGCGACCTACAGTGAAACGCTATACGACTGGTTTGATTTCCTATATGACGCCGTCCAACGGCGGCAGCGGATCAGCTTCACCGACTACCCAATGCCACGCAATCGTCCGCATGCGCCAAAGACCCCCTGGATGGTGCTCGACCCGGTGGATCCGAGCAACAACCTCACCCGCAATTGGATCGACCAGCACGTCGATGAGCTGGCCGGCTGGCTGCTGCAGGCACGCATGGACCTGGGGAAGGCCATTGATCTCGATCGCCGAAATAACCATCAGGAGTCTTTGCACTACCTGGTGCAGCTGCTCGGGCCGCCGTTCCGCAGTCACTGCGACTCGCCTGCCCAGGGAGCTGAACTCGCGACCTCACCGCAGCCAGGCAGTGCAGAGGCAGCGAACCTGAGCGACGATGACTATGATGACTACGACTACGATGACTACGACGACTAGCGGCACGGCTGTCGCAGATCTCTTACTGCACCGGCGGCTAGCGACCGGAGCGCTATGTAGCGTATATGAAGCCCATGCCGCTGCAATCGATCGCCGTGTCGCGTTCAAGCGCATGCATCGTGAGCACCTCGCCGATCCTGGGCTGGTCGGACGTTGTCTGAACGAGGCGCTGATGCTGCAGGCGCTGCAGCATCATACCGACCTGCCGGGCCTGCCGCAGCTCTTCGCTCACGGATTGTTGCCCGATGGCTGTCCCTACATGGTTCTGGAACTACTGGGTGAGTCTCTAGGACAGCGGCTGGAGCGTCGCTGCAAGCAAGACGCGTTGGCTCCTGACCAGCGAGTGCGGCAGATTGTCCGGCTCGGTGCCCAGGTCGGCTCTACTCTCGCTGGTTTGCACGCCCACGGGATCATCCATCGCGATCTGCGACCCGATAACATCTTGTTTGCTGGGGCACCCGAGCGCGCCTATGTCATCGACCTCGGGCTGGCCAAGGCTCGCCTGATGCGCGGGCTTCAGCTCATGCCCATCTCGACGGGAGACGAGGACTTCATCGGTACTGCGGAGTACATGTCGCCCGAGCAGTGGCGTGCCCCCAAGCGCGTCACCGGTGCAACTGATGTGTATGCACTAGGCGTTGTGTTATTTCTACTCAGCCAGGGGGCGCTGCCGTTTGTCGCCGAAAAGCAGAGCGCCTTAATGTACCAGCACTGCTTCAGCGCGCCACCGGCACTGCCGGAGTATTTGCCCGCAGGCGTGGCCGAGCTGATCCAGCAGTGCCTAGAAAAATCCCCGACGCAGCGACCGCCAGCCGCCGCGGTGGCAGCCCGGCTTTCCGCCGTCTTGGCAGCATTACCACCGACCGACGAATAGTTTGTGAATTTTGTCCGCCTAGCCGCGATCGGGGCGGCGTCCTTACTGTAGCGCTGGAACGAATGCCCGCGCATGACGAAGAACAGGAGGACACATGAAGCGGACAAAGAAGGCTCTGGTCTCTGGGTTGGCGATTGGCGTCATGACTCTGTTAGCCTGCGGAGCGTCTGATCGAACCGGTGGTGGTAGTGGTGGCGGGCCCTTTTGCCTCGGCGGCTGCAGTCGCGGCTTTACCTGTCAGGGCAGCACGTGCATGCTGGACCCCACCGGAAGCTGGATCTTGCGGCTCACCAGCGGCACCGTCGCCTCTCATAAAACAAACGGAGATAGCTGGGATGGTGATGGCAGCCCGCCCGAGCCCAAGGTTTGCCTGACGATAAATGGCGTGCGATCGTGCACCCCGACGATTCAAGATACCTACTCGCCGGTATGGGGCACCGCCTTCCCGGCGGCCACCGCGACGGCACTGCAAGCCGGAGTGTTCAGTGAGTACATCGACGTCGACAGTTTTTTTGATGATCCGATCTGCGCGGGAAGCATCCCGGTCACGCAAGACGAGTTCCAACGCGGCATTTGGGGCTTCCGTTGTACAAGCGGAGTCGGGCAAGTGGATGCTACCTTGACTGCTCAATAGGTCAGAGCCGGCACTTAATGAGTGCTCGTAAGGAAGGTCTCGAGCAAAAATTTAGGAGTTCCTATTGGCGGTGCGGCAGACTGGCTGCCTAGGATTCGCTATTGGCGATGCGAAGGACCGAGCACTCCGCCTCTTGAATGGCGGGTGCTGACGGCTCTACCGGTCTGTCAGCGCGGCCTGGGTCTCATCCAGCCAGGTGAGAAGCGGCGCCAGCGTGGCCACGCAGTCCGGGTACTCAGCAATAAAGGTGTGCAGTGGCGGGCGCGTGCCGAGGTCGGAGTGACGCAGGTAGCTGAGCACGGCCTCATCGAGCCGGGTGGATCCGACTCGGCGTAGCCGGGCAGCTGCGGGTAAGAGCTGCGTCCGCAGGCGGCTGAGTCCGCGCTTGATCAGGCTGGCCACGGCTTGCTCGCTCTCGCCCAGCTCCGCGCTGATCTCGGTTAGGGAGTGCTCGCGCAGCAGCCGCAGGTAGATTGCCTGCCGCTGCCGCTCCGGTAGCTTCGCCATCGCTGCGATGATCCGCCGGAAGCCCTGACGGCCGGAAACCAGCGCGCTCGCAGTTGGCGCGGAGCTGCGCAGCTCCGCTACCAGCGGGTCGGTTGCCCGGTCACTGCGTTTGGTCGCGCCGCTGCGGCGGAGCGCCTGGATAATCGCATTGCGCAAGATTTGTTGCAGCCACGTCCGCAGCTCTCTCCCAGTCTGCCCGCGGAACTGCGCAAATCCGCGCAGCGCCAGCACACATGCCTCCTGTGCCAGGTCCGAAGGGCGCCGGCCGCAGGGCTGCCGACCACGCAGGTGACTCCGGGCCGCCCGCAAGAGCACCGGACGCAGTTCGAGGAACAGCGCTGCCAGAGCCGCCCGATCGCCACCCAGCGCCTGCTTCACCGTCGTGTCGAGCCGATTGACCGTGTTCTCATTCATGAAGACCACCACCACCTTTGCTCAACGCGCACAACCAAGTCAAGCGCCTCATCGCGCTGGTGCAGTATCCATTCATCTTGAAGCAGGTAGACGACCTCCGAGTGACTCCTGACAAGCACCTAAAGTTCACTCCAGGTGTTTATCTAGCGCATCTCCATCTCGATATTTCTTGTCATGGAGAATCCCTTAGCGAGCAATTCGGCTCTCGATTGAGTCTGCTTCGTAAGCAGCGATGCAGCCTGCTAGTTATGTCTGTAGCGGCTCGGCTATGTGTCACATCAAGCTGGCAACATGACCATGCGTTTCCCAGTCGTTTACTCGGCGCGGGGAACGATTGGCGGCTTTCCTCGACGGCACTATCCTTACTGTTCAAAACGTCAAATTGAGACACTGATCCCGCCCGAATCGTTCCCTGCGACCGCGCGAAGGCTTGCGGCCCCGACGGTAGAAAACTCAGGAACGGTTTTTGGCGGGCTTGGCGCTCAGCTCAGCAAGCCAGCAGCACGAATCTCCGCCTCTACATCCCGCGTTCCCCCGCGAACAAGGGCACCGTCCAGGGTCAGTCGCCAGAGAAACAACAGCGCCGCTCCGCTATAGCGACGCCACGCGCCTCTTCATCTCCTCGATGCGCTCCTGCGTCAGCGTTAGCAGATACTTCTCACTCTCCGCGTCGAGCAGAAAGCCGACCGCGATCCACTTGGGCTGTCGCTTGCGACGAAGGTGCGGATGGTTGATCTGCTTCCACCGGAACGACAGCGCCGCCGCATATGCCTGCTCGTCGAGCGTCTGCTCGGGATCGAGCCGGCGCGCCCGCCGCCGCTTCTTGTGCGCGTCCTGCCACGCGGCGAGCCGGTTCTCCACGAGCACCTCCTCCCGCTTGAGCCGGATCAGCGGATCTTTGGTCAGGTCATAGCCCGCCGCCGCGGCATGCTCCAGGTACTGGCCGGGGGCCATTAGCTTCAGGATGCGCGCCGCAAGCAGCTCCCGCTCGGCAATGGCTTCGTCGCGGTGAGTGCGTACCTCCTTTAGCTCCTCGGTGAACAGCTCCTCTTGCTTTGCGAGGAGCAGCGTCATAATCTCCGCATCGGTCGTTTCTTCCTGGCGCTTGCTGACGAGCTTGTCCAGGTCGAGGCTGAGCTGCTCGACCCGCTTCTCGGCGGCGATTCGGCGCTCCTTCTCGGCGCGTAGGCTGCGGGACTCCGATTCGGCGACGATGTGCACCTCTTGGTGTGCGCGCTCGGACGCCGCCAGATTGCGACGCTGCAGGCTCAGATCTTCGTCGCGCTGCGCCATCGTTCGCTCGACGTGTTCGACGCGGCCCCGAAGCTCGTCCCGGTCTCGGGTCAGCTCTGTCTTCTGCTTGGTCAGTTCGTCGCGAAGAGCGATCAGTGCCGTGGTCTGCGCCTTCAGCGTGTCGACTTCTTCGGCGTGCTGCTTGAGGTGATGCGTTTGCGCGGCCCGCACTTCCAGCAGGTCTTTGCTCTGGCGGTCGAGTGCAGCGCGATGCTCCGCCGCCTCGCCCTGGACCTTCTCCAGCTGGCCGCGCAGCTCGTCACGGCTTCGGAGTAGCGCCGCATTTTGCCGCGCCAGCTCATCCCGGGCCGTCTTCAGCTCGGCGGCCTCCGAGCTCAACGTGCGGAGCTCTTGGGCGTGCTGTTCATGCTGGGTCTTTAGCGGGCGCAGCTCTGCGAGTTCGCGCCCCGCCTGCTCCAGCTCGGCCCCGAGTCGGGTCGTTTCTTCCTGAGCCTGCTGGACCCGCGCCGCCTGCTCGTCCTTCTGCTTTTGCAGCCCCTGCTCCTGCTCAGTCAAGTCCCGCACTCGCTGCTCTGCCTGAGCAAGCTGCTGCCGGGCCTTTTCCAGCTCGTCGCGCAGCCCGTCCTGCTCGCTCGTGACCTTGGCCCTGGACTCGGCGGCTTGGTCCATCAGCGCGCGCAGCTTGTCGCGTAGCTGCCGGTCTTGGCGCTGTTGCTCCAGGGCGGCGGCTTCGAGCTGGGCGGCATACTGGCGGGCCTCCGCCAGCGCTTGCAAGGCCGCTGCGAGCGTCTTGGGCTGCCCCTGGCCGGGCCGCTTGGGCTGGTGCCAGTAGCGCGGTGAAAAGTCCGGCCGCTTCCGGCCTGGGTGCCGGTACCACCAGACCCGGCACCTCTGCCCGCAAAAGCGCCGGTCCGTGC
>CALFYE010000207.1 GCA_937952145.1 uncultured Myxococcales bacterium
TCAAACTCGACGCGCGCCGCCCCATACTCCCCCGCCCGATAGAAGCGCAGCCCCAACTCCACATGCCGCGCCGCCGCTTCCCGAGTGCTCAGCGTCGCGGGAACTTCCCGCGCTGGCTGCCCGGCCGCCTGCATTGCCGCCCCCGCGACCGCAATCACCCCACACAGCAGGCACCGAGCGAGCGACCACCGCATCGCTCTATTGTGGCACGCAACACCGGGCACACATCGCCCCCGCCCGCGCGCAACACTTCACCGACATGGTGACGACGGGCACAGGGTGTGCCGGCACTCCCTAGCGGATCACCACTTGACCCACTGTGCCCGACGCGATACCAAGCTCGTTGTCGAAAGCGAGACGATCGGCACTGCCCGACGAAACAAAGATGATGGCCTCGGTCGCTCAACGCTATTGTCTATTCAATGGAGATAAATTATATGCGAATTAGCGCAAGAATCTTGGCGAGCCAGTTTGGGATTAGCACCGAAAGCGTTTTAGAGATTCTTACAAAACACACATCACGGCAGATTCAAGTTGACGATGAAATCATAATTAATCCTGAAGAACAGCAGCGACTCTTATTGACATTTGCGTGTATTTCCGCAAAGTGTCATTCTTGTAACAGAGAGTACTTGTTTAACCAGAGAATGTGCACTTGCACAAAGCTATTAGGTCGTTGCCCAACATGTCAGCACTATACTTCCTTTTCGTTAATAAACAAAAAATTCTTAGGCAGAAATGAGTACAGATGCGAGAAATGCGAAGCAGACGTATCTGCATGCACAGCCAAGAGTAATAAATATTGCTATCAGTGGGCCGGAAAACACGGAACCGATTGGCTATCGATGTGCCCAGTTTGTGAAGAAATAGCTCCGCGAGATGATAACGGGTCAGCAGGTAAGAAAAATTCGTATTGGGACGCATTCTGGGGTGGGGTCGGAAGAGGTCTAGAACAAATAGCAGAATCTGAGCTAAAAAATCGGAAAAAGAAATAATTGCAAGTTCAGTGATAACCTTATGCTATATATAAATCTTTATATGTCAAATCAGTTACCACTCGTTGGTTTGTCAGCGCATAGCGCAATTTTCTTATTCTCAGGTATTCTGACTCGGAATTAAATTCTGCGCTTATATTTTCTGCTAGCTGTAATAACCCGGACATGTCAGCCGGTCTCTGCCGGACGGCGACTATGACAATGTCTATATCATACTCAAAGACTTTATATTCTGCCGAACTTCCTATTTGCTTTTTATGAGGATCCTGCAAATTTCTAAAATTCGTAGAAACGAAAAACCCTTCTCGTTCAGATGAAAGTGGCGCATAACGCTCATAGGCCATATGAAAAAGAATAGTACGAAATATCCATTTTCGATGACGATAGGCGGGAGGGCAAATAGTCATAATATCGTTGGTCGAACGTCTGAGCGTCCTGTGGATATTCACCTCTTCATTCATTGGGAATACGATACGAACATGCTCTCCAAAGTAAGGACCTGCATCCGGGAGGCTACAATAGACAGGCACACCACTCAGTGTCTGAATTTTCTTAGCTAACTCGCCCAACCAAGCAGGCGTAGTTCCACTCATGGCACGCTCCAGTTTCTGTATAGGTGACTTAATGTTTCTGCAAAATATTTGAGTTCATCAACATTACTAAGTATGGCCAGTCGGGTCATATTCATTACATAATCTGCAATGTTACGCCGATAAAGCAGGCATTCTTGATTTTTATGTCCGTTCTTTGGATCTGGCCCAGCGATAAGTTTCCGAAGCACCTCAAGGCCCTCTGCAATCTCCTCATGTCCAGAGTCCCTAGTGGTTTTGAAGAGGTCTCTGAGTTCCTTTTCTTTTTTTGCGAGAACCTCACAAATAAGCTTGTGTTCATTACAATCATAGTGACCCAGTGTAACTAAGCGGTAGCGACCTAAGAAAAAGGCAGCATAATAAGCATGATGGTAAAAATCTCGAAGTCCCTGCTGGGCCAATTCTGTATCGGTCGGGGCGACAGCTGCAGCGCCAAGATTTGTGACATAGGTCATAGCTAGGTTAACGTGATGCCTACCTCTTGCACCGAGTAATGCCAGATACTCGGTTTGGCCCTCGTCCAGAAACTCCACGAGAGTCTTACCGTGTTCTCCCAGCGCGCGTAATTGCCTAACGAGATCAACAGTCAGATCACCGACGTCACCATGGGAGGCATTGGCGAGAGTGATCAGACGTTGATAGACATCGCCACTGTTCACGACGGCAGTCTACTTTAAGGTCGTGAACTAGGCAATACACGACTTGATGACATTTGGTCAGGTTCGCGTGGAGCGTGCAATCCGGCCAGCTACTACTGCGAACCGACGGCCAGCTAGACCGAGAGGGACAGAGCGAATTTTGACAACGTGGCGCTCGGCTACTTGTAGCAGCAGTGCGAAGGCTATTTCCCTGGCTCTGAAGGCGGCCCGTTGCAAACCCAACCGGCCCCCTTTTTCTCGTTCAACTGTAGGACGCCCCCGTACTGAACAGCCCCCGCGGGCCCCCGAGAGCCGCCCCGCCCCCCCCCGCCAAACACTACCCCGAACCCCCCGCCCGCCCTCCGGCCCAGCTCGTCCCCCAAGCCTTCAGCCCGCCGCGTAACCGAACCCCTTCGGTGTCACGCTCCCCCAAACCCCCGCCAGCCCCCCAAGCATCGCCCCCCCGCTCAGCCATACGCCCGCAACTGCGCCAGCAGCGCCCGCGCCGTTGCCGCCTCATCCGCTGCCCAGTCCACATGCCGCGCTTTGGCCTGCGGCTTCAGCGTGCCGTACAGCATCTCAACGTAGGCGGCGGGGTCGCGGCGCTTTTCCGCGTAGTCGGTGAGGGCTTCGCGCAGGACTTCGCGGCACTTGGGGTCGTCGAACGGGATCAGCAGGGCTCCGGCGGGGCAGGGCTTGGTGAGTTCGAGGACGGCGGTCAGGCGGGCGCGTTGGTCGGGGGTCGGTTCGACGCGGCCGGCTTCAATGTCGCGGAGGGTCTTTTCGGCGAGGCTGGCACGCAGGGCGAGGCGGTCGCGGGTCAGGCCGGCGGCCTCGCGCAGCGTCGGGAGGGTGGCGCGGCCCCAGGTGGCGGGAGGTTTGGGTTTGGGCATGGGGGAGGTTCTCCTTCGTGGGTATCGGGTTGGGCTCGGCGGCGGGCGGGTCACGGCCGGGGCAGAGCAGGGTCAGTAGGTCGCGGGCTAGCTCACGCTCGGCCTCGACGGTGGCGATGAGGGTGCGGCGGGCGTGGCCGGCGCGGGTGAAGGGGTGGAGCATGGCGACGAAGTGGCGGGCGTCGCGGCGGCGACGGGCGAACTCGTACAGGGCGTCGCTGATCAGCTGGCGCAGGTGTCCGGCGGGGATGCCGTCGAGGCAGAAGTGCAGCCACTCGTCGTCGGGGAGGTAGATATCAAGGGCGACGGCGACGAGGCGTAGAGTCCGACGGGTGGGGCGGTGAACGTAGCCCATTTCGAGGTTGCGCACCGTCTCAGGCGAGAGGCCGGTCTTTCCGGCAAGCTGTGCGCGCGTCAGGCCCAGGCGCTCACGGGTCGGGCGGGCGATGCGTCGGCCCCAGTCGATCCACAGCGAAGCGCTCACGTGGCGCCTCCAGCGTCGAGCGGCTTGGCCAGTGTGCTGCCGCAGCGGGGGCAGTCGCGAAGCTGCAGGACTTCGTCGCCGACGACCCAGTCCACTTTTGGCGGCAGAGCGGCCCAGGCGTTGCGGTCGGCTTTTAGCGCGTCGTGCGTTGCTGTGGTGCAGGGGCCGGGCTGCGCGGTGTGGGTCGCTGTCGAGCGCGGGCCGGTTGGTGCGGCATGCGTCGCCGTCGGGCGCGGGGCGGCGTGCGCGACGGTCTGCGCGGTGGTCTTTCTGCGAGTCACAGCGCCACCGACAGCCCGAGGAGGAATCCGACGGCGAGCGCTCCGACGAGCCACACCGGGGAGACTCGCCGCGCGTGCAGCCTCGCGCCTGCGGCCAGCAGTGCCAGCGGCACAGCGACAAACAGCAGCAGGATCGCCAGCCCAGCGGCATCAACGACGGACAGCGACGAAGCGAGCGCAAGAATAGCCATAGGCGGGGCCTCCACAGCGCGGACCTCGCCTGGCCACCCCGCTAGACAGCTACGAGACGGTTATGCGAAGTTCCGACGGTTCACGGCGATCGAGGTATCGATCGCTTCAGAGTGTTTAGATTCTCAACACTACGAGCGTCCCTGCGGATGTCAAGCGCGAAAAATCCGATTACTCACAGGCAGATAGTGGCCGCCCGGGAGCTGCTTGGACTGAATCAGGGGCAGCTCGCCGAGGCGGTGGGCATGCTGCCGCAGGCGCTCTCGCGTATCGAGTCGGGCAAGGTGAAACCTCGACGGGAAAGCCTGACCCGGATCATCGGGACCTTGGAACGCCTCGGTGTCGAGTTCATCAACGGGACGGGCGTGAAGCTGAAGACGCCGCCCACGGAGCACGAGGGCGCGGCAGACTAGGCGGGACGGCTGCGCGGGGGCTCTGGCGTGGCCGAGCGCAGGGCGGCGGGGCTGGCTCGCGGGCGGCTTCGGCGAGGCGCAGTACGAGGCTCTGGAGCGTGTGCTCGCGCTCGATGGCGATCGCGTTCAGGGCTTCGATGGCGGTGGTGTTCGACTGCAGGGCTTTGGCGAAGTGCTCTAGGGCGCGGTTCTTAAGCTCCATACACTGCAGGCGGAGCGCTTCGCGGGGTTGGGCTTGCTGCTGGTGGGTGCTGACCAGCTCGGTCAGCGTGTGGAGTGCCTTGTCCACGAGCGGCAGCCACGCGGGGTCTCGGCCGGGCGGGCGAAGCTGTAGGAGCTTGCCGAGCGGGGCGGCTGGGGGAGGCTTGGTGGTGGGGCTCGACGAGATGGGCTCGACGACGTAGTCGCCGGGGGCGCAGTGGGACACACTCGACGCGCCGAGGGCACCCGCGGGGTCCGGGGCGAGGCGGAAGGTGGCGTCCTGGATCTCGACGCTGCGGAGGAGTGAAAAGACGACGTGGCAGACGGGGCCGAGGACGATCCACGGCTCGTGGCCGGGGATCTCCCAAAAGTGGCGCTCGGAGCTTGGCGGTACGGCGGCAAGGTGGGGGCAAGCTCGATAGGAATCGCCGGCTTGGGGCGATCTGGACATGGGGCTTCCCGAGGGAAAATAGGGTTGCAGGGGGCGCGGTCGCAGCGACAAGCCGCGCGGCGCTGGGATCTTTGGCGGCTCAGTCGCGGCGCGTTGTTCCGTTGCTGCGTGGCGAGTCCGGGCCGATTGTTTCGTTCGATACACAGCGCGCGGCGGCTTGGTTGGTGTGGTCGC
>CALFYE010000208.1 GCA_937952145.1 uncultured Myxococcales bacterium
CATCGAGCCGGCGGGCCTCGATGCGAAACGCTGCGCGGGCTGCTCGGCTGCTCGCGGAACTCGGACCGTTGGGCGGCCATCCCTCCCAGGCTTGGCTGGCTGGCCGTTTGGCCACTTGGCCGGCTGGCCGCTCGATGGGCTCCGGCTACTACCCGAACGATGCCAGCCGAACGATGATCAGGGAACGTGCGCGCCGGAATGATGGGGGTAAAACGCGCGCAGCCCAAGCCCAGCGCAGCAAGCCGTGTCCGGTAGCGTCGCTGGTCCCGCTTTTTTCCCATTGGTTCCCGCTGTGTTCCGGCTGCTCGACTTAGCCGACATCCATGCGTCGGCGGTGAAACCGCGCGGTCGGGCCAGCTCGTGGTCCCGGCCGGGATCATCGAGCCTGCGTCCACCGGCTGGCATGGATGCCTTGCGTCGCTGTTCTATATGGGGCATTGTGTTGGGCATGGGAGACGAACTCGTCGTCAGCGTCTGTGCCTACTTGGCAGAGCACGATCCCGACGTGCTAGCCGCCGTCGGCGACGTAGATCGTTCGCTCATCCAGGCAGAGCTGCGCCGATCGCCTCTGGAGCGCCTTGTGGCTTCCGTGCAGCAGGCGCGATTTTATGACCGGCTCGCGGCGGCTCGCCAGACTGCGCCGGGCGGCACGCAATGACAGAGCAGCCG
Source organism: uncultured Myxococcales bacterium (assembly GCA_937952145.1). GTDB lineage: Bacteria > Myxococcota_A > Polyangia > Palsa-1104 > JAEUJZ01 > JAEUJZ01. The sequence continues at coordinate 670 of CALFYE010000208.1, forward strand.
GAAGATCCCATCGTCCGCCTGTTGGCGTCGCTGGTTGACGGGAACATCGAGTTCATTATTGTCGGTGGGGCCGCGGCGGTTTTGGCGGGCGTTCCCGTGGTCACCAAAGACCTCGACATCGTCCACCGTCGCACACCGGAGAATGTCGAGCGGCTGCTCGCGGTTCTCGCCAAGCTGGACGCGCACTTCCGGCCTGACTTTGCCCAGCGCAAGCTGCGACCCCGCGAGAGTGACCTTACAGGCCATGGTCATCTGAATTTCAACACGAGCTATGGGCCGCTCGACGTTCTATGTGAAGTATCAGGAGCCCGCGGGTTCGACGAGCTTCTGCCGCATACTGCCGAGATCAACGACCACGCTCTCAAGCTACGAGTGCTCGACCTGCCGATGCTGATCAAGGTAAAGGCCGAAGCGAACCGACCCAAAGACCGGCTCACTCTGCCTATCTTGATGGCGACGCTGGACGAACGCCAGAAGTCGCGCGGCAGCGGTTGAGGGAACAGGTCCGCGGCGGCTTGGCCATCGCGCGAACGCGTCCCATTTCTGCTGGCACGGGCTAAAGGAGCCTAGGTATTAGGCCGGCCAGCTGGGACCTGAACCAGACAGACCTCTAGAATGTTAGCGAGGTCTCCTCGGAAACCTTCCCCAAAATCGACCAAGGCCGATGGGCTTTTCCCGTCGAAAAGAGACCCGTTGCATAGCATTTTTTTGCATCGCTCACCGACGGAATCACTGCAAAGTGTGCAACGCCCTGGTTTTCTCTCCCGTCGAGAAATTCGAATGAATTCTTAATCGCACTCTAGAGGCCAGGGGTTCGACTCCCCTCAGCTCCACATCGCAACACTGATTCCCCGTCGAGAAACCTATCTCGGCGAGGTTTTCGTTTTTGGCGATCTCGGCAGCGTGGCACCCTGTTGGCACCCTGCATTGGTGGCGAATGTGCCGAGTGACCATACCTCGCCGGCCAGCCGGCCATGACTCGCCGTCTTAATCGTCGCAAGCACATCGGCCCGCGAACTCGGGCTTTCAGAAAAAAGTCGGGCGCACACAAATAGCAGCACCTTCAACAAATCGCTAACCTCGCCTCCCAAGACTACCGACGGTTGGCCGTCGCCCTTGCTGAGGGCAAAAAAACATCGAACGTCCGCCACTGCCGAGCTCTGGATGTCGTCCAGCATCTGCAGCAAGGCCGCTGTACGCTCAAGGTGAAAGTAGCCTTCATGACCGCTTCCCCCAACGGGCCGAAGCAGCTCGACCGCCTTGCTGACCATGCCCGCAGCAAGCTCGCTGCCCGCTACACGGGCCAATGCGACGCCGACGCCTTTCGAAATGACTAGGGGCATCCCGCTGGCGATGGGGACCACGGCCTGGCTGGCGGGCCAGCCGTAGGCCACGACGATCGTTTGCACTTGCTGGCGCTGCTTCTGAACCAACCGGCGCAGGCTCGCCAGCTCCCCGTGAAAGAGCGGTGTGACGTCAGTCGGCATGAGGTCCACCTTCGTCACTGTTGAGTTCCTGCGGACGGGGCAGCGGGCAAATCGCTGCGAGAGCAGCCATCAAGGGAGGAGCCTGTCCGGAGGCGAGGAACTTTTCCAGCTCTGGGCAACGGTCACCAGGCTGACGCCAACATGAACATGCCAACCCTTTCTGGCGACCGCCCTCCAAATTGCGAAACCAAACTGTCCGAAAGGTGTGAACTTCAGGTGGCTCGCTCATTCGTCTTCTCCCTTTTTAGGATGCACGCGGGCGATCAGCTCCCGCTGCCCCCGGGCCTCCTTGGTCCCAGGGGCGATGTAGCTGCGCTCGGTCATGCTGGGGCTGGCGTGGCCAAGCATCGCGGCGACTGCGTGGCTCGCCTGCCCGCTGTCGATGGCCAAGGTGCTGCACATGCCTCGCAGGCCGTGCGCGGTGACGCGCGGCAGGCCGGCCTGGTCGCAGAGCTTGGCCGCACACTCGCGCACCCAGTCGCGGAAATGGTGCCCGAAAAGCTTGTCGCCGGGCTGCTTCCCGCGCGCCAAGCGGGCCAAGTGAGGACGGAGCACGTCCGGCACCTCGGGGCGCCGCTTGGCCGCTACGGACTTGCCGCGGTCGATCCAGATCACCCGGCCCTGGTCATCCAGGTCGCGCACCTGCCTGCTTACGATCTCAGAGGCGCGCATGCCCATAAGCAGCGCGACTAGGACCGCCACGGCTCCATCGTTCCCCAGAGCGGCCTGCTCCAGACACTTGGCGGTCAGGCGCTTGCCCTCGTCGATCCGTAGTTGCACCTTGCCGTGATGGCGGTGGCCGATGCCCTTCAGTTTCTGAACGGGGTTCTGTTTCAGCCACTGCTTCTCCACGCACCACGACAGGAACGTCCGCGCCTCTCCAAGTGTGTTGCGATGGGTGTCGGGACTGACGGGCCGGCCTGTGCGCAAGCTCGGGCGCTTGGTGAGCTCGGCGTAACGCTCGGAGCAGTAGTGCGTCGTAAGCCCTGCGACCGGCCGCGTAAGGTCCACAAAGAAGTCTCGCAGCCGGGTCATCGTGGTCGCGACACTTCCGGGCTTGCTCGGCCGCTTGTTCCCAACCTGTAGGAGATGCTCTCTGTACTGCTCTAGGGCTTCCTGAATGTTGGCGCTCTTCCTTAGCATGACTGCGTTACCCCAATCCTCAGTCCGCTCTAACTAGCGAGCTCCGCCGACGAACTTGCGCTCCGCGCGGCGACGTGATCTATGCACGGAATGATTTCCCTGCCCGAGCTGCCGCTCGATGAACAGACACCGCAGCGCTTGCTGGCCTATTTCGACTCAATCGGGACCCTACTGTGGGACAATACGCAGAAGCGCAGCTTCGCCATGTACGCCATGGGATTGCTCAGTCCTTTGAAGCGCAAGAGCGTCGAGCCCATCGCCGCTCACTTGACCTCCCAGGTGGACCAGGCCGACGCTACCTACCAGCGCTTGCTTCACTTTCTGACGGACGCCCCATGGCCTGATGACGCGGTGCGCTTGGTGGCTGCCGGCTACGGACTTGCGGAGATGCTCCGCAATGCCCAGGTCCAGGCCTGGATCTTCGATGATACCGGCTTCCTCAAGCAAGGCGAGCACTCGGTGGGTGTGCAGCGGCAGTACAGCGGCACCGCAGGCAAAGTCGCCAACTGTCAAACCGCCGTTTCGCTGACGGTGGCCACCCAGCGCTGTCACCTGCCTGTGGACATGCAACTTTACCTGCCGACCTGCTGGACCGACGAGCCCCAGCGGAACGATTAAGAATGTGGAGCCCGGGCAGCCGCCAAGCCGCAGTACGCTGGTCGCGCTGCTCGCGGTGCCCGAGCTGAATCTTCGGGTAAAGGATGTGTCGCGCCTACCGGCCGCGGCCGCGTGGCAGCCCAATTCCTGGCTGTCCTCCCAGGATGATGTGGTCGAGCTGCACGCGGACCTGGTTCGTCTGCTCAGGGGACCGGGCGGACTGCTGGAGCAAACCTTTCTGTATCTCGATGGACAGAGCGCGGCTGACTATATGCAGCTCTGCAACACCTCGCCGATGTTCGTTGCAGACCGCAACCGCAAGCCGCTGGAGGATGTCGCCGCGCGCGCGGCGAAGCTGTGCGGCGGGCTGCCGGTTCGCGTTCATGCGCTCGGGTGCGGGGACGCCACCAGCGAGCTGCGCCTGGTGCAGGCGCTCGCCGCCTTCCTGCCCGCGACTACGGTGGTGCAGCTTTACTTGCTCGACATCAGCCACACGCTGCTCAACGCAGCTCACCGCTCGGCAGAGGCGACGCTTAATCCGCGGCGCGTCACCGCGTTCACGCTGCACGCCAACTTTCATGACTTGGCGCGCCTTGAGGTCCTGCACACGATCGAGGACGAAGGCGCGCGCCGGCTGTACACGATGCTTGGCGCTACCATCGCCAACCTGAATGATGAGGTCCGTTTCTTCGAAGAGCTTGCGGGGTTCGCCGCGCGCGACGACCTGGTCGTCCTTGACTTCCAGCTCGCCGCCGGCGACCCGGCCGACGCCGCCGAGCTGCGGGAGCGCGACCCGGCGCTGCGCCATGGTTTGCCATCGACCCACCACAACTGGATCTACGGCCCGCTGCGGCGGCACATTCCCGGGGTGACCTCGGTTTCAAGTTCCGTGCGACTGCAGACCGTGACCCGCGCTCCAGGCAGCTACGAGCTCCAGTTTGACGTGCGAGTCAGCTGCGCCGCCGGCGAGAAGTCCTTCATGATGTTCCGCAGCCGCCGCTATGCTCCTGAGCGGCTGCAGCGCTTCCTGCTGGATCTGGGCTGGGAGACGGTTGTGTGTTCAAAGTACGGCGTCCCGCAGCCAACCGCGGCGATCATGCTGCTCCGGCGGACGGCGTAGCGGCGCCGACCTCCCGGGCGCTAGATAGGAGCGTCTAGCGCTCTCCCGAGGCTGCGGTTCGCGGTTGCAAAGGTCAGCAGCCCTCTAGAATCGTTACCGTCGCCACATTGCCAATCTGGTTGCCAAACCTTGCAACTCGTGGCCCCCCTTGATGCGTCATGTCGATCAAGCAGCAGCTCCACCAGGCCATCGACCCGCTACCGGACTCGCTAACCCTGGAGGAGGCCGTCGACAGGCTTTATCGCGCATTCAAGGTTAAGCATCCAGATTTGCCAGGCAGCGAGTTGGAGCCCTTACCAGTGCTGGACTGTAGCGTTCCCGACGGCTGGAAAGATGGCATCTACGACCGTCCCTGAACGAGTTTTTTTCGATGCGGGGGTCTTTATCGGCGCTCTGACGGCCGGGACCATCGCCACGCCGAGGCTCGGAAACTCGTCGAACAAGCGCGAACGGGCGCGATCCACGGGGTCACCTCTACGGGCATTCTGAGCGAGGTCTATGCAACGATGACCTGGCAGGGGACAACTCCTGCTCAGGAGCCCGCCGAAGCCGCCCGTGCCGTCGCACTGCTCATATTACCAAACGCCCATTCCCCCTCTCAAGGGATCGCAAAGGACTGCCGATTTCGGTACCCCGGCGGCCGCTCCAAACAGAGTAATAGCTTC
>CALFYE010000209.1 GCA_937952145.1 uncultured Myxococcales bacterium
GTCGAGTGGGAGGGAGTTGAGCACGACGCCGATAGAGCCGTCTGCGTTGTGGAACGCGACGCCGATCCGGTGCTGGAAGCTGCCGGCGGGGCGCGGGATGACGGTGTAGACCTCGTATCGGGGAGGTTGCACGGGCATCGCCATCACTCCGCACATGCGACGGTGTTTCGCGACTGCTTCGCGCGGTACAGCGCGCGGTCTGCGGCATCCAGTAGCGCGCGTGCGCTGCGCCCGTGCGTTGGGCATGTCGACAGACCGATCGAGACGCTGATCGGCTGGCCCTTCACCTGGGCAGCGGACACGTCGCGGCGGATCTGTTCTGCCAGGTGCGCGGCGGATTCGATCGGGGTCTGCGGGAACAAGAGCGCGAATTCGTCGCCTCCGTAGCGCGCGACCACATCGGTATCGCGGCGCAGGTGAAGGCGGCAGATCGTGACGATTTCCTTTAGCGCGCGGTCGCCGGCCAGGTGGCCGTTTCCGTCGTTGATGCGCTTCAAGTGATCCAGATCCACGAGCCCGATCGACAGCGGCACGGCCAGTCGATCATGATGGTCGCGACGCCAGCGGCGAAGCTCTGAACCTAGCTGCGTCTCAAAGTAGATCCGACTGAACGCGCCGGTAGCGCCGTCGAGGTCCAGCGCCTTACGCAGCTTTTCCAACATCTTCCGGTCGGTCGTGCGCTCGGTCGCGAGTTCAGCCAAGCGCGTCTCAAGCTGGGTGACGCGAGCAGACAGTTCGGGGACGGTCATAGAAGCCTCCAGCGCGCAGACCTCCCCGCGTCCCTCAATCTGGACTTGAGAAGAGGGGCTGTGCGATGGTCCGCAGATTCAGGGCGACCGCTCACACGCTCGCCCGGTTAAATGGTGGTGAAACCACCATCTCAATCCAAAGACACCATTGTCAAGATCAAAATGGTAATCACAGGTAGACAGATCGCTGCGGCCCGCGAACTCATCCGCATGACACAGGCTGACCTCGCTGTCGCGGCTGGTGTCGGGGAAAACACCGTCTACCGAGTCGAGACGAGCGAGACGGCTGCCCGTGCAGGCACCCTTGAAAAGCTGACCCGCGCGTTGGAACTACGTGGAATCGAGTTCCTGAATGGCGGGGAGCCGGGCGTCAGGCTGCGACCGAGCAAGGCCGTGATCCCGGTCTAGCTCGACAGATGTCCCTTGTGGCCACGGCGCAGGGCTTGCCTTGCCGTCCGTAAGGTCGCCGTCTGCCTGGCCTGATGTTGCCTCGGGCAGAGCAGCTTAATCGGCGACACATTTTGAAAAGATTTATCAATTTATTTAGATTAAATAAAATCGACTGTTTTTCTAAATGCTTAACCCATTGAAGTTACGTGAGAATTAATTATTTGCGACTCGGCTGCCAAGTATTTATTGCGATCCTATCCATACGCAAGTCGGGAGTCTATCCTCCTTAATCGGCCTTAATCTGATGTCAGTTGCTGTAGTACTCGACGGGAAAAATATCGAGTATTTATTTCATAAATCCAATTTTAGCTACGCCGGATGATGGAAAGTGCCGCAGATCATTGCTCTTTTTGTCCAGGCCGACAGGGACTCAAAATTCCCAATGATCAGATGCAGAATTAGGTGCAAATAAATGGGAAATTAAATGGTTTTGTATGTATTGCTCGGATATTCCGGCACACACTCACACCCAGGCGTGTCGCGTCTCGGGGACTACACCGCCGTATCTGTCTTCCGCGAATCGTTCCGTAGGGTGTCCTCAGCGCCCGCAAGGGACGGATTCCATCCTCAAATATGGTCAAATGTATCCCTTTCCCAGATAGAACCGTATGCTCCGTGACATCTCCCGATATCAAGAAAATTCCTATTGGGAAACCACGTTCACGTTAGCTGATGTATAATTGAATTACATTGTAACGTTTGCAGCGACGGAGGGTGCATTCCATGGAAAATCGGCACTGCCAATATTGCGGTAAAAAGCTCTCTTCGCGGCGAAGGCGAGACGCCCGGTACTGCCCATCATCCCGTTGCCGTGTAGGAGGGTATCGTCAACGTGTGAAACGCGGCACGAACCCCGCACAACATCGCACCAAAGAGATGCAGCCGGGGCTAAAGAGCAACGACCGTATCATCCGGCGCTGGCAGTCCACCGGGCAGCCAGTCAGCAAGGATGCACACTGCCAAGCGCGGGCCGAAGCCGCCGCCTACGAAGTCATCGCACGCCGCTTTGAGGACCTCAGATTCGAGGCCATGACCCGCCAATGCGCAGCGCGCAGCCCCTACGAGGTCTCCGAGGTCGTCGTCGGCCCGACCGAGCGAATCTACCTGCCACGCAACGCCCGCTGCGTGGGCCTGGCGCTAATCCGCGCTGACTGCGGCGGTGGTGCGGTGCTGGTGACAGCTACGCGGCCACCGTATCGCTTCCGGTGATGGGCAACGGGATAGCTGCCGCACCATCGGCGCGCAGAGCGACGAACGAGCATAGTCAGTCTTTTCATCAGGCCGCGCATCCTCGACTCATGCAGTATGGCGCTGGCGCACATGTGCATGCATTGTCCGATTCCAAGAACGGCGTAGGTAAATAATATGAAATTTGCCAAGCAAGACCTGTGCATAACCTTGACTGGCCGGATCGGACCAGCGACACTCTTCACCATGGGTACCTATCCGCGCAGCGAGTCCGCATTGGCTCTGGGAAGAATACACTGGTGCCTAAGCGCAGCAAATAGCGAGCTTTGGAATAAAGTTTTCACAACTGTACCAGTCTCACCCAACACGGGTGCTCGGTTCACTATTACAAGATCCCAAAGAACGGCCTTTGGACATGAGGTTGCTAATGACGAAATTCGATGGTGGATCACTAAGCGCGAGAAACATCTCAGTGAACTTGATCTAGAAACCAGAAAAACTATTCCATCAGTAGAGAAAATCATTCTTGCCATCAAGGCGTTTGATTGCAATTCAGTACGGGACTACACGTCACTTGTCGGCGCACTTGGCGAGCTGACAGATAGTGTCATTGACGAAATACTCGTTCTTTCACGCTATGTCCATCTGCTAAAGAGACGGGACCAACTTGCGCCGTCTATGTTGTTTACCCAAAAAGTCTGGCACGCTACTCCATTGGCAGATCGTCGTGTCGGCGTAACGACTGCCGATTTTGATTCCGAGCCAGAAAGCGTGCAACAACGAATTATTGAATGCGTATACGGAATTCGAATGACAAGGGGAACAAATTTTCACAGATTAGAGTCTGTAATAGCCGCTAACGGAAATGGAAATAGCCTTGATCGCGCAGACGTCTTGGCCGCCACAGTAGGAGTGCAAGATGAGATACTGTATTATTTCAGGTCATTGCGCAGCTGTTTGGAAAACATTCTGGGCGAAATAGAAATTGTCAATGATCTCGAAGCTGCCGTACATAGTACGGAACTTTGGAGAGAAATAATCAAACGAGCAGTGCAGTCAAACGTCGTTGAGCCTGAATTCTGGGATTATAAAGAAATTCTGGACTACTGGCGCACTGGCTCATCCCAAGAGTCAGAGAAGGCTAAGTATAAGCTGGCTACAGACATGGCCTCTTTCGCCAACAACAAAGGGGGCGCACTCATAATCGGCGTGAAAGATGGCCCAATAAGAGAAATTTCAGGGATACCGCAGGCAAAGATCTGGAGAATAAGCTAAAGTCGATTTCTCAGATCGTAGACACGTATTTACAGTCCCACAAGATGTCATATGAAATTTGCCAAGTTGATATGGAGGGAAAACTCTGTGTCATTATAGCAATTGCACAGTCGCAGGAAGTAATAGAGGTTCGTTCTCAGGCGGGATTGTATGCGTATCCGTTCAGGCGAATTGCGGAATCTGTAAATATCAGCCAAAGAGAAATATCCGAAACAAAGAAGGATGTCGCAAGATCTAATTATCAATTTATTCAACTTCTGCGTAGCAAACTAAGCTAACAGCATTTTGTGCAGCGATGTTCGATAGCGCATTCGGGTTTGCCGGGATTTCGCCCGGCCACCCTGACAGACGGCTGTGCGCGGACGGCGACCGCGCACCAGTCTCACGCCGTCCGTGCTATGAAGCATTAAGGAGTTTGAACCATGTCAGCACAACCGCTGCGAAAACCGAGTGCCCGCCCAGCGCAGACCGGGCCTGGCGCGCATGAGTTTGTGCCGCCGATTCTTCGTGAACGGGTCGATCCGGCGCGTGCCTACGCCGATCTAGATGCCAGCGTTGCGGCCATCCAGGAAGGCCGGGGCGCTGCGGTGGATGGCGACCAGTTTCTGGCGGAACTTGGGGCGGAGATCAAGCGGCTGAAGGCATGAGGCTGTGCCTTCAGTCAGGCGTGGATCATCGCATCCGCGCGATCGTGCTTTCGATCGGCATCCGCTACGGTCGGGCCGCGGCGGAGCGGTTCATGACCGAGCTTCAGCAGGCTCTGCGACGGGTGCAGCGGTTCCCGATGTCCGGTTCCCACCTGCCGGATCACCCTGCGTCGCCGGTGCGGCAGATCATCGTCTTCAAGACCTACCGCGTCTTCTACTATGCCGACGGGGCGCGCGGGGCGCTGTGGGTGCTGAACATCTGGCACACAGCGCAGCTTGCGACCGCGCCTGAGTTGCCCGAGGGCGTGCGGCCCTGACGCGGACGACGTGCGGCGGCTGGACGCGCGCAGATGTGGCGAAGCTGTTGCGAGGGGGAGAGCACAGTACGAAGAGGCGGGCGAGACGGCGTACGCTGGGGCGTAGTCGATTGACGGCTACTTTTTGCTGGGCCGTCTCACTCGGGAACAGCGTGACGCCAGCCAAGAGACGACTTGCGATGCGGCGCGGACGTGCCCAATAATGCGCGCAAAGGTGCGGACATGAGCGAGCAGACGCAGGCGATTTTTGATTCGGCGATGAGACTTCCGATCGCGGAACGGTCGGCGCTGGTGGATCGGTTGATGCGGTCGCTAGATGACGACACGCTGTCAGATGCTGAGCTTGATGCGCTGGCGGCGGGCAACTCGGCAGAGCTGCGTCGGCGCGTCGCAGAGATCGAGAGTGGGCAGGTGGAGGGCATCCCCTGGGAAGAAGTGGACGCGCGCATCCGCAAGATCATCGGGGAATAGCGGTTGCGTCGAGTCATCTTCATGCCGCGTGCGCTGGTCGACTTCGAGACAGCGATGCGCTGGTATCAGCGCCAACAGCCCGACGTGAGCGATCGCTTTCGCAGAGCGGTCAACGACTGCATCAAGCGGATCGCAGCTGCGCCGCGGCTCTGGCCGCGAACAGAGGAGGGTACGCGGCGGGCAGCCGTGCAACGCTTCCCGTACGGCGTCTTCTACGTCGAGAGCAGCGACAAAATCCACATTGCCGCCATCATGCACCATCGCCGTCACCCCGACGCATGGGCCGGCGGCTTCGGCCAGCGATTCGACGAAGCCGACGACGACTAAGCGGCACGCGACGCGGGGACATCGCGAACCTGATGCAGGAATGGATGCGGAACGGCGCGACGGCGGAGACAGCGCAAGCGGCGCAGTGAGGGGCTACGAAGCGGCAGACGTCGGGGCAGGCTGACGCAGCAGGTCCAGGATGCTGGCTGCGTGCCACACGTCGCAGCGGGCGGGCAGGATGCGTTCCTTCTGCAACTGCTCTGCGATCTTGCGCAGACTCAGACCGTCGGCGCGTAGGGCGTGCGCGCGGGCGATGGCGGTGGGCTTGTCGCGGACGATGGGGCGCTTGCCGCGCTTGCTGGCCGCTTCGTCTTCGGGTGGGCGACGGGGCAGCGTGATCAGGCCCTCGCGTTCCAAGATGCGGTAGATCGACGGGCGCTGCGGTTCCCACGTGCGCGACTTGCGGGCGGGGATGCCCTCGCGGTCAAGCTGCATTGCGATCGTGCGGATGCCGAGGCCCTGACGGTGCAGATCGCAGATTCGCCGGATGGCGGCTTGTTCCTGCGGGCAGGGGATCAACTGCTTGCGCCCCGATGCGTCGGGCTCTTTCGACCACTGCCAGCCGTACGCAGCACCGCCGGTGCGGATGCCCTGGCGCTTGAGTTCGTCCATGGCCTCTTGCGTGCGTTCGCTGACCGCTTCGCGTTCCCACTGCGCAACGGACATCAGCACGTTTAGCAGGAGCTTGCCTCCCGCCGATCGCGTGTCGATCGAATCGCTGACCGATAGCAGCGAGTAGGGCAAGCCCTCTCGAAAAAACGTATCGCAGAGGTAGCCAAGATCCTTCACGCTGCGTGTCAATCGATCCAGCTTCACGACCACGATCGCGTCTGCCTTGCCGGTGCGCAGCATGTCGAGAGCGCGCTTGATACCGGGCCGTTCCAGCGACTTCGCCGAGTAACCCTCATCTGCGCAGATGTCGACGAGTTCGATCTGTTGGCTGACGCAGTGCGCGCGGATGCGGACGTGCTGCGCCTCCAGACTCACGCCCTCTTGCGCTTGCTGGTCCGTGCTGACGCGCACGTAACCGACGGCACGCAGCACGCGCGGCGCAGAGTGTCTCTCCGTCGACGATTTACGCATGGTAGGCCCCCTCGTTTTCAAAGCGCGCGATGCAGCACAGCACGTCGACCGCCATGCGTCCCTGCGGCGTGCGCGTGTCGAGCCGTTCAGCGATCGTGATCAGATCCGCGACACCGGCGGGCGGCGTGAAGTAGTGCGCGATCATCTGCGCCAGCTCGTCCGACTGCCGCGACAAGTGCGCCAAGCACGGCACGACCAGCAGCGACGCGCGCCCCATGACCAGCAGATCGAACGCCCGCCCGCGCCCCTCTCGCCCCCCAATGTCTACGACCATATGCGTTAATGTTATCCGCGAATTGCGGCAATACTCAATAATCGTATCCTTGTGTCGCTCAACCTGCGCCCTGTCCTGCCCCGTCCCCGTCGTTGCGACACGCACGTACCCGACCGCTGATGTCTTCCGTTCCGCTTCCATGTGTGACCTCCTATGGAGGTCGTTGTATTGGAGAATAGCGTCCCCTCCTGCAGCTAGCCTTGCGACGCAAGGCGTATGCCAGATCGAAGCGCCGCCAGAAGCATGGGACTCCCAAGCCCCTTTTTCTCGGCGCTCCGAAAAAGCGAGCGCCTCGCAAAGCCAAACCGCACGCCGTGCAGCCCAGTCTGCTCGAGGGCGCAGGCCGATCTGTCCTGTCCCCCCGAAAGCCTGCACAAGAAGCGTCTGTGACCTTGGGCGTGTGCGCACACCGCCGCGCGCGCTCGCTCGCCTCCGCGCGCACCAGCGCGCCAGTTCTGGAGTCCTGCAAAAAAGGAGCGCGACGATCTCACATCGCGGCTAGCTCGGCGCCGTAGGCATCGCTGGGGGCGATAAAGGGAATGCCGGCTCTGGCCAAAAGGATCGCGTAGACCACCCGCGCGATCCGCTTATTTCCGTCGGGGAATGGCTGCAGCGACATGATCGTCGCGAACCAATACAGAGCATAGCCCTGCCAGACCAAAGGATTTCTGCCGACTGGTGGCAGGGCGACTTTGCTGTTCGTCTTCAGCAGCTGATTTAGCACGGTTCTTCCGGCGAAGCTCGACGGGTACGCTGTGTCCAAGCTCGGCAGTCGATGGGGAGGCGCCTTCTGTACCAGCTGCTGCCAAATCGCCGTGAGGATCTGGTCGTCCGCTCCCAGGAACAGCCCACCGCTGCCGGTCGCATACTTGTCAAAGACACGCTCAAAAGCGGCGGCGTCGCCGTCCAGCCCACGCGTGAGCCACGCCCTGGCCTTTTCGTGGTCCACGTTTTCAGGCGCCTCCGGTGTCGCCCTGTAGTAGCTCGCTTCAGCCTCCTGCCGCTGCGGCTGCTGCAGTTCTCGCCCCAGGGTGCAATTGGCCACTTTGGCGAACAGGGCATTGGCTCGCCCTGCCCTGCGGTCGAGCTTCGCGACATCCTCGCCCATCGTGATGGCCAGTCGATCGATCAGCGACTTCAGCACACCGGCATCTTTCAGCTTGAACACCGATGCGTCGGTTATCTGAACCCGCGATCGCTCCTTCGCAGTCTTGCCTGGCGAGTAGTTTCCTTTCTTGTCCTGGCACTTCAGCTCTTCTTCGATCAGAAGCAGCGCAACCCCTTGCGCCAGTGCCGTGCCGCACGCCTTGCCATACGCCTTGAAGTCGGCCGTTGTGGCCAGCTCGGCCATGATGTCTCCTCGTGACTTTTCCAGCGCCATGGATCCTCCGTAGCAGGGATTGACAGCCTGCAAAGACGCAGCTCCCATCTCTCCCCAGCAACAGCTATTCCGGGCGCCGCCAGCCGAAGCTCCCAAGGCTCTGCTCGACAGACCGAGCGCACGGTGACGCAGCTGGGCCAACAGCGCGTCGGCATCGGCGCAAGCTCCCCGTGCGCACAGACCGCACACCTGTTCGCCGCCCGCGCGCGCAGATGCACCCGCCGATGAAGGTCCCATCCTTCTGCCGCGGGATCCGCTGGTTCAGGATCGCTGTCTCCGCATTGAACCTACGGCCCCCGGCCGCGCAGCCCGCTGCCGCAACCCGCAGAAGATCCCACCGTGATCCCGTAGGCCCCTGTGGGTCCCCCTCTAGGGTTTGCGACCCGATGCCCGC
>CALFYE010000210.1 GCA_937952145.1 uncultured Myxococcales bacterium
CTTCGATGTCTTCGCTGGCGCCCGCCAGGATGCGGGCCTGGCAGGACAGGCGCGAGGTGGCGCGGACGTCGAAGGCCTTATCCAAGATGTCCTCTTCCTTGTCCTTCTGCGGCGAGAGGGCGCGGAGGCCGGACTTGACGTAGACGTGGCAGGTCGAGCAGGCGCAGACGCCGCCGCAGGCGTAGCCAACCTGGGCGTGGATCTTCTTGGCGGCTTCGAGCAGCGATGTGCCGACCGGCACTTCGATGCTCTTGGGGCGCGTGACGCCGTCGGCGTCAGCTTCGGCGCAAGGGTCGTTGAGGAAGGTGATCTTGGGCATGCGGCGACGCTCTCTTCGTTTTCGGGCCGGCGGGCTAGCGCGACTCGGGAGGCAGGATGGCCTGGGGCGAGCTAGGGACGGCGGCGTGCGCCGCTTCGGGACCGTGGGCGTGTTCGACCGCGGCTTCGATGTCGCGGACGGCGCGGCCCGACACTGCGTGGCTTAGGCTGTCGTCCATACGCCGCTGCGCGAAGTCTTTGCTGGCCAGATCGAGGGCGGTGATGGCCTCGGCGATGCGGCGGTGTTCGTTACCAGCTTTGGCCTGCTCGACTGCGGCGCGGGCGGCGTCGATGCGCTGACGCTCGGCGTCCGACAGGAGCGCCCCATCGCGGGCCAGGGCGGCGGTGAGTGCCCCCAAGATGCGGTCGGCTTCGACGCGCTGAGTGATCAGCATGCGCTGCCGCAGATCCGACTCGCCGTGCTCAAAGCTGTCGAGCAGCATCTGTTCGACCTGTTCGTCGGTTAGGCCATAGCTTGGCTTCACCGTGGTGTGCGCCTCGCGACCGGAGGTCAGCTCACGCGCGGTCACCGCCAACAGGCCGTTTTCGTCGATGAGGAAGCTGACTTCGAGCCGCGCCATACCGGCCGCCATGCGCGGGATGCCGGTCAGCTTGAAGCGCGCGAGCGAGCGGCACTCAGAAGCGGTCTCGCGCTCGCCCTGCACGACGTGGAGGTCAAAGCCGGTCTGGCCGTCGGCGTAAGTGGTGAACACCTGGCGCGCGCCGGTTGGTACGCGGCTGTTGCGCGGGATGATCTTTTCGACCACGCCGCCCATTAGCTCCAGCCCCAGCGAAAGCGGCGTGACGTCGATCAGCAGGGCATCGGTGCGCGCGTTCTGCAGGATATCGGCCTGGACCGCGGCCCCCAGCGCCACCACCTGATCGGGATCGAGATCGCACAGCGGCGGCTGGCCAAAGAGCTCTTGCACAAAGCGCCGAACGGCAGGCACGCGCGTAGCGCCACCGACGAGAACCACGCCGTCGAGATCCTTCGGCGTCAGCTCGGCATCTTTGAGCGCGCGGCGGCAAGGCGTCGCGGTACGCACCAGGATCGGCGCGATGGCGGCTTCGAATTCCGCGCGGGTGATCGACACGCAGCGGCCGGGATCGGACTCGGCCCCGGGTAGGTTGGCAGAGACAGATTCTTGTTCGGTGAGCCCGTGCTTCACGGCTCGCGCTGTCGCAAGCAGGCTGCGCGACAAGCCCGCGTGCCCGTTTAGCTCGGCCCGTAGGGGCGCGGCGCTTTGGGACTTTTCGATCAGCAGGTCGGCGAGCACCTGATCCATGTCATCGCCGCCGAGCGCGGTGTCGCCGGCGGTGGCCATGACGGTGAAGATGCCGTCGTGCAGATCGAGGATCGAGATATCAAACGTCCCACCGCCCAGATCGTAGACCGCGAACTTGCCTTCCTTCTTGCGGTCGAGGCCATAGGCCAGCGCGGCCGCCGTCGGCTCGTTGAGCAGGCGCAGGACGTTGAGGCCGGCGAGGCGCCCGGCATCTTTGGTCGCTTGCCGCTGCGCATCGTCGAAGTAGGCGGGTACGGTGATGACCACGCCTTCGAGCGCGCTCTCCTCGGCTGACTCATCCGGACCGCCGAACGAGCTCGAAAGCTGCTCTTCGGCGCACATGCGCAACCAGCGCAGGATCTCGGCGCTGACCTCGATCGGCGTGACCGCGCGGCGACCCTCCGCGACGAGCAAGCGGATCACGCCGGGGCTTGCCGGATCGGGCTCGGCCAGGCGGTAGGAAAGGAAGCGCCCCTGGGTCTGTTGCGCCGCGATCTCTCCTGGGCTGCGGCCCATGAGGCGCTTCACCGAGGCGATGGTGTCGTGCGGATGCTGGCTGGCGAGGGCCCGCGCCGGCTCGCCGATCTTGGGCGTACCGCCGCCGACGTAGCTGACGACCGAAGGCAGCAGGCGTCCACCGCGCGCATCGACAGCCAGGCAGCGCGGCTCGCCATCATCGACGACCGCGACGAGCGAGTTGGTGGTGCCCAGGTCAATGCCGACCACGCGTCCTTTGCAGGCGGACTTGGTGGGCGACTCGCCCGGTTCGGCGATCTGTAACAAGCTCATGCGAGTTCCTTGCGGGGTGGCGCGGGGGCGGCAGGCGGGTTACGCGCTGGCCTCTTCCTGGGCGGTGATCTCGTCTAAAAAGCGCTGGTAGTAGCGGAGCCGCAGCAGGATCTTGGCCAGTGGCTCCAGCTGGGCCTCGTCGCTGCCGCTTGCCTTATCCAGCGCCCCGAAGCGGGTCTCTAGCTCCCGCGTCTCATCGGCCATGCGGCGCTTGATGTCGTCGCCGATGCGGGCGATGCGCGGGGCATCGTTTTCGCTCTGCGCATCCTGCAGCGCTTCCCGCAGCTCCAGCACTTCGGAGAGGAAAAGAGAATCAAGCGTTCGCTTTTTCCCCCCCGCTTGTTCGGCGGATTCGGACAGGTCGATGCCGTGCAGCGACAGCAGATACTCGGCGCGGCGGACGTCGCTCTTGAGCACGCGATAGGCGTCGTTCAAGTCCGTGGCGCGGCGCAGCACCTGGGCCCGCTCGGCGGCGGGGGCGCGGCTGAAGCGATCGGGATGAGTATGCCGCTGCGCTTCGCGATAGCGCGACTCCAGCTCGGCGCGATCGATGAAGTAGGTCGGCAGGAGGCCGAGCACTTCAAAGTGGGTGCGGGCTGCGACCATCAGAACTGGACGCTCTCGCCGCAGCCGCAGGCGCCTTTGCTGTTGGGGTTATTGAACTTGAAGCCGTAGCCCATGATGTTGGTCACGAAATCCAGCTCAGTCCCGTCGAGAAATACGAAAGACTTGGGATCGACAAACAGCCGCACGCCGTCCTCGAACTCGAAGACCTTGTCGGCGCTGGCCGGGGCGGCATCGGCCCACTCAAACAGGTAAGCAAAGCCGGTGCAGCCCCCGCCGCGGATACCGATGCGCAGGCCCTGCGGCGCGGTCTTGCCTTCGGCCTTGCGCTTTTCGGCCAGGCGCTTGACCTCGGCGATGGCTTTCTGAGTCGCAGTGATCGACATGACGACGTCCGCCTTGTGGCTGGGGGCGTTAGTGCTGACCTGCATGCTTCTTCTTCTTGTAGTCGGCGATGGCCGCCTTGATGGCGTCTTCAGCCAGCACCGAGCAGTGGATCTTGACCGGCGGCAGGTTCAGCTCTTCGGCGATGGCCGAGTTCTGAATCTTTTCCGCGTCATCGATCGACATGCCCTTGACCCACTCGGTGACCAGCGAAGAGCTAGCGATGGCCGAGCCGCAGCCGAAGGTCTTGAAGCGAGCATCGCGGATGATGCCCTCGTCATCAATCTTGAGCTGCAGCTTCATGACATCGCCGCAGGCCGGCGCACCGACTAGGCCGGTGCCGACGCTGGGATCGTTTTTGTCAAGGCTGCCGACGTTGCGCGGGTTCTCGTAGTGATCGACGACTTTGTCGCTGTAGGCCATGGTTTTTCTCTGCTGTCTGCGTGTTCTGCGTTGGATTTCGGCGGCAGGCTTAGTGCGCCGCGGTCCACTCGATGCTCTTGAGATCGATGCCGTCCTGGTGCATCTCCCAAAGGGGCGACATCTCGCGCAGCTTGCGGACCTTGCCCACCACCAGGTCGGCGACAAAGTCGACCTCTTCCACCGTCGTCCAGCGGCCGAGCCCAAAGCGGATCGAGGTGTGCGCCAGCTCTTCGCCGATGCCGAGCGCGCGTAGCACGTACGAGGGCTCAAGCGAAGCCGACGTGCAGGCCGAGCCCGACGACAGCGCGACGTCTTTGAGCGCCATCAGCAGGCCCTCGCCTTCGACGAATGCGAAGCTCAGGTTGAGGTTGCCGGCGAGGCGGCTGGTCAGCGAGCCGTTGACGTAGACCTCGGGCAGGCGCGACATGATGCTCTCTTTGAGGCGGTCGCGGAGGGCACCGATGCGCTGGCTCTCTTCCGCGCCTTCGGTGCGCATGATCTCGCAGGCCTTGCCGAAGCCGACGATGCCGGGGACGTTGAGCGTGCCGGAGCGCATGCCGCGCTCGTGACCGCCGCCGTCCATCTGCTGCTCGATGCGGACGCGGGGCTTGCGACGAATGTACAGCGCGCCGACGCCCTTGGGGGCGTAGAGCTTGTGGCCGGTCATGGCCAAAAGGTCGACATGGCTGCTGTCGACGTCGAACGGCACCTTGCCGACGCCCTGCACGGCATCGGTGTGGAACAGCGCACCGCGCTCTTTGACGATGGCGCCCAGCGTCGGCAGATCGTTGACGGTACCGATCTCGTTATTGGCCAGGATGATCGACACCAAGATGGTGCGATCGGTCATCGTCGCGCGCAGTCGATCGGGGGACACACTGCCGTCGGCCTCGACGGGCAGATAGGTGACCTCGAAGCCTTCGTTTTCCAGCCGCTTGCACGAGTCGAGCACCGACTTGTGTTCAACCTGCGTGGTGATGATGTGGTTGCCGCGGTCCTTGTAGAAGTGCGCCGCGCCTTTGATCGCGAGGTTGTTCGACTCGGTGGCGCCCGAGGTCCAGATCATCTCTTTGCCGGAGGCACCGATCAGGGCAGCGACCTGCTCGCGGGCGGTGTCACAGGCCTTCTCGGCAGCCCAGCCGAACGAGTGATTGCGGCTGGCGGCGTTGCCGAAGAAGGTCGTGAAATAGGGGACCATGGTCTCGACGACGCGCGGGTCGACCGGGGTCGTCGAGTGATAGTCCATAAAGATTGGGAGGTTGACCGCCATCGTGGCTCCTTGCGATTTGCTCTCGGCAGCGCGCCCGGGTTCGGGTCGGCTTTACGTCGTGTGTACTCCAGCCACCATGAGCGGCTGATTGCCATCGTGTCCGTGCAGCTTGCAGCCGGTGCACTCGCTGGTCGTGTGCTCGGGCTCGCAGACGCGGCAGCCGTCCAGGTAGTGCAGGCCGGCGCTGAGGTCCTGGGCAAGCTGGGTTAGCTTGCGCTGCTGCTCGCGCACCTCGATCAGCTTGCGCGACAGGAGATCGCGCAGCCGGGTCATCGCCGATGCGCCGATGCGCTCCTCTTCTAGCTCGCGGAGCAGCACCTGGATCTCGCCAAGCGAGACCTCGGCTTCCTGCAGGCGATTGATCCACTGCACACGCTCGACCGCCGTCGCCGAATACAGCCGGAAGCCGCCCTTGGAGCGCAGCACCGGCCGCAGCAGGCCCAGCTCTTCGTAAAGGTGCAGCGCCCGCACCGTCTTGCCGCAGCGCTCGGCCAGCTGACCGATGCGCAGGAGCTTTGGCGAGCCGGGACTCTCGGCCGGCGGCTCGCCGCTGCCCTCGCTAAGCACCGTGGCGGGCTCAGCGGGCTCGGGGGATTCGGGGTCGCCCAGCGGGCGGATGTCTTGCTCCAACTTCAACTCAGACCCTTACGTGTGCGTGAGGTTTTCCGGCAGTATTGGCTGTCTGCCGTCGGCCTGTCAAGGCCATTCTTCCCCTTACGTGAGGGTTAGGGTGTCGGCCGGCCGGTTCATCTCCACCGCAAGCCGGGAGCGCCTGCGGCATTGCCAAGCGCGACCGCGAGTTGGACTACAATTCGACCTATGTCAGAGCGCAATGCGGCGATCTTGAAGGCCGCCATCTGTGTGGCCTGGGCCGACGGTGTGTTGAAGGATGCGGAGCGGCAATCGCTGGAGGGAATTCTGGCGGCTGCCGACCTGACGGCGTCTGAGAAAGCGGAGGTCCGGATCTACGCGGCGACGCCGCGGACGCTGGTCGACCTCAATCACCTCGACATCGCCGCATTCTCACCCGGCGAGCGGCGCGCTGCGTTGATCCATGCCGTGGCCATCGCGTTTTCTGACCGCGAGTACGAGCACGCCGAGAGGCAGACGGTGGTCGCCCTAGCGCAGCGCCTGGGTCTGGCTTCCGCCGAGGCCCATCACATCATCGCCAACGCCATGATGCGGGCCGGTGCGCGCTAGCCGATCGCGGGCTGACCGACGCGGGCTCGCGGGCCGCGAGCTATTCCTTGGGGAACTGGTGCAGGAAGGCGTCGATGCCCATCGCTGTGGTGTCGGGGTCGAAGCTGCCGAAGGTGGTGCCGCCGACGTAAAGATTGGTGTCGGCGAGGGTGATCGCGGTGCCGCGATCGACAAGCGGGGTGCCTAGCTCGCGCAGCCAGCCCGTCGCGCCATCGGCCGAGAGCTGCATCAGGAACACGTCCTGTGCCCCAGCCAGCGTCTGTCCCGGGAAGGCGCCGCGCGTCGAGCCGATGACGTAGATCTTGCTGTCGGCGACGACCAGCGACTCGAAGCTATCGGCTGAGCTGGTGCCGACCTGGCGGACGAACTGACGCGTGCCGTCGGCGCGATAGGCGGCGAGCAGCGCATCCTGACCGCCCATCTGCACCTGGCCAGCGACGGGACCGCGGGCCCAGCCGGTGGCATAGACTCCACCGGCCGGGTTGGCGACGACAGCGGTCAGTGCATCGTTGCCCACGCTGCCCAGCTGATGCAGCCAGACCTGCTTGCCGGTGGGGTCGATGCGGCTGACAAACGCATCACCCAGGCCGACGCTGTTTTCGCCGCTGAAGGTGCCTTGCGTGCTGCCCACGACGTAGACATCGCCGCTGCCATCGAGCGCCAGGCCGATGCTGCGGTCATCGGGCACGCCGTCGCTGCGCTCTTTTTGATCGGTGCCAAACTGCTTGATCCACTCCTGCGTGCCATCGGGGCGCAGCTTGACGACAAAGGCGTCGCTGAAGCCGGCGTTGGTCTGGCCGGGGAAGGCGCCCTCGGTGAGGCCGGCGGCGTAGATCGATCCATCGGCGGCGACAGCGATGCTGGTCAGCTGATCGATCTCGGCGGTGCCGATCTGCGTCAGCCAGACCAGGACTCCGTCGCTGCCTAGCTTCGCGACGAAGCCATCGGCCTTGCCGGCCGAGAGCTGACCGGGGAAGGCGCCGTAGGTGTAGCCGGTGACATAGACGTTGTCGGCGGCGTCGACGGCCAGGCTGGCAACGATATCGGCCGACATGGTGGCCAGGCGCTGCACGAACGAGACAGCGCCGTTTCCGCGGTAGTGAAGGACATAGCCATCGAGCGCCCCCTGGTTCTGCCCACCGGCCAGCGCTCCGTCGGTGTACAGCGCGACATAGGTGCCGCCGCTGTGATCGGCAGCCAAGCCCGCGAGCTGTTCGGTGCCGCTGGTCGACAGCGTGCGACGCCACAGGGCGGTGGTGCCGGTGACGCTGAGGCGCAGGGTCCCCGTGGCGTCCTCCCCGACCTTTTGGCCCTTGGCGCGCACGACGAGGGTGTAGTCGTCATCCTGCGCCGTCGGCCCAGCGCTCAGCCGCAGGCGGGTGGTGGCCGGGCGATCGGGGGCGGGCGTGGCAGACATCGGGTCGAAGGTGGCGACAATGCCGGTCGGCAGTGCGGTATCGGCCGGACCGCGCACCGACATCACCACCGGGGCGGACAGCGGAGCGTTGGCGCGCAGCGTCACCAAGAGCTCAGCGTTTTCGCCGGCCGCAAGACTCAGGGCCTCACTCGACAGCGAGAGCACGAGCGTGCCTTCCGAGGTCTCGATACTGCGATTACAGCTCGCCGCACCGGCTAGGGTCATCAGGCTGAGCAGCAGCGCGAGGCGTGGTGCTGACAATCCCATGTCTGGCCTTTCCGCGGGAAATCGACAATCCCGAGGCGATCGTAACACGCGGAAAATGGCGGCGAACAGCCATCTATTTGAAAAAATTACGTTTTCAAAACTACTAAATCTTTGCCTCTTATAAATCCCTTAGCTCGCGGCCGGTGGGGGGGCCAGGCCTAAAGCGGGCGCTCGGTCTCGTAGATCGTGCGACGGAGGCTGGCCTCGGTCTCGCCGGCATCGATGGCGATGGGATCCTCGGGGGGCCACAGGAAGTAGTGCAGGCTCAGGCGCAGGCGGGCGGTGCCGGGGGGCAGGCTGGGCAGGCGAAGGGGGATGCGGCGGGTCTCGCGCGGCAGCAGCGTGGTGTCGCTCCCCAGCGGCTCGGTCAGGGCCACGGGATCCATGCGTCGCTCAATGCGCGCCTCGCTATCCGCCAGCACCTCGCCAGTCGCGGACAGGGCGCACAGGCGGGCCTGCAGGTAGTGTCGCGGCTCGGCGGTGGGCAGGCGATGGCCGGTGCCGTTAAACAGCACCAGCTCGGCCCCGGCAGCGCCGGCTTGTACATCGATCGAGGCAGCCTGCACGACGGCGCCGGTGCGCAGAAATTCGATATCGCGGGGACCGCGCAGCGCATGGCTGCGGCTGCGGCGCGGCGTCCCCCCCGGCAAGAGAGGTCGCTCTCCGACGCTGGGCATGTGGCAGTCGACGCACGCTTTGTCGCCGCCTTGAGCCCGGTAGGCCTGCCACTCCTCTAGCGTCTCTTGCACCGGTCGCAGCAAGCGGCCAAGCGGGATGTGCAGGCGATGGCAGGTCGCGCACAGCGACGGGTTGCCGAAGTCGGGCTCGACGACCACGGCGTGCTGCGGCGTGGAAAGCGCGTGCGGTCCGGCGATGGCGGCTCCCCGGCCGTGACAGGCCAGGCAGGTCACTCCGTCGTCGGCTAGCTCGGGACGATAGCGCGGGTTAGGCGCGGTCTTTCCGATCTGCAGCGGCCACACCCAGCGCAGGCCCGACACGATCTGGGGGCGCTGCTCGACGAGCGGCTGGTGACAGTAGCCGCAGATGAACATCTGGCCTTCGTGGCGGTACTCGGAATGAAACAGGGCGCTCGTGCTGGCGCGACCGTGGGCCGAGGCGCGCCACTCGGCGGCGATCTCGCCGTGGCAGCCTGCACACTGGCCGGACGACAAGAGACCCAGCGGCGGCAGCGGATCGATGGGTGGCAGCTTGGGGCCGGGCAGGGCGCGGTACACCCGCGGCGCATAAACAATCTGAATACCGACGAGAGCCAAGCCCGCTGCGAGCAGCAGGGAAGCCGCCAGCCAGCCCAGGCGATGCCAGGTGCGGTGGGACGAGCGCGAGTGTTTTGGGAGAGGGGCGGAGGCAGACATGGCGAGGCCGAGTCGGGGTGCGAGCTAGCTCGTCGGCGTGGTCGCCGGGCGCTTGCGATCGTGGGCGCGTCCCAGGTACAGGCCGACGCCGATCATGGCGACCGCGGCCGGCAGACTGGAAAAAGCGAGCAACGAGGTGGTGGCGCCCAGGCTCTGCAGCCCGCTGTGGGCCCAACCGGACAGGGCATCGCCGCCGCGCGAGACCAGGGTGTCGATGACGTTCTTGGCCTTGTAGCGCTCCTCGCGGGTGACGACGGTGAACAGCACCTCGCGAGCCGGCTTCGAGATGGCGAACTCGGTGGCGCGGCGCACTACGCTGGCCGCTGCGACGACCCACAGCGTCGGCCACAGCCCCACCGTGGTCAGGCCCAGCCCGCCGAATAGGGGCAACAGCACCAGGCAGGTTGCGAGCCCCAGCGACAACACCAGACGCCCGGTGATGAACACCTGCAGGAGCAGGGTCAGCGCGTTCACCGCCAGATCAAGCTGGGCAAAAAGCTGCGTCCGCTCCGTCGAAGAGGCGATGGTCTTGGAGACGATCTGCGTCTGCTCCAGATAGAAAAATGTGCCCAGCACCTGCAAGAGCAGGATGTAGCCAGCGATGGCCAGGAGATAGGGATTGGCGACGGCCAACGTCAGGCCGGAGAAGATGCCGCCACCGACCGCTTCGCCGCGCTGGCGCTCGCCGCGCGAGTGCGCACCGGCCCAGTGCAAGAGTGAGCGGACGCAGAAGATGGCGCAGACGAACAGCCCGGCCGAGACGAGAAACAGGCTGGCGATGCCGATGCGCTTGACGAGAGCGGCGGTGATGAGCGGTCCGATGAAAGCACCCAGGCTGCCGCCGGCGGCGATGACTGGGAACAGGCGCTTGGCCTGCTCGCTCTCGTACAGATCGGACATGAAGCTCCAGAACACGCTGACCATGAAATAGTTGATCACCGACAGCCAGACGAAGAAGGCCTTGGCGACGAGAGCCGGCGCCCAGCCGAGGTGCATGGCGAAGAAAAAGAACAGCAGGTTGCTAATCACAAAGCCGTAGATCGCCGGCACCAACACGTGACGCGGAAAGCGGGCGGCGGCGGCGCCAAACAGCGGCATGGTGGCCAGCATGCCGAGGAAGGTGCCGGTAAACATCCAGGGCAGGTTCTTGATACCACCGAGGATGCCCATCTCGTCGCGCACCGGCCGCAGGACGTAGTAGCCAGAGAGCAGCGAGAAAAAGTACAGGAACGACCACACGACGGCCGGCCACTCTTCTTTCCGCACATTGAGCAGCGGTGGTGGGTCGGCCGGGCCGGCTGGTGCGGGTCCCGGGTTCGCAGGGGCCACGGCAGGGGCTGGGGCCGTGCCCTTATCGTCTGATGCCATGCCGATAGCGTATCGCAGACCCCTGCCGACAGGGGGCGCACGGGGGGGCGGCCGCTGCTTTTTTGTCGGCCTGGCGGGCGACCGTTGTAGAACTAGCGACCATGGCCGAGATTGCACCCTTCCGTGGCATCCTGTATCGCCCTGAGCGCGCCGATGCACCCGACGTGAGCGCGCTTCTGGCTCCGCCGTACGACGTCATCAGCGAAGCGGGCAGGCAGGCGCTGGCGCAAAAGAGTCCGCACAACGCCGTCCACCTGATCCTGCCGAAAGACCAAGCCGGCGGCGACAGCGACGGCAAGTACGGGGTCGCAGCCGCAACGCTGCAGCAGCTGCTTGCGCAGGGCGCGATGCACCGCGACGAGCAGCCGGCGCTGTACCGTTACCATCAGGTGTTTTCGCCGCCCGGCCGGAGTGGACCGACGGCAAGTGGCAGCGGCGGGACGATTACTCGGCGGGGCTTCATCGCCCGCATTCGCCTGCATCGCTTCGCCGAAGGGGTGGTGCTGCCGCACGAGCGGACGCTGGCTGGGCCCAAGCTTGATCGCCTGAAGCTCAAGCGCGCGACGCGCACCCACTTGTCGCAGGTGTTCGGGCTCTACAACGATCCAGCGCGGGCCACCGACGCGGCGTTCGGCGAGCTAGAGAGTCAGGCCC
>CALFYE010000211.1 GCA_937952145.1 uncultured Myxococcales bacterium
CGGCAGCATTCAGCGCTTTTCGACGCTGTTACGAGCGACGTGGTGGGGACATCGAGGGGGATTAATCTCTGCGTGCGAAGGGCGATGAGCTGTCGCGTGCGGTGGGGCGCCGCCTGCTGCTGCCGACGCCCCGGGGGCCCACTGCGGAATGAAAAGTGGCGCTGGGTAACCGTCCGAAACCGTCCGCACCGGACCCGCGATCAGCAGCCGAGCGTACAGTCACGGTGGCCTGCCGCCATGAGTTGCGCGTGCGTCATCGGCAGCGGTACCGCGAGCGCCGAACTCGATGGCGGGAAGCAGGCTTAGCGCACTGTGCGATCAGGAACCGATCGCCGCGGGGCACCGGCTAGCGCGATGGGCGAAGAGCAGGGGCGATCGCGGCCCGGCCGCCTTCCCGATAACGGCTGACTAGCTCGGCGAGTCGGCTGCGCGGAAGCTCGCAGTCGCTCGCCACCCGCGCGAGGTCACTGGGATTGAGGAGGACCTCGGCAATGGCCCTCTCATAGCGCTCCAGATCGGCGAGGAGATCGGGACTGAGCGTCGCGCTGACGTCCGAAGAGAAGGCCTGAGCCGGGGCTGCTGTAGCCGGCGCTGCGCTCGCTGTCGTCGTGGCGGTGGCAGCGGCGCTCTGTGAGAGCGGGCGATTCGTCTGCACCGCCGGCGCTGTGTCTTGGATTGGCAGACGCACGGCAGGATCGCCGAGCAGCACGAAGGCCTGCAGATCCTGACGCAACATCCACAAGTGCGCGCGACGGGCGTCACTTTCGGGATCGGTTGTGCCGGGGCCGGGCGACTCG
The DNA here is from genome assembly GCA_937952145.1 of uncultured Myxococcales bacterium. Lineage (GTDB taxonomy): Bacteria > Myxococcota_A > Polyangia > Palsa-1104 > JAEUJZ01 > JAEUJZ01. The sequence goes on from CALFYE010000211.1 coordinate 798, forward strand.
GAGTCGTCGTACAGGGTTGAGAGCTCGGCATGGGCTCCCGCCAGTGCCCGCATCAGCGATGCGAAGCCTACGCCGACGCGGTATCCGTGCAGCAGGTCGGACACCACCTGCATGAACTTTCCGGGGCGCGACATCGCCTGCCCCGAGTCGAGATCCTGATAGCTATACGACCAGGCGAGATCGACGTGGCCAAAGAAGGCGAGCGGTCCCTGCGGATTCTGCAGAACCGCCTGTGGCAGAGCGGAGATGAAGGGACGACCGCCGGTTTCAACCAGGCCGCGCAGCACGCTGTTCGCCGACTTGTCGAACTGGCCAAGCTTCTCCAGCTTGTCGAGCCAGGCGAAGTACGCGCTCTTTTCGGGCACCCCCGCGCCGTAGCACGCGAACATGAACCACACACCGCCCGGCATAAACGGCCGCGTCGCCAGGTCTCGCCCCAGGAGCAGGCCCTCGCGGAGCTGCATCGCCCCTTGCCGCTGCCGCTGATCCTGCGGCGATGCCCAGCCATCGCGCTTGGGGCGTCCAGCCCCGTGGCTCATCGTAAACAGCAGCGCCGGATCTGGTCGCGCCGCGTATTCCAGCAGCAGATCACGCAGCGGTGTGCGCGCATCGCCGTCGCCAAGCTCGATAAGCTCGCGCGCTTGCAGCGTCTGGTTCAGTTGTTTGCTCTGCATGGTGCGCAGGGCCGGGTTCACCAGGTTTTCGTACCCGTGGCTAACCGCTGGACTGCCGTCGTGCGAGGCGAAGAACGCGGCTCGACTGGCAGCTATCGGCGCCGTGCCATCTTCGTAGGACAGGACTTTTTCGGCGTAGGCGCGATAGTGGTCGGGGTTGTCGAAGGCCAGGCGCCCAACAAAGCCATCGATGGCCAGTGCCTGCTGAATGCTCAGCGCCACCTGATCCAAGTTGCCAAGCACCAGCTGGTAGCGCGGCAGGGTCTCGCGTGTCGTCGTACCGTCGTCAAAGACAGTCTTGCGCCAGGCCAGGGCCTCGGCTGCCGTGGCGCGGGCTGGGGCTTCAAACACGCGGATCGGCTGGTCGCCCTGCTCTTGCTGGCGGCGCTTCGAAAGGGGCGCGATCAGATCTTGCAGTCGCTTGCCTTCATCCCCGACCGGGACGATCAGGCCCCAGCGCTGCTCGGGAAGAGATCCGGGATCCTTCCCGTCATTCCACAGCAAGTCCGGCAGCACTTGCTTGGGCGGCTTCTCTTGCCCTGTGCCTCCCGTCGAGCGCAGGCCAGCTGGTAGGGCCGAGCCGCCCTCGTCGGCATCGGACAAGAGGAGCTGCAGTGGAGGTAGCCCCCCCACGCGACTACGTCCGCCCGTCACTGCGCTGCCTCGGCCCTGGCTCCCACCACCTGACTTCCCAATGTGACCAGCTGGCCATCGCGACTCTCGATCAGCGAGATCTGTGCACCGCCGGATGCCGCATGCGCTTCGATCACCGCGGCTGTGAAGCGGGTACTCAGCGGAATCATCGGCCCCTTCTTTGGATCGAGCTCGGGATTGCGGCGCGCCAGATCGAGGAAGGCCTCCCACTCTTCGTTCGGTGCCTCGGGCGATGGCAGGTACAGGATCTTTATCCAGGTGCCGGTGTTGATGTACGCAAGCCCGTCTGTGACCTGAAAACGCGCTGCGTGCGTGTGGCCAAAGATGACGGCATCAGCGGTGTACTTTTTCGCCATCCGCTGTGCCTCCGACCACTCGTCAGCTTCTGGCTGCAGCGAATAGAAGCGCTCGCCCTGCTGGCCGACCGCTTGGCGGTGGGCCGCCGAGTACAGACGCAGACCTGCCTTGACCAGCTTCAGCTGTGCTGACTGCAGAATCGAAAAGTCAAAGTCGAAGGACTGCCCGCCCGCCTTGCCATCTCGGGGACGAAGCATTCCGGCCAAGAGCTCGCGCTCGTCGGCGTCTAGGCCTGCGCCATCGACCGCCGCTTGCAGGCCCAGGTCGTCCCCACCCTCATCATCGACGAAGGTATTGGCGGCCCGACTCTGCTTGTTGAGGTCGCGCAGGATCTGCACCGTCGAGCCCTTGAACGCCTCACGAACGGCTTGTGGATTAACGGCGAGCGCAGTCAGGACGCCGCCCTGAAAGTCTGGCTTGATAAGATCGATCAAGCGCAGTCCCCAGGCCCGCTTGAGTGGATTCATCAGCGTCTTCACCAGGCGTGATCCCGGGGCGTACTCGAAGTCGGCTGCCGACTCGCTGGGCGCACCGCCCGGACCTGGCAGGTGCAGGTAGTCGACCCGGTTCCAGGCGTCGCAGTGCTCGCCGTGCGCCAGCAGGATGCGGGCGTTGCCAAGCTGCAGGATCGCCGGGCTGTCGCCGCGCTCGAAGCGCAGTCGGGCTGCGGTTTCGGCCGGCTGTCCCAGCGCGCTGCGCAGGACGGCCTGCACGCCCGAAAGGGCTAGTTCGATATCGTGGTTCCCTAGACGGATCAGCACGTCCCCACCGGCAGCCAGCACACGGCCGAGGGCCTGCAGCACAGCCCGTGTGTCGCTGGAGGCGACCGCGGTCTCGGCCTGCTTGGTGGCGCGCCCCTCATCCAGTCGCAGCGGATCTTCGTTCATCAAGAAATCAACACTGTCGCCGTTGATGAAGACCGATGCCCCCGGCAGAGCGAAGCGATCAATCAGGGTCGGCAGCTCGTGCCCACCCGCAAAGATGTCGTAGACCCCGCCATTCCCAAGGTGCAGATCACTGAGCACGAGCGTCTTCCCGCGGCCTAGCATGCGCGTCCTCCAGGGCAGAATCGGCGGGCTCTATCCTCCCTGATTCCTGCAACCTGCCGAATCTGGGAGGCTTTTCTTCGCCCCCTTGCTGCTGCGAAAAAGTGTAGCCCGGATCGGTCCTCATCCGTCGAGAAATTGCGCGTTTGCTGGGAACTCGCTGCGATACACTGGGCTCTGATGAAGAGTCCGTCGACTCATGCTGCCGCCGTGCCGGATCTAGATGACGATCTCTTGGTTGCGCTGCGCGGTGCGGAAGCTGAGCAGCTTGATGAAGAAGTCTCGCCCAACGATCCACAGACCGCTGAGCAGGCCGTTCTTTACGTGCAGATCGTAGATGCCGATCACCTGGAGCAGGGCCCAGTCGCTGGCATTGAAGTCGAAGTGAGCGGAGCCGGGCTGTCGGAGCCACGACGTCTGTTCACAGATGCGCAGGGCGAGATCTTGATCGAAGACTGCGGCGCCGGGGTCTACACCCTGTCGCGAGGGACGAAGCAAGCGCGGGCCCATACGCTCAGCAGCGACGATCTCAGCGTCGATGGCAGCGCCTTTCGCGTCTTGCTGTAAGCCGGCTCAGGCCGGGGAGTCGCCATGACAAGTTCCACCCCACGATCGAGCTCCTATTCCGATCGCTACCGCACTCCCAGCCCCCTTTTTCCTGTGCCATCCCCGGCCCGGTTTGAGCGCCTGCTCTGGACCTGGGAGCGGCTGCGCCAGCTGAATACCGACGGCTATCGCACCAGTCAGGCCGACCCAGCGAGCACCTGGTTGGTGCGGGTGCAGTGGGCCGAGGGGCGGCGCTGCGGGCCGAGCGTGGGGCGCGGCACGACCTGCTCACCGTTTGTGACGCAAGCCACTGCCATGCTGTACAGCGACGGGGAAGACGGACCGTTCACGCCGCGACTGGCCGATGGCCAGCCACTGCCCATCGCGTTTTCGCACGCCGCAAACTCGGTCTTTAATCCCAAGCTGCGCAGCCATGCTGAGCTCATGGCCAAGCTCGGCATGACGCCCGCTGACAACGAGTGGCCGCGACCGATCATCTTCTTCAACCTGGGCTACGCCGTCGAGCCGACGCAGCTACGGCGCGGCGATGCCGTCCACATCGACTGGATGAATGGCGGCGGACACGCCGTGTTCTGCTGGGATGTGCATCTCAACGATCGCGGCGAGGTCGATGCCTTCCAGTACGTGTCCTCGAACGGCAGCATTGCGGGCGGCGGCAGTGGTGGCGGCATTTCGGTGGGCGGGACTTCGCGTGGGGCGGGGGGATTCTTGACGCTTTCGCCGGCCGGCGTGCACGTGAATCAGTCGCCCCTCTTCGTCGATGACGAGCGCTATGTTCGCGAGGGGGCGTGGGTCACCTGGGACAACTCTGTCGCCGGCAAGGTGTTACGCGATCTGCGGCAGCGACCTAGCTCGCCGGTCAAGCTGGTGCGGCGCGTCCGGGCAGCCCGCTTTTTCGGCATCGATCCCGCGCAGATTCCCCTCTTCGCAATGGGCGAAGAGCGAGCCGGGCAGGGGCTGTCCCAGCACACTCCTGAGCCGATCCAGGACTTCGAGCCGGGCAGTGATGTGACGGGTGTGCCCGAGGTGAGGAGCGTGCAGCGCTGCCTCAAACTCCTCTACCTGGTTCGCTGGCTCAAGTCGGATGTCGGGGCTATCGACGGCAAGGCCGGGCGCAAGACCGCAGCAGCCATCATCGAATTTCAGCGCCAGCAGGGCCTGCGCAAAGACGGCAAAGTAGGGCCGCTGACCTGGGCTCGCCTGCAGGCTCTGTTTCGCTCGGCCTGCGATGCCCCCGAAGCCCGGCGCTACCTGGCCCCGGGGCGCCCCACAGGTTTGAGCTTCGCCTCGTCAAGTTGGTGGGAGGATGCCTCGCTGTACTTCCGCCATGGTTGGGCGCAGGGCGGTGCCTCCGTAGAGCTGATCCTCGTCGGCGATGAGCTGCCGCAGGAATCACTCAGCGTCGAATTGTGTGATGCCGAGTCGGGCCAGCGACTGGACCTTCCCGCGCTAGAGCTGAACCCGGTTGGCGTGCGGGCCAGCGTGGCGATGTCGCTCCCGGATTTGCCGCCGGCCCCACGACTGCTCGCCCGACTGCGCGAGTTCGACTTGCAGACGGCAATCCCTCTTTGCATCGTGCCGCGACACCGAGCGTGATCCGGCAGGATGGGCAAGGTCTGCTGCATCGGTGCCCGTATGATTCTGCGGTGTGTCTGAGCCTTGGCGTCACTGCCACCCCAGGCTGGGGTACGATAGAAAGTGCATGCGAGTCTCTGCTCTGCTGCGCATCGCTGGTCGGAACCTAAGTCGGAATCGTCGTCGCAGCCTGCTCACCCTGGTCGCGCTGTTCGTAGCCTTGACGATGATGGTGACGGTGCGCGGGGCGCTGAACGCGATGAACGTGGCGTCGCGGAATTCTCTGGTCAATAGCCAGATGGGGGCGCTGCAAGTGCACCGCGCCGGCTTCCTGCGGTCGATTGTCGCCATGCCACTCGATCTCGATCTGCCGGCCGACTCGGCGTTCCTTGGGCGCATTCGTGCGCTGCCGCATGTGCGCGCGGTGAGCGCCCGCATCCCGTATGGCGCGATGGCGAGTGCGCACGACCGATCAATCAACACTCTGCTGCTGGCTCTCGACCCCAGCGACGAGGTGAAGGTCTGTCCGCAGCGATATGAAGAGCTCTCGTCGGGACGACCACTTTTGCCCGGCCAGCCACGCGACAGTGTGTTGACGCAGCCGCTCTTGGCTCGCTTGGGCAGCCGGCAGGGCGAGGCGGTGGCCCTGCTTGCCACAGATCGCGATGGCGTGATGAACGCGGTCGAGATCGAGATCAGCGGCACGCTCCCTGACCCTGGCATCTTGTCCGCCGAGAAGAAGATCACCCTGGTCTCGCTTGCCGCCGCGCAGGAGCTTTTGCGCATGCCGGGACGCGCGACTGAGCTAGCCATCGCCGTCGACGATCTGGCGAATGCTGAGCGCGTCGCCGCGAACCTGCGCGGGCTGCTTGGCCCCGAGTTCGAGGTATCGACCTGGCACGATCTACTCGCCTTCATCGATGAGACGATGGAGAAGCAAGATCAGGTAATGAGTTTCATCGCCAGCCTGTTCCTGTTCGTCGCGCTGCTGGGGATCGCCAACACCATGCTGATGAGCGTTCGTGAGCGCACACGCGAGATCGGAACGATGATGGCCGTCGGGATGAGGCGGCGCTACATCCTCTCCCTCTTCGTGTCAGAGGCCGCGATCCTGGGTCTTTTCGGCAGTCTGCTGGGCATCTTGTTCGGCGGCTTGCTGGTGCATCACTTCGGAACGGTTGGCGTGCCGCTGCGCGCGACAGGCGGCGACTCGGTCATCATGCTGTATCCCTTCGTCAGCGCGCAGTGGGTCCTGCGGCTGCTTCTGACCGCCGTGAGCGGGGCGGTGCTGGCCGCGCTGTATCCGGCGCTGCGTGCCAGTCGGCTGCGTCCCATCGAGGCGCTGTCGCAGGTGGCCACATGAGCCGCCTGTTTGCCCTGGCCCTACGCAACGCCCGCCGCAACCACGGGCGCAGCGCCATCGCCATCGTGTCGATCCTGGTCGGCGTCTGCGGCATCGTCTTCCTGCAGGCCTTCGTCGCGGGATTCATCAAGAGTCTGATCGAAGATGCCGTGCTGGCCAAAATCGGCGCGATTCAGATCCATCGCACCGGATATCTCGACGCCGAGCAGGATCCGCTGCGCTTCGATCTGCCCACCTCGCCCGAGTTTGTCGCCCGCCTGCGGGGCGTCGCCGGTGTGCGCGCCGTAAGCCCGCGAATTGAGTTCGAAGCGACGCTGGGAAACGGCAGTATCTCGGCGATGGTGGTCGTCACCGCCATCGACCCCACAAACGAGTACGAGGTCTGTCCGCGCCGCCGGCAGCACGTTGAAAAGCCGGGTGAGCCGCTCTCTCCCGCGGCGGGGAACCGCGTGCTCATCGGGCAGGCCCTTTCCGACGGTCTGGGCGTGAATCTGGGCAAGACCCTGATTATTGCCAGCAGCACCCAGGCCGGCGTTCCCAACGCGCTAGACGTCGATGTTCAAGGTCTGCTGCCGATTCGCGATCTGCTAGAGAGCAAAGCCGGCGTGATGATGACCGTGAGCCAGGCGCAGGCGCTTTTGCGCATGCCCGGACGGGCCACCGAGTACGTTGTGGACGTCGCCGATCTGCAGCAAGCCGATGCCGTCGCGGCGCGGCTGCGAGTCGTGCTGGGGGCGGACTATCAGGTGCATACCTGGCGCGACCGCCAGCAGATTCGCGACGCCATCGATCGCATGGGCATCGTGATGTTCTTCATCGGCCTCATCCTGGCGATCCTCGCCGGCAGCGCCATCGTCAATACCGTGCTGATGAGCGTCTACGAGCGCGTGCGCGAGATTGGCACCATGCTGGCCCTTGGGGTCCGACGGTACGAGATCCTCGTGCTGTTCTTGATTGAGTCGGCGGTCTTGGGTGTCGTCGGCTCGACCGTCGGAGCCGCGGCCGGTCTGGCCTTGATGCAGATCGGGGCAGGCGGCCTTCGCTTTCCTGCCAGCAGTGTGTCGGGAGTGCTGATCATCTATCCCCAGGCGAGCCCCAGCTTCCTGGCCTGGGCCGTTGCTACAGCGACGCTAGGAACCATCCTGGCAGCGCTGTATCCGGCCCGCACGGCTGCGCGCATGACACCGGTGGATGCTCTCCGTTCGGGATGAATGAGTATAGGAACATGATCCGGAGATGAAAAATACTTAATTGATGTCCAGCGACGGGCCTCTCGTGCATTGGCGAGCCGCCCGTGCCGTCCTTGTTTTGGGTTCGTAGACGGAGTAACCTTATCGTGTTTCCGCGGAAGCAGATTCGCTGAATCTGGAACCATCGCCAAGCTTCGGAGGGGGGCTAATGACGAAGACAAAGCATTTGTTAAGTGGCTGTTTATTGGCCAGTCTTGCATGGATGTCGGGATGCGCCACGGCATCGACGCCAAGCGCCAGGACCATCTTCAAGGCCCAGAGCATTGACCAGGACAAGCTGCTTACCAGCGTGATGCAGCAGTTCTCGGAGATCGAATACACATGCAAGAATGACACGCCGCTCAAGACGGGGGATGAGCGCTTCGTTCACTGCGAGCATCCCCGCCGTCTGAAGATGCAGATTCAGATCCGTATGGAACCCACGCGACTGATTCACACCAGCGGCTTTACGGCGAAGGCGGGCATCACCTGCGCACAGCTGCAGCCTAAGCTGATGAAGCTTAACTCTGGCTATAATGTCGGAATTGCCTGGTGTGCCAATGATGGGGATAGCGGAAACGGATTTGTGTTGATGCAAAGTAGCATCCTGCTGCCCAAATCAGGATTCGAACCTGGCGAACTGTCTGATTACTTCAAGTGGTGGACTCCCGCGGTCTGGGAAGCCCTCACCGGAAGTGGCATCAAGGACGACCTGGAATAGCTCGCTGCCCCCAGGCGGCTGGGCTGCGTCGGGCGGGCGCTGCATCGACCTGGCCTTGTCTAGCGGGGCGCTTCCACCGCAAGATGCGTCATGGTGCAAGCGCGGGCCTGGCTGTTGCTCGGAATCTCGATGCTGGCAGCCGTGCCCAGCTATGCCGCTCCGCCACCCGCCGCGCTGGGCACTAGCCCGCCGTCGCAGATTGTGACGTCGCAGCCGGTCGTTGCACCGCCGCCGCCGGCTGTCGCCCCCGCGCCTGCGCCCGCCGTCCCCACAGAGCCCGCGCCAGTCCTAAGTCCGCCGGCTGAGCCTCCCGCTTGGGGTGTGCGCAGCGGCGCGGTCTTCCGCTTCGAGGGCAGCCTGGGCCCGCTTGTCATCGGGACGTTCCCCCAAAATCCGCCGCTGCCCGATCCGCCCCCACTTGAGCCCGGTCCCCCGCCGGTGCCGAATAGCTGTGGTGGAGGCGGCCAGGTGACGCTGGGTTTTCGCTACGTCACGCCGTATCGACCGGTGCTCAGCGCTTCGATCTTGGGTCTGCTCAAGATCCCGATTTTGGGTCTGCTGCTGGCTCCTCTCGTGCCGATTTTCATGATCACATCCAGCCTGGTCTCGGGCGACCAGCTTGGTCTGGATCTGCGCTTCGCCGTCCTTGCGCCTTGCGGTAGTGAGGGGGTGCGTTACGCGCTGGGTCTGCGGCCGGTGCTGCGCTTCGCGCGCCACGACAGCCGTGTGCGCCTGCCTTCGCTGCTTGGCATGGTGCTGCCCGAGCCACTGCTGATCTTTGAAGCCCAGCAGCCGTTGATGCTGGAGCTTGGGCTGCTGCGCTTGCCTGTCGCCGTGCTGCTGACTCAGCACCTCGGTGTCGAGATCGAGCCCAGCCTGGGTTATCGCATCTCGTTCTCGCCGGGCATCCCATCGGCTGTGACGCTGGGCATCCATGCCAGCCTGGTGGTGCGCTAGGTCGCCCCCGGCTCGATCTGCTGATCTACCAACCCGCTCGGGGGCTTGCCGACCGTCGGCCGCGGTCAGCTCCCGCTGCCCCAGTCGCAGTCTTCGCAGAATCGCGCAAGCTGCTTAAGTAGGTCCGGGCTTTGGGGATCGAGCAGTGCGGGACGCTGCAGATGCTGTGCATAAAGCGTGGCGACCTCAGGTGGATGCTCGGGGTCGCTGCCAGGGACGATCAGCGTCGGTGCGACGACGGCGGCGAGCGCACTCGCCCCCGCCATGGGCTGCGCGTTTTGGGCCAGAAAGGCGGTGGTGGCGGCCACGCTGGCCGCGTCGAACTCGCGCAGCATGTCCAAGGCTCGCTGACGCAGCTCAGGCGGGAGCGCCTGGTAGAGCGGCACCAGCGCCGACGTGCCTTCAGCGCGGGCTCGCTGACCGGCCGCAGCCATGATCTGCATCGCCGCGATTTGGGCCGCGGTCAGTCCGCGATCCGCGCCCGGATAGACGGGCGCCCACAGCACAAGACCCGCCGTGTGGCGCGGGTAACGCAGGGCAAAGCGCAGGGCCACCGCCGAGCCCATCGACGTTCCGCCAATCACCGCGCGCTCGATGTGCAGGCTGTGCAGCAGGGCACGCAGATCATCGGCCAGCAGATCCCAGCTCAGCTCGCCCGCGTAGTGCGACCGACCGCTGCCCCGCAGATCCGGAGCCAACACCTGCAGCGAGTCGGCAAGCGAACCCACTCGGACAAGCGCGGCGCGATGATCGGCAAGCCCGCCGTGCAGGAACACCAGCGGTCGGCCCCGTCCCAGCGCCAAGGCGTACAGCCGCACGCCTTGGCTTTCAAACCAGAAGCCTTGCGTCGTCGGCAGGTGAGGGCGGGTTGCGGGGGATTCGATCTTTGGGCTCGTCATGGTCGTGTCTCCTGTGGACGCAAGTCGCCAACCGCAAAGTCCACCGCGGGACTTGACGCAGAGCGAGGTTCGAATGGGCGGGAGGGGTCGGTGCGACCCGGGCAGCAGCGAGCGTCTGAAATAGAAACGCCAGTCACCTCACGGCAACTGGCGCAAACAAAAACGCCAGCCGGGGTGGCTGGCGTCTAGTTCCTTTGTATCAAACGCATCCCCGGCCGAGCAAGCACGGCCTGCCGGAACGCCGCGTTCTGGGCCGTCGCCGCTCGCCCCGCGAAACAGTCGTCTACTCCGGCGGTACTGTCCGTCCCCTGCACCCGTAAGGTCCGCCCAAATCAAGCCACCAAGTGGCCGTCCTACCGCCTCCGGTTCAGCCTCCTGGCGTTCCCTCTCCCTCCCCAAAGCTCCGCGGCAGCATTCAGCGCTTTTCGACGCTGTTACGAGCGACGTGGTGGGGACATCGA
>CALFYE010000212.1 GCA_937952145.1 uncultured Myxococcales bacterium
ACAATTAGCAGCCTGCTGAAGCCTTGCTGAGCCAATACTTCAACAAGCTCCTAGTCGCGGCCGGCGGGCAGTAGCTGCGAGAGCAGCGTCGGCTGACCCGGCTCGACAATGCGCTGCAGAATGCTGACGTGGTCCCCGGGGTAGCGCGGGAAGTGCTCCAGCAGCGCGGCATGCACGCGCTTGGCGTTCAGCCCACCGCGATCGGCCAGCGTGCGCAGCTCTTCTTGAAATGCGAAGTAGGCGTCGGCGCTGATCAGGGCTTGCCAGAAGTTCTGCAAGCGAGCATCGCCGCGCACCGGCTGCGAGTGTTGGTAGTAGCGCGCAATCTGATCGCCCAGCTGCACGAGCAAGCCCTCGGTGTAGTCGTGGACCTGATCACCCGCTTGCGCGAAGCACAGGTGGACGCGGACCTGCGAGGGCAGGGGATAGCGCAGGAGCCCCCGCGAAAGGGCCGGGTTTGAGCTCGTCGGATCGCCAGCAAAGAGCACCGACTCGGCGCGCAGATCCTCCATGCCATCGGGCATAAAGGGCTGCACCATGGCCATGCGCAGGCGACCGAGCCGCGTCGCATCCGAGGGTCCGTGGTAGCCGTGCCAGGGAGTGTCGATGGCCACCAGATCCACCGCGCCAAAGCGGGGCAGATCGCCACTTGCCGATAGCAGGTTGATGGCCAGCCGAGCAATCAGACCCCCGGCGCTGTGTGCCACCAGCATCAGACGCTGCCCGCGAAGGAGGTGCTGCCGCGCTAACCGGGTCAGCTCGTCGGCGAGACCCTGGCCGTTTTCGCGCGCCAAGCGTCCTAAGTCATCGAAGAACAGGGCATAGACCTGGTAGCCGGCCTGCGAAAACGGCGCCGCCAGCGGAGCCAGATCGGCGGGATGTCCGGCCAAGCCGTGCACCAGCACCACCGGCGGTCGGCCAGCGTGATACGCCCCATCCTTGTCGCCGAGAGCATAGAGGGCGGGCCGCCGCTGCGGGGCGAGCAGTGTCTGTTCATCGCAGGTGCGGGAGAGCTCACGCAACAGCACAGCATGTGGCGCCCGCGCCGGCGTTAGCGTGCACGCCTGGGCCCGACTCATCGACGCCTGCCAAGCGACGAACAGCGTCGCCAGAGTCACGAAAGCGGGCATCCAAGCCTCGGCCCTTCGGCGGGCCAGACGGGTCCATCGGCTGCACCCGCCAGCCGGCACTTCGCCATGGGTCAACGGACAGCGGGAGCTGGGGTTCAAGGCACGCATGAGATCCTCAGGGCAAGGGCCAAGGCAGGGGATTTCTCGACGGGAGATTCGAGGCGCGTTCAGATCTAGCTGCTCATGCGGCTACGCGTCAGGGTTCGTCGGGCGGCATCCCCCAAACGGGCACTGGCGGTGCTGATGGCAGCGCGGATGTCGCAGTCCGTGCGCTCGATGATGAGCTCGCGGCCGCCGATCTTGGTGCGCAGGATGCAGCGCTCGGCGACCCCGCCGCGCGGCCCGTTTTCGTCGCGCAGATAGATATGAACCTGCGACACCTGCGGGCTGATGCGGGCGAGCGCGAAGTTGAGGCGGGTGCGGATGTACTGCTGCAGATCGTGGGTTACTTCGATGCCTTGACTACGAATCTGGTAGCGCATGACAGCCTCCGAGTGGTGCCGACTGGGCACCTGAGAGACAGCATGGGTTGGCCGCGTTCGCGCGTCCAATCTATATTTTGTCGATAATATATAGATATTTTCGATGGGGAGGCGCTCTCTGAACCGACCCCAATAATTCCGTCGAAGAACGATCATGTATTGACCATAGATATAGATAGACATCGAATAATCGACTGGACCTATCAAAAAAGTCTCCTAGCTTGGGG
>CALFYE010000213.1 GCA_937952145.1 uncultured Myxococcales bacterium
ACGCTGCCGCCCTGGGCAACGTCATCAGGCTGTCAGAGCATCGGGCACAGCGCGCAAGCCGGGCGCGGAGCAGTGCGCCCGACAGGCCAGAGGAAGCGACCCTATAGCGGCAATGGGGCGCTGAGCCCGCCCGATCGGTCATGCTGGGGGCACAGCGCGGGAAGGGGCGAGGAAGGCGGGGGGCTGGCCGTTTTCCGAAGGGGCTCGACGGGCTCGGAAAAAAGAGACCCATTTCTCGACGGGACCGTTGGTACACCGTGAACCAAAGATCCATAAATCACCGTCGAGAAATGGGTTTTGCGATGCGAGTTCGGAAACGGCTCGGAACGAAGTGAATTCGCCGACTTAGCTCGGCATCTCGACGGAGCGGAGCACTGCCGCCAGTTCTTCGGGAGACAAAGCGGCCAGCGCCGCAGACAGCCCGGAAATGTCGGGCTGGGCGGCATCAGTCGCAGGAGCGGGGCCGGCTAGGGCGGCGGCGACCTTGCGTGTCTTGGCGTTGGCCAAGGTCTGCGGGTTGATGTAGTGCCGCGCGGTGATGGCAAAGCTTCCGTGACCTAGGGCGGCAGCGACGACCCCGGATGTGGCGCCGCGCTCCATAGCGATGGTGGAGTGGAGGCCGCGCAGGCTGTGGGGGCAGACCTTGGGCACACCTGCGAGGACGCAGTATCGCTGCAGGCGGTCCCACAGGTAGTCGTTGTTCAGCGGCTTGCCGGGGCCGAATAGCAGTGCATCGGGGGACTTGCCGAGGGTCTGGCGCTGCAGGAGTACGCGGAGAGGTTCGCTGTCGATTTCTAGTGAGCGGCGCGCGTTCTTGGTCTTGCCGCCGGGGATGCACAGGGCACGACCGCCGTCGTCGAGGTCGCGGACCCTGCGGCCGAGGACCTCGGACGATCGCAGGCCCAGAATAAGCTGCGTCAGGACGGCGGTCGCGCCTTCGTCGCCTGCCCCGGCGCGCGCGATCAGCCAGGCATTCAGCTTGCGGGCTTCGTCGATGGTGAGCTGGGTCTTGCCGGTGTTGACGCGGCCGACGGGCTTCACCTTGTCGAACGGATTGGCGGACAGGTAACGGCGGTCGTCGACGAGCCAGCGGAAGAACGCCTTGGTCTGCCGGAGCAGCATGCGATGGGTACACGCGGCGACGGGGCGGCCAAACTTGGTCACTCGTGCGGTCTCGTCGCTGTACAGCTTGGCGGCGAGATCAGGCGATAGCGCGCCCAGCGATCGCTCCTGCGGCAGGAAGTGCGACAGGCGAAACTTGATGCACGCCAGCGACGATTCCTTCAGGCCATTGCGACGCAGGTGGGCGAGGTATTCGGTCAAGGCATCGCCGACGGTGCGCGACCCATGATCAGCGATCGTCCGTTCGATCTGCGCCTTCAGCGCGTCGGCCTCGTCGCGTGACTTGCACCACAGCGATTTGCGTTCGGGCATGAAGACGACGAGGCGGAACTTCCCGCCCTCGGCGTAGGGGCCCGAGACGCGGCAGACGTTGGCCATGGTCTGGTGTTCCCGTAGGAATCCGGCCAGGGGCGAGACGGTTCGTGCTTCCGAGGACAGTGCGGCGGCAAGCGCCTTACGCCGTGTCCGACGACGATTCGCAGGTAACGATATCGATGCAGATTGAGCCTCATGGTTCATGGTCTGTGATTCCTTTTTGGTTGGTGGCAGGCGGGGATCCCGCGGGTGGGCGCGACGGATTCGCGACCGACGCAGCGGTCGGGGCGGAGGGGGCGATGCGACTTATGACTCTCGGGCGCGCTCTTGTTTGCGCAGGGCGAGCAGCAGCGTTCCCACGTCTTCGGAGTCGGCGATGGCTTCTTGCGCGGCTTCGATCTGCAGGATGCCGGCGGGGTAGCGCGTGCTCGCGAAGGCATCGGGATCGGCGCGCAGTCCCAGAAATTCGACCAGCGCGCAGCGGAGGAGGTGAACCGCCCGATCGCGCGGGACGCCGTCGAGCGGGATGCTTAGCCCCTCGGGGTCGCCCAGCGGATTGATGACGCCGACGACGGGACACAGGCGAACCAAGATCCGCATCGTCGGCAGGTGACGCCCGAGCTCAATGTTGCGCAGCGTCGATTCGGCGACGCCGCTGACCTGAGCAAGCTGCGTCCGCGTCAGCTTGGCTCGCTCACGCGCCGGTCGAAGCACGACGCTGCCCCATTCCATTAGATTGATGGGCGCTCGCTCAGACATGGCAGCCTCCGACGGCCTGTCCGCGCGACCGGCACAGGGCGATGACTTCGCCATTGATCTCGTCGGTGACGACGTCGGTCCCGCGCCGGGCCAAGACTTCCCAAAGCGCAAAGATCCCGGTTCCGTTGCGCTCGCAGTCGACGCAGTCGTGCTCGGTGCTGTGGCGTGAGGTGTCGCGCTTACTCATGGCCGCTCCGCCGTCGCCCACAGAATCCAGAGCGCAAGACCCATCGCAGCGACGAAGCCAAGCGCGCCGACAAGCGGCATGCTGCGCCGTCCCCCGGCCGCGAACATGAAGACCAATGCGGCACTTATCCAGACAAAGAACACCCCGGCTCCGACGGCATCGGCGGCAGGCCAGCGAGACGGGGACAGCACGGCGGACAGAGCGATAGCCATAGGAAGGCCTCCAGTGCGCAGACCTCGCCCTGACCGTCCCTAGACTTCAGAAAACGGCTGTGCGAAGGTCCGCAAGCAGAACGCTGCTTTGTGAGAAGAACTTACAAAGACAAGTTTTAGTCATTCTCCCTAGAAGTCAAGAAAAATGGCAATCACTGGCAAACATGTCGCTGCTGCGAGGGCTCTCTTGGGTCTGACCCAGGCCCAGCTTGCCGAGATGTCGAGCGTGAACCCGGCGACGATCCTGCGATTTGAGAACGGTCAGAATGAGCCCCGGCCGGCCACGGTTGCGATGCTTCAGCGAGCCCTGGAGGACCGTGGCATCGAATTCTCGAATGGCGGCGATCCGGGGGTTCGGCTGTTTCGGAGTAAGGCGAAGACGCCCGGCACCTACTGACCGCTATCGAGACGGGCTGCGCACGAGGGACGAGGGAGTAGGCGTCCGGCGGGGCCGTTGGTACGCTGAACCTTCGGTTGAGCCGACGGCTGCGGCCCAAGCGAGAAGGACGGGCGAGTGTTGCCAACGAGGGTAGCTCCGCGGCGCACTAAGCCCCTCAGACGGAGGAACCTTGCCCCCGCCCGGCGAGTGGTTGCGCCTGGTGTTCGGGGTGGCTCGAAGCGTTCGGGCGTTGTAGTCGAGCGCGAGGGGCAGTACGGCAAGTCGCGGCGGATGGTGAGGCGCTACGCGGCCAACCGCGACTCGATCCCCATGGAGAAGAAGCGGCTCTTGCTGCAAGAGGAGACCAACGAGGAGGCGCTGCGGTCCGAGCTGCGCGCCGCGGTGGGCGAGGCGTACATGAGCGGGAGGATCTACTTCCGCGGGGGCGACGAGGCCCCGGACGCCTACGGGACCCGCTTCCAGGACGCGCTCGTCGGCGTGGGCACGCGGCCCGTCGAAGGCGGACAGGGTCTTCTGGCCCTGGGTCATGCGGCCACGGCCCATCACCTTCCGGGGGATCTGCACCGGGATGCGCCGCGCCGCGAGGTGCATGGCGGTCACGGCGGCTACCACGGCCACCAGGATGGCCCCGAAGAGCAGCATCTTCCCGATGGAAGATCGG
>CALFYE010000214.1 GCA_937952145.1 uncultured Myxococcales bacterium
GTGCAGCACATCGAGATGAGGGCGTTCGCAGCTTAATATGTAAACACCTTCTTAGTACGTAGCGTCGGCGTTGAAGATCAGCATGCAGCGCTGGAATGTGTTGTTGCAACGGAACCCCAAGTACCAGTCTCCCGCTGGCAGAGTCAGCGCATCTGAAACACTCATGACATTGTTGTGAATGCCGCCATAGGCCATGTTGCCACTGCCCGTTTGGTACGACACCCACTGCGACGGAGTAAAGACCGCCACGTTCCAGCTGTCGGTTGTCGTCTGGCTGGCGCTGAATTCAAACAGCGCCGAGGTCGGCAGGCTGAAGCTTAGTCCGTAAAATCCACCCGCGTTGAACGTCACAGCCTGCCCTTTCGCCAGGGTCCGCGTGATCGGCTGCGGCACGGTTCCTCCGCCTCCTGATCCTCCGCCTCCGCTCCCTCCACCTGTGCCCCCGCCTCCGCCGCGATCTGGGGTGCCGCAGCCGACCATCCACAGACCCAAACACAAGCTCATCCACCACATCTTCTGAGCGCTCATGGCATGCCCTCCTGGAAAGTGGGCTCACTCCGTTGTGAGCTCCGCTAGTCCTCTGTCCAGGAAGACGCCATCCCGGATTCCATCTATCGCTGTGCGCACAAAACGTCGGCACAGCCGGCAGCGCATGCACACGAAAAGGGAATCAGGGCCGTCCGCTGCCTGATCATCATTTTGGGTACGCGCAGTCGGCTGCCAGCCGTCGCAGTACACTCGCAGTGGCAGGCATTGTGGGGCGCTGCGCGGGGCTCTTCGCCAACATGTGATCCAGGCAGGCGTTCAATTCCGGGACAAGCCAGGGCGTCTTGGGGCGGGGAGCGTACAAATGCAGCTCCATCAAGTCACCCTCACGTCGAGCGAGGAAAGGAAGCTGCCCACCAAAGAGCTCGTGCAACACGACTCCTAAGGAGTAGACATCGGCCGCAGGCGCAACGTTTTTGCCAGAGAGCCAAAGCTCGGGGGCGCGGTACTCGGGAGTGCCCAACACAGCGGTATCGGCGGTTGGCGAGAGGTGACTAGAATCATCGCCAGCATCATCGAGAATCTTCGCCAAGCCGAGGTCCACTAGCTTTGGGTGCAGGTGTGGGCTGGTGGAAAAAAGAATGTTCCGGGGCTTGAGATCTCGATGCACGACCTGCGCCGCGTGCAGCGCAGAAGCGCCTGCCGCGATCTGCGCTGCGACGCATAGCTTCTGGGCAAATGATAGGTCGGGAGCTCGCTCCGCAAGTGGTGCGCCCAGACATTCCATGATCAGCGCCGGACATCCTTGCCAAAGCCCCGCGCCGTGAATGCGAACCACCGCGGGATGATCAACGCGGGCGGCGGCACGAGCTTCTTGCAAAAAGCGCCGGCACAGGTCCGAGTCATCGATGTGCTCGGCGTGCAGCACCTTGATCACCCAGTCTCCCGGTCCCGTGCACTGGCTGGGGAACAGACGATAGACGGCGCTACTTGCTCCCTGCCCAAGGCAGGCCCCCAGGCGAATGGCCAAGGAGCCCGTCACGGGCCAAGGGGACAACGTGTGCCAGGAGACAGGGAGCATTACCCGGCCACCCTACTCGCTCCAGGGGCGGATGTGGAGCTGCAGGTGCGAATTCGGGAATGCAAAAAGGAAGCTCGGGTGTGAGCTCAGCGTGGCTGCACATCACGCCGTTCCCGTAGCACTCCTCACCAAGCAAAAGGGAATAACGCGGTGATGCCTTGCCGGCACTCGCTTACCTGCGGCGCGGGGCCAGGGGAGAGGCGCGGTCAATGGCCTAGGGCCGATCTGCTGGCTTCGGAGCAGCGGCGTGGCGCAGGCGCTGCGTAGCGTTCTTGGCGAAGAAAAAAATCTGCGCGATGCCGTCCCACACGCCCACGCCCGTTGTCCTTGTTTCCGCCATATGTCCCGTCGCTGGGGCGCACCCCCGAGCCTTGGCCTAGGCCATGCAAGAGCATTGCTCCTTGGGGGGCTGCTCATGCATACGACAAGACTGCGCATCGCGCTGTGGCCAGTTCTGCTATCGGCTGCGCTTTTAAGTCCGGCCTGCGGGACCGACTGGATGGACATCCCACACACCTTTGTCGAAGGCCTGGTGCATAAGGGTCCATTCGTCCGCGGGAGCGGCATCCGCGCGACCGCACTCGACGGAGCAGGACGGGCGACGGGCGTCGATGTGACGTCCAGTGTCTCCTCGGACCTGGGCGCATACCGCATCGAGATCAGCGCCATGGCGCTCGTTCTAAGAGCCGAGGGTAGCTACTTCAACGAGAGCACCTCTGCGCCGACCCTGTCACCGCTTCTGCTGCAAGCGCTGACCCCGATGCCCAGCTCGGGAACCCAGCGCGCCCACATCAACCTAGTGACGCACGTCGCCTTGCCGCGCGCCTACGAGTACTGGCACTCCGGCGAGCCGCTGGCTTCGGCCTTGGCGCATGCCGAAGACGATCTGCGCATCGCCCTGGGTCTGGCCTGGCCGCAAGGAGTGCCGCTTGTGGGTCGCGAGCTAAGCCTAGAGTCGCCGGACCCCGACCGCCGGGCGTACCTGTGGGCAGTCACCATGCAGTACCTGCTGGCCGCCGAGCGGGGCGCGGGAACCGGCAGCACGGTCGAGGCGCGAGTGCGCAGCCTGACCGACCAGACAGCCGCCGCACTGGGCCAAGCTGGGGCTTTCGATGCCTCCTTAGCGACACAGTTCACGAGCGTGCGCAGTGCCTGGGCCCCCGACAAGCTGATGACCGGGCTGCGCAACTACCTGGCCTCGCAGGGGGTCGATGTGCCGCCCCCCGATCTGCAGCACGTGCTCGACAACGACGGCGATGGCGTCGGCAACGCCAGTGATACCTGCCCCAACTACACAAACCCCAATCAAGCCGAGCGGCCGCTTGGCGTCTGCCGCATCGATGTGCAAGAGCAGCCTCTCTTTGGGTCCACCGACGGAGCGGCATGGATCGCGCTCGACCTACAGGATCGCAGCGGCCAAGTGCGGGTGCTGTTTCTGTCGCGCTTGGGCACCGGCGACTTCTTTGCGGTGGCCGATGCGCAGGGTCGCTTCAGCACGCCACAGCCGCTCCTCCTGCCGTCGGGGGGACCGAAGCGGACCCTGACCTCGACCAAGCTGCGGGTGATCGCCGACATCGATGGTGATGGCTCAAGCGATATCTTGGCCTCGGACAGCATCGGTAGCGTGCCCGAGGGGCTGTATCTCAGCGGCGGCGGAAGCGCCCCCAACACGTTCAAACCGACCATCACTACGCCCTATCCGCAGGTCGGCGGAGCGGCCTTTGTGGGCTTCGGCAATGGGCCCGGCAGTGCGCCAGTCGCCGTCGCTGACTTCGACAAGAACGGGCTCTTGGATCTGGCTGGACTGCACACCGAAGCAACGGGCAAAGTCTGCGTCGCCCTGCAGCTGCAGTCAGCCGCCGGAACCTGGGATACCCCGCTTTTGCCGATAGCCCCCTCGACCAGCCCGGGTACGCTGCGCACGCTGAGCGTGGGGGACATGAACCAAGATGGTCTGCCGGACCTTGTCACCGCGGGTCTGTTTGGGGCGCAGGTTCTGCTCGGTGATGGCCTGGGTGGCTTCTCGCCGCTGCCCATTGTCGCGGCCTGTGGGGTAAGCGCCTGCCCGCTGCAGTCCTGGCTGTCGGATTTTGATCACGATGGCAGTCTCGATCTGCTGACGTACGCGGTGGGTCCGACGGCACCTGCCGAGCCCGCCTTTATTGGCCTGCACCGCGGCAGCAAGAGCGGCCAGCTGGGTGCACTGACCAAGCTGCACAGCTATGCCCTGTTCTTCCGACCGACGGCGGTGCAGCCGCTGGACGCCAATGGCGATGGCTGGCTGGACATCCTTTCGGTCGAAGGCAGCGAGCTGCAGCTCCTCCCCAACAACCGCGGGATCCTCGCTCCCGTGCAGAGCCTGCCGGTGCTAACCCCCACCCTCTTTCCCAGCCGCTGGTTCATCGGCACGCGAGATCTCAACTTCGATGGCAAGAGCGACCTCATGCTGCTGGGGGGGGCCATGACTGGAAGCAGTCCGGCGCCCGCTCAGCCGGGGTTCTTGCGTCTGTTGCTGCAGTGATGGCGTGGAGTGATTCGCCGAATTGATCGGTCGAATTGATCGGTCGAATTGATCGGTCGAATTGATCGCCGAGCTGATCGCCGAGCTGATCGCCGAGCTGATCGCCGAGCTGATCGCCGAACTGATCGGGGGGCAGGTGCGTGTGGCGTTG
>CALFYE010000215.1 GCA_937952145.1 uncultured Myxococcales bacterium
CTCCTTCCTCCTTGCCGCTGGGGTTCCTCTCGACGGTTTTGATAGGCGCTCTAAGAAGGCATTCGCAGCTCAATATGTAAACACCTTCGCTGACCGCAGCGCCTACGCCGCAGCCAGACCCCGACATTGCGCATTGCCATGAGTACGGGGGCGGATGGTAGGTTCCCGCCATGGCGAAAATCACAGGCATCGGTGGTGTTTTTTTTAAGACCAAGTCGGATCACAAAGCGCTCGCGGCTTGGTACGAGCAGAACCTCGGGCTGCCCTTGCAGAGCTGGGGCGGCGCCATCCTGCGCTGGCCCGATGACGGCGGCGAAGACCGCGGCTTGACCGTCTGGCACGTTGCGCAGAAGGACTCGAAGTGGTTCAGCCCCAGCGAGTCGAGCTTCATGATCAACTACCGCGTCGATAACCTCGATGAGCTTCTGGAACACCTTCGCAAGAACGACGTAAAGATCATCGGTGGCCCGGAAGACCACGACAACGGCCGCTTCGCCTGGATCATGGACCCCGACGACAACAAGCTTGAGCTGTGGCAGCCCAAGGATGCCCACAAGGAAAAGAAGAGCGCGTAGGTGGGATGAGTCGCCGTCGAGCGCCGCGCAGTGGGGGGACCAAGAGGAAAACCGCGCCGCGACTAGCGCCCGGGAACGATGATGCTGGCGGCTAGGCTGCGAACGACACCGGGGGCAGGTGGCACGACGGCCAACCAGTCGAGCTGCAGGTCCTGGCCCCAGCCAAAGCTACCGTCGAGCCGCACGATGTTGACGCGGAAGCCGACGGAGTTCACCGAGGTCAGCGTCGCCGCGAAGGCGTCATCGTAGGCGCCTCCGCGCGGCGTCACGACGATGCGCGGCAACTTGCTGAACGGCTGGTTGAATACAACCGTGACCACCGCTTCGTGCGAGGTGTTGTAGCCGTGCGGGCCCACGGTCACGGTGCCGGACTGCGCTTCGATGCCGGCCAGATCCTGCAGGCTGTCAAACGCCAGGCAGTCGAGGGTGACATCTTGCGTCGATCCGCGCGCGGCATCGGCTCGCCACAAGCGGGCGCTAAATCCCGTCGTCGTGATGCCGCAGGTCGAGACGGCGAAGGTGTCGCTGCCGCTCGGGCTGCGGGCGGTGAGCAGGACCCGCGGGACCTGCGCAAAGGCCTGCGGGAAGTAGCCACGCACCGTCGCGCCTTGGGCATCGCGCGGACCGACGTGGATGCTGCCGCACTGCATGCGGGCGCGCACAAACGGGAAGAAGGCGAGGAAGTTCATCGAAAGCGACTGCCCCCAAGTCTTCACGCTGTCGCCGCTATCGACGCGCACGGTGTTGACGGCAAAGGTGCTGGGGCCGACCCCGACGGTGCTGCTGACAAAGGTATCAGGCCAAGGACCGCCGCAGGGCGTCGCCAGCACGATGGCGCTGGGCGGAAAACCGGCGGGCGTGACTGCGGTCGTGATCGGTGTCACCGAAGCGGAATTCGCACCGATGGAGGCGGTGCCGGACGTGAGGCTGGGCAGCGGTGAATAGGGGTCATAGACCGCCCAGCCGGTGCCGATCCGCAGGCCACTGCCGGGCAGCCAGGTGAGGTTGGCATCGTGGCGATGGAAGCAGAGATCGCCGTTCCGCTTAACGGCATAGACCTCGCCATTGCCGCTGCAGAGCAGCGAGGCGTAGTTGTCCCAGCCGCTGCCCATCGACACGCCACGCTGTATCCAGGAGCCGGCTGCGTCGTGCCGGTTGTACAGCAGCACGCCGTCGCTGGTAACGGCATAGAGGCAGCCGGTGCCCCCGGTGAACAGCCGGCGATAGCCGCCCCAGCGACCGCCCAAGACGCGGCCCTGCGTCACCCAGCTGAAGGCCGCATCGTGCTCGTAGAGCAATAGATCGCCGCCTTCGGTCAGCGCGTACAGCCGTCCCAGCCGCGCCGCGCCGACCCAGACAAACTGCGTCCAGCCGCTGCCGATGCGCCGCGCCTGCACATCGAACAGGCCGCTTGCGTCGTGATGGTAGTAAAGCAGCGTGCCGTCGCTGGCGATGCAGTAGAAGTGCCCATCACGCGCCGACAGGACGCGCGCAAAGTCCCCCCAGCCGATGCCCACGCGCGCACCGCCGATGTCAAAGCTGCCGTCGGCGGCGTGGTGATACAGCAAGAGATCACCACCGGGATTCACGAGGTACACGCTGCCGCCGCCCACCATCAACGGACTGCCGGCGATGACCTGTCCGTGATACCCCGCGGTGGTCTGATCGAAGGCGGTGCTGCCGCCGCCTTCGTCGAGTCGATAGTAGGCAGCCAGCCCCGCCTCGCGACCGCTAAGCGGCAGATCGCGCGTCAGAAGCAGCTCCTCCGGTCGGCGCTCGATGCTCCAGATCTTGACCTCGGCAAGCGAGCCATTGAGGCGACGGTTCGGCCCGCGCAGCTGCGCGCCCAAGCGAAGGGTCGTGGGTCCATCGCGGAAGGGCTGTAGGTCCGCGGACTCGCTCTGCCCGGCGGGCTGCCCGTCGATGAAAAACGAGATCGTCTTGCCACCGCGGCTCACCGCGACGTGTACGGTGCGGTTAAGCGGCACGACATCGCTGCTGACCGCCTGCGACCGCCCGCCCGTCGTCTGCCAGCACAGGATCAGGCGACCATCGCGCTGGATCCCAAACAGGTACTCGTCGTTTTCATCGTTGCTCCACTTGTTGATGATCGAGACGATGTCGTCGTTGAGATCGCGAACCGCGACGCGCGCCTCGAAAGTCAGCGCGATGCCGGGCACCAGGTTGCTATCGGGGATCTCGATATAGGCCTGGGCATCGAGCGCCAGCCCCGAGCTCAGCGCCGTTGGCATCGGCGGAGCGCCCTCGAACCCAAAGCGAGCCCCGCCCTTTAACGTGCCGTGGTTGCCGACAGTCGTCTGCTCCAGCGCCGAGCTGCCGCTGCCTTCGTCAAGGCGCCAGCAGGAAAGCAGACCGGCGGTGGCGCCGTGGATCGTGCGATAGCGATTGCCGCGCAGCTCCGCGATGGTGCGAGCCGTGCTCCACAGGCGAACCTCGTCGATCTCGCCCTTGAAGTTGTCGCCGGTGGGCTGCGCGCCTAGCTGTCCGATGCGCAGCGGCTGCGTGCTAGTCACCGGGCTGACCGCTTCGCTGAAGCGCATCACCAGCTCGCCATCGATGAAGTACGAAACCTGGCTGCCGTCGTAGCTGACTGCGATGTGCTGCCACACGCTCTCTTGCAGCTCACCCGCTTCGGGGAGCCAGCGCTGTCCGGTGAAGAAGGCCAGGCCCGTGCCGACGCGCACGGCACACTCTGGAGCCGCGGCGTCCTGGCCTTTGCTCATCACGATCATCGGCGAGCGCTCGCTGCGACGCAGCCAGCACTCGAAGGTGCCCTTTTCCGCCAGCTGCAGCGTGGTGGTCTGCGCGACCGTCACTGCACTGCTGCTCTGCAGCGTGATGGCGCGCGTCACCGGCACTTCGATGCAGCCGGTGCCGTCAAAGTGCACGCACATCGAACGCATCGCAGCAGCCATTGCGCGGGCCATCGCACTCTGCGCGTAAGCCGCTGCAGCCGCTCGCTCCTGGGCCTCTTGTACCCCGACCAAGGTCGAGACCGCCGCTTGCTTGGCTTGCGCAGCTTCGGTCTGCGCTGCGCTCGCGGCCGCATCCTTCTGACCCACAGCGGCACTCGCCGAGACGTTCGACTTCGTCGCATCCTCGGTCGCTACCTGCGAGGCCGCCGGCGCCGAACCCGAAGGGGTCGTGGCATCGGGCGAAGGAATCGGGACGCTTGTGCTGCTCGACCCACCCGCAGCGACAAGGCCCGCCGCCGGATAGATGATCTTGTTAAGACCGATCTGCGCGTCGGGGCCGCTGGGGTTTCCGCGCAGCTCGTCTTTCGACAGATCGATGCGCTGGAAGGTCTCCCAAGCGCCGATGGCGGTGCGATTGGCGACAAACGAAGACCAGCCCGCATCTTCCGCGCAGAGGTAGTTCCCGTTCACGGTGCGGATGGCGACGCGGCCGCTCCCCAGATCGAGCAGCTGGAAGGTCTCCCACGGGCCGATGGCCGGTCGGTTGGCGTTGACGGCGCCGCCGCCCCCCCCCTCGGCGCAGATGAACTGACCGTTCGATACTTGCAGTCCGACGCCGCCGCTCACGGGGTGTACGCGAAAGGTCTCCCAGCTGGTCAGGACATACTTGTTGGCGATGACATCGACGCCGCCGCCGTACGCGGCCGAGACATACCAGCCGTTGGTGGCAATCAAGGCGATGGGCAGCGGGCTCGCCGCCGGCAGGAACTTGAGGGTGCAACCGGCCCCCCGGCTGTACAGCGTGTCACCGCGCAGCTGAAACCAGATGGCGGGATTGTTGGCATCGGTCGCCGAGATCGCGCGTCCCCGCAGCACCAAATCGCCATCGACACAGAGTGTCAAGGAAGGCGTCGTGCGCGAGCGGAACGACATCCAGGTTCCGCTGCTGTCTGAGAGGCGATGGAGGATAAAGCCGCTGCGCCCCTGATACGGATCCGGCAAGAAAGTGATGTGCTCGTTGTCGCCGGTCGTCGCCACGTATTTGTTGGTGCTGACGTTGCGCAGACAGACCTCGGCCCCTTCGGGCAAAAACGGAGCCAGGGCCAGCTGATCAGCTTGGCTTGCGGCTTGGACGCGCGACTGTGCGGCGCTGATGCTGCTTGGCGCATCCAGCCCCAGCACCTGCTTGGCCAGCGTGATGGCCGCATCCATCGCGCTGTGCAGGTTCACGTCCAGGGTGTACGTGCGACCGCTGTCGAGCGTGACGCTCATCGCGATGCTGCTGTCGAGCATGCCGGCCAAGCTGGCGCCAAAGCTGGCTGAGCGAATCGACAGCGCGCCCGCGGTGACGCTGGCCGCAAAGCGCGTGATCGACTGCAGCGTGGTCTGCACCGCCGCCAGCGCTTCTTTCGCTGCGACCAGTCCCAGCGCGATGTTGTCGCGCATCGTCGTCAGCGCCAAGAGCGCCGGATCAGCCTCGATGGGGAACAGCTTGATCGCCGCCTGCGCCGTCGCAAGCGTCGCATTGTAATCGCTGAGCACGCGGTCTGCCGTGGCCTTGGCCGTGGTCAGCGCGACCAGGCGTGGATCGAGGTTGATATCGAAGGCGGCGATCCCCTGCTGCACCAGCGCCACCGTGCGAGCCGCGGCGTTTAGCACACCCGTCGCCACTTCGCGCGCGGTGTAAAGGCCCGCCATCTTGGCGCCAAACCACGCCCCCTCACGCGCCTGCGAAGGCTTCCAGGGCCAGTCGGTCTTGGGCAGGCTGTAGAACCAGCCGTTCGTCGCATTGATCTCATCGTTCAGACGATTGACGTCGTTCTGCGGACCGACCAAGGCTGCTCGCGCTGCATCCAGCCGCCGCTGATCGCGCTCGCGCTCGGCGGTGATGGTGGCGCGCATGGTGTTGATCTCGTTCCCCAGCGCGCTGACTTTGGCCAGTGCCGATTCGACATCGCGCCGCGCGGCCGCCAGCACCTCTTGATCGCGCTGCCGCTGGGCAATGATCGCTGCGCGCGTGCTGGCGATCTTCGCTTCGTAGGCTGCGTTGTCGCGCTGCTTATCGCTGACTAGCTGCTGCGCCGCGATGAGCGCGCTGTCGGCCTGCCCGCCCCAGCCCCGCACCGCCAGCGCTGCGCTGTCTTTGAACTGATTCAGCCAAGCCGTATCGACCTGCGCCTGCACCTGGATGTCTTTGCCGCTGGGGAAGTTCTTGCCGCTCACCAGCAGCGCCGCGCGCAGTTGACCAAAGATCGCGCCGCTGATGTTGAAGCGAAAGCCCGCATCTGACATCGCGATATCGACATCGGCCGCGATGTCCAGCAGCGAGGCTCGTCCCTTGAGCACGATATTCGGCGTGGTGTTCGGCTTCAGCGCTAGATCCAGCTGACAACCATCGACGTGCAGCTGATCCCCAACGTCGAAGCGATTGACCAGCGCATGCAGCGTCATGCCATTTTGCGGCGAGCTAATCAGCGTCCCCGTCCCGACGACACCCCAGCAGGTCAGCCGCGCTACGCTCAGCGTCATACCCTGGGCGTAGTCGGTGCTATCGACGTGCATCGCCCGCGGCACAATCGCCAGGCTGATCTCCTCCAGACGAATGTCGGCCAGCGACTTCACCAGGCTCGTCGGCATGCCGCCGCTTGCCGCTGCCAGGTCGCTGACGATGGCCCCGAAGTCGAGGGTGCGCAGGTAGGCGAGGATCATCGGCTCGGCCGCGTCGAAGCGCACCGCCAGCGCGACCATATTGCCGCCCAAGCGAATCGTCCCCGCGATGCCCGGCAGTCCGGCTGGCAGGTTCCAGTCGATCGCCAGATCACTCACCGTCAGGCCCTGCGCGCCCAGCGGGTTCCGCCAGTCGCCCAGCATTTTGGCGGTCAGCGCGGCGCTCGGGGGCTGGCTGCGTACTAAGAAACCGCCTGAAAAGGTCAGCGGGCTGCCGTCGAGATTGGCATCCAAGGTGCCCGTAAGCCCAACCAGAGTTGGCACCACTTGCAGCTGCAGCGTCGGGTCGCGCAGCACCATGCCATGCCCCAGCGGCACCGATAGGTTCAGCGCCGCCGCCAGCTTCAGGTCGGCTGGTGAAGCCCCAATCGTCAGGCGCACCGCGACCTGCGAGATCGCTAGATTCAGCGCATCGACCAGCCCGAGTTCGCGCAAGGACAGCGTGGCCATCAGCGTCAGGCCGCGGCTGACTCCGGTGAATGATCGCGCGGTCTCAAAGGTGAAGCTGGGATCGCTTGCCGTGGCCAGCACCAGACACATGTCGCTAAAGCGCAGCGCGGTCAGCTCGGGCACGTGCAGCACCTCGCCCAGCGAAAACCCCGCCGAAGGCAGGATGCCCATGGTCAGGCCCCAGCGACCGCTCTTGTCCTTGCGCACCACGATCTCGAAGTGACCAAAGCCCGCCGCGATGCCGCCAAGGCTCGCGCTGCCAGCCATCGGATCGAGCGTCAGCGTGCCGTCTTGCAGCGTGAAGTCGGACAGCTCGGCCGGCAGTCCCAGGCCCGGGAGCAGGTTCTCGCCACACAGCGTCGTCACCACGTCCGACAGCTTCAGTGCAGGCAGCGCCGCCGTCAGCCGCAGCTCGCCGGGCAGGCTGACAGAGAGCGCAATGCGCAGGCCGCCGATTTCGATCTTGCCGCCGACCTGCGTTGTCGTCTTGCGCTGGCCCGCGACCACGCTGCGCGCAAGGCCCAGCTCGACATCCGACACCACCAAGCTCGTCGGCCCAATCGGTAGCGACCACGGGGTCGCGGAGCGCCCGCTCAGTGAAAACTCGCCCGTCGCAGGAGTCATCGACGCCTGCACATCGACAAACGCAAAGTCCGGCACCCCCGCCGGCACCGCCGTGCCCATCAAGTCGGCAAAGAGCGCGGTCAAAGACAGCGGCTGTTCATCCAGCTGTCGGCCCGCGAGCTGCCAAGGCGCGCCCGGCGTCGTCTTTTCTCCGCTGAGCAGAAACGGCAGCCCACCGATGATCACCGTTCCTGTCACCGCTCCGGTGACGGCGCGCGTTGCTGATGACAGCGGCTCGGCGATGCGAAAGGTTGTCGTCGCCTCGCTAAGCGCCAAGCCGGGCAGCAAAGGTAGCGTCCACGGCGCCGTGGTGCCGATGCAGAACGACAGCGCGCGCAGGCCGCGCAGGTTTTCCGGCAGCTCGACATGCAAGTTGCGCAGGGCCAGGCCGCCAAAGCCGCTCAGACCAGGGAACAGCGTATCGAAGGCGGCAGACCCGCCCAGAAACGCCGCCAGATCGGCGATGCCGGGCAGCGGCACCTGCCCTGTATCCATATCGAGAGCCCAGCCCAGACCATCACTGGCTCGCGCAAAGACGACGGGCAGCAGCACCGATCCGACTTCGATCATCGCCTGCAGCCGCAGCGACAGCTCACTCGCCACGCCCGCGCCTGGCAGTGTCGCCACGATCTGCAGCTCAATGTCGCTGATCGATAGCTGGCCAGCGATGATCTCCCACGGTGCCGCGACGATCGTGAAGCTGGCGTAGGGCGAGCGCTGCAAGACCAGCTCAAACTCCGACAGCCGCAGCGCATCCCCCAGGCCCTCCGGCAGCGTCGGCAGATCAACGGCCCCGACGAAGCGGGTCAGCGCCGTTAAGCCCGGACGATCCGCCTCGGGAAACTTGCCCATGACGATCCAGCCATCGGCCACCTTGGGCAGCGGCAGCGTCACTGGCACCGCAACATCGCCTAGCTGCACCGTGGCATGCAGTGCGCCCTGGGCCGACCCCGCCCCCGCCACCACTTCCATCGCAAGCGACAGGTCGACCTGGCCTAACGACAGCCCCGGCAACCCCGGCAGCGCCATCGTCTGTCCCGCAGGCAAGCCGGCCTGCAGCTCGACAGCCAGCCCCGCGGCGGTGGCGCGAATCGACAGCGTGACCGCAAGGCTCGCAAGGTCGTAAAGCGTCGCCGACCCGGTCAAGCTCAGGTGGTCTTCGGCCTCGGTGACGACCGGGCTAGCCAGCGTGATGGCGTCGGCCCGCAAGAGTCGCAAGAGCGACCGCATCGGAACCTGCGCGCCCAGCGTATCGCCGCGCAATACCAGCCGCTCGCTCCCCTCCATCGCTTGGCGCAGCGCGCTGGCCAGTCCGCTCATCGAGACGGGTGCACTCTCCGTGGATGACATCGTCAGTTCTCCCCAGCAAGTCCGTGAAAAGTAGGTCGCAGTGGTTGCTTCGGGCGACTGCGCTACGGCAGCAGCACCGGCACGGCGGGCGCGATCTCGTCGGCGGGCGGCGGGTCGCAGTAGTCGATCCGCTCGAAGCGCTTGAGCAGATCGTTGAGCTCCAGCCAAAACACCGGATGGGCCGGCGACGCCTCGGCCTTCAGCGTCGTGCGGTCCTTGGTCTTGCGGCGATAGACGCGCCCCATCGAGCCCCAGGGGTTGCGCACCCACAGCGTCCGTAGCTCCTGCGCGGGCGGCGGCACCGACGACTGGGCGGGCGCCCCCGAAAGCACGGTATAGCCATGGCCCCAGAGCAGCCCCTTGCCTTCCGGCACCAAGGTGCTGGCATCCGGCAGCCCGACCGGAATGCCAAATAGCTCGGTTTTTTGCGCGATGATTTTAAATTTATAAGACCGCGTCGCAGCGACCATGACCTTGCCTTCGCGCAGCAGGCGCTGATATCTCATATGGGCAGACACCTGCCAGTCGGCGTAGACCGCCGTTCCTCGCTTAGAGGGATACACTTGATTACGCAACAAATACATACTAATTAAATCACGAACTCGATCAGGACAGCCGTTATCATTCAGGAACTGGACGACATCTTCCAGGCGGCGCACATAGTTCCGGCGAGCCGTATCTGTCCCTTCATCATAAAAATCCGGATTGCAGAATGCATCCCACTTACTGACGATGGTTTGCGAGTGCCAAGCATTAAACTCAGCCATCGCGCTAGCGTCCGGCTGAAATCCGCCCGAGGTCAGGCCATAGCGCAGGAAGCGGTCCATCGTCTCGGCCCAGGGATTGATATCCTCGCGGGCGACCAAGGACTCGCTCTCATAGGCGGTGCCAAGCAGCGCCTGCATCGCCCGACAGGGCAGCCCCCCGTCGCCAAGCCCCAGATAGGCGCCGGCCTCGCTCGCCGAGCCGAACAGCTGACCGTAGTTGAAGCCGGCGAAGGCTTTCTCTAAGACATGCACCCAGGGCGCCCCGGTGGCTCCCATTCGCCCCTCGCGGAACTTGCCGACAATTTGGCTATAATCCACCGTCACATAGCGGGCCACATTGGCGCGTACGCGGGGTTCTTCGGTCGTAAAAAAGTCAAACAAGCGCACGGTGACGGTCTGGCCATCTGGGCTCATGCACATCATGCGTTCGATATAGTCTGGACCCCAGTCTTTATCGAGGATCCCACAGATCGTAGATAAAAGAAAACAGTCCCCCAACCCTCCCTGCAGGACATCGTCCATCGTTGGGCGATGCAGGAACAGATGCGGCTCGCCATCAAAGGCTATTTTCTTGGCCAAGCTAAACTGCAGACTGAACTTAGGAAGTTTCACATTGGGCAAGATCTTGGCGAATGGCGTGTATGCATCTTGCTCAAAATTGGGCAGAATAAATGGAATATCGGGCTCGCCGTTGCGGATATGATTGCTGCTTACGTTGGTGGGGATCACTAACCCACCCTCATGCGGATAATTCGGATACGCCACGGACCCCTCCTGTCAGTGAAAATCGATCAGCCGCGACGGCGGCGGCCACGTTCCAAGTGCTCCTAAGGCGCGCCAGATCACTTCAGACGATTGCGTCGGGCGGATAGGCGTAGAAGGCCACGTCGGTTTGCACAAAGCCCTCGGCAGCGGCGGCGCCAGCACTCCGCGTGGCGAAGTGGGCGTAGCCGTTTCGGACTTCGCGATACACCGGCACGGTCCCGGCCGCCGGGTACAAGAAGGCGTGGAAGGCGACGCCGCTCTGCAGCCAGCCGGCCGCCTTGGCCTGCGCCGCGCCGCGATGCCAAAGCTGGGTCTGCGGGCCGCCGCCGGAATCGGGAGTTTCGAGATAGATCGGGACGGTGCCGGGCTGCGGCGTGCTGTGGGCAGCAAACGCGATGCCCAGCGGTCGCCAGCCCGCGGTCCCGGTGGCCGGTGCGCTCGTCGGGAAGCGGAAGGCATCCCAGGCAAACAGCGACTGCTCGCGTCGCACCGCCACGCGTGTTGCGGGTATTGGGCTGGTGCTCGCTAGCGACGTGCCGCACAGCACCTGGCCGTCGGCATCAACGCCCCACAGCAGGCTGACCGAGCCCACCGAGGCCTGCTTCAGGTTCACCGGGATGTGCTCCCAGGCGCCGCTCACGAAGCGACAGACGCCGCCGCTGCCGCTTATGCCGTAGACCGTTCCGTCGGAGGCCACCGACACCTGACGCATGCGCCCGGGTAGCTGCTCCCAGCCGCCCGGGGTCATGCGGTAGATCATGTCGGCCGAGTTCACGCCCCAGATCAGCGTCGCCGAACCGACCGCGATCTGCCGCAGCCCGCCCGGAATGTGCTCCCAGCTTGTGCCGCTGCGACGATAGATCTGGTCGTCGCCGGACAGCCCCCAGACGGTGCCGTCAGCCGCCACCGCGACCTGACGCAGCGCCCCGGGGATCTGCTCCCAGCCGCTCGGCGTAAAGCGATAGATCATGTCGGAGGGATTGACGCCATAGACCTGGCCCGCGGCCCCGACCGAGATCTGGCTCAGGTTGCCGGGGATGTGCTCCCAGCCGCCCGGAATGCGACGGAAGATGTCGCCCGCGGTGTTGATCGCCCAGACCGCGCCATCGGCGCCACAGGCCACCTGCCGCATCGTTCCGGGGATGACTTCAAACGACAGCCCGACCGGCTGCTTGACCCAGCCGAAGGTCTCCCAGCCGCCGATCGCCGATCGATTGGCGACAAGCGGCTGCCCCCCACCGCCCTCGGCGCACAGGTACTGGCCACCCGATGCCTGCAGCGCAAGGCTGCCGCTGCCCAGATCGATGCGCAGGAAGGCCTGCGCCGCCTGGATCGTGTCCGCCGTCGCCACCACCCCGGCCCCGCCGCCGTTTTCGGCCGTGACGTACTTGCCACTCGCGGCACGCAGCGCGATGCGATCCTGGCCGAGCTCGATCATCGAAAACGGCTCCCAGCCGCCAACCGCCGAGCGCGTGGCGCTGACCTTGTTGCCGTCCAGCGGATCGACGCGCACGAACTGGCCACCATAGGCCCGCAAGCAGCTGCTGCGCGGCGGGCTCAGCCGGTCGGCCGGCAGCGCATAGAACGCGACGTCTAGCTGCTGCGCGCCGACGAGCGCCGCCACCGTGCTGTGCCGCGTCGAAAAATAGTACGTCCCGTTGCCCAAGCGCTCGCGATACACCGGCACCGTCCCAGACAACGGAGAGGCGTAGGCGTAAAACGCGATGCCCGTACGCTGCCAACCGGCCGCCGTCGCTTCCGCCTCGCCCCGCGTCGAAAGATGAAACTGCCCGCCGGGATTTTCGATCCGCGTCTCGCGATACACCGGCACCGTGCCCGGCTGCGGCGTGTCGTAGGCAGTAAAGCCGACGTGCTGCTGCGCAAAGCCCGCAGCATCAGCGTCGCCCGCCGAGCGAATCGAAAAATTGTAAGCCACCGTCAGCCGCGCGAGCTCGGCCTGCACTTCCTTGAGTGTCTGCGGGTCAAACAGCGCCTGCTCGATCCAGCGACCGTTTTCTCGCCCGGCGCGGTCCTGGTGGTACAGGTTGCCGTCGTACACGTCGCCGGCCACCAGACACTTGCGGTGCTTGCGATCCGTGAAAACCAGGCTGCGCTGTCCACTCACCGCATCGACGGTAACGTCGATATCCCAGATGGCGTTTGGCCGCCCGTCGGGGTCCTGATGGTAGACGTTGCCGTCGTAGACATCGCCGGCCACCAAGCACTTGCCGTGCTTCTGATCCCGCAGATAGAAGCCGCCGCCCGCGGCTGCCTCCACGCTCCACACCGCGTTCGGCCGACCGCCTTCTAGCTGGTGGTAGACGCGCTGGTCATAGACATCGCCCGTCACCAGAAAACGACCGTGCTTGGCATCACAGAACAAAAAAAGCGGCGTCGTTGTCATGTATCTCGACCCTTCCACTACCAAGACGGCGCCCCCCAGCCCAGGTCGCACAAAAATCGACAAGCGCCCGGAAAGCCCGCGATCTCACAGTGGAAATCGCTCAGGCTGTGCGTGGACGTGTGCCCCTGCGGAGGGTCCCCGAGCGTTCTTCTCTCTGTCCGGCATCGACCGCAAGCGCGAGCGCAGGCTTGCTCGCGCGCCCCCCCCCAGCCAAGCCAGGACAAGCCATCTAGAGCGCCTAACAGAACCGTATGTGAGGACCCCCGACCGCAAGGAGGAGGACGGG
>CALFYE010000216.1 GCA_937952145.1 uncultured Myxococcales bacterium
CGTGCCGCTGGCCGTCACCATGCAGGAAAAGATCGCCGACATGCGCGAGTGGGCCCGCACCCGCGCCCGCACGGCTTCGATAATTAAGAATCCCGTACTGAACAAAAAGACACGCGATCGCTTCGCCGTACCCGGTGAAGACGGTGGCCGCCTCGATATGTAGATGGCATGTAGGGGGGCAGTCTGATGAGTCACTTCACGACCGTCGCGACCAAGATCACCAACATCCAGTGCCTGCTCAAGGCGCTGGATGCGTTGAAATGGAAGTACACACACGCCGAAGAGGGCGTCACGGTGCGCGGCTGGCGCGGCCAGACCAGCCTGGCCGAGGTGTCGATCAACATGAGCCGCTACGACATCGGCGTGGTCAAGAACGAAGACGGCACCTATGGCCTGCAGGCCGACTGGTGGGGCGTCGAGACCACGATCGGCAAGACCGAGCAGGAAGTGGTCGACGAGATCAATAAAGCCTATGCATATCAAGTAGTCGTGGCCGCCTGCGAAGAGCAGGGCTATCGCATCGAAGAGCAGGTGCAGGCCGAAGACGGTACGATCAAGCTGTCGGTCGGCAAGTGGGGATGAGCCGCATGGGCCGAGGGTGGTTGCAGTCCTCCCTCAGGCCGGTCGGCCGGAAGTAACCAAGCACAAAGGAGTTTCCCATGGCACAGCGCCGTGAGCTTGAGATCACCATCAGCCCAAGTGGAGAAGTGCAGGTCCAGGTCAAGTGCGTGCCTGGCCAGGCCTGCATTGAAGAGACCAAGTTTCTTGAAGACGCGCTCGGGAATACCATCAAAGATCGCCAGTTGACCTCCGACTACTACCAGCCTACGGTCAGCAATACGGGCGACGTCCTCAACCGCAGCTAGTCCCATCTTCCCGTCGCTGGCGACGCTCTTCGCCCTGTTCGCTGTCAGCCTGCCCCCCCTGCCGTTTTCGATCGCAAAGGAGCATCCATGGAACCTGTCGCTACTGCGGGGAAGGCCGCTCTGCCTGGCCCGAATGTAGAGGATGGCCACGACGAGCTACGCGCTCAGGTGCGTGCGCACTTTGCGGCGGCGATCGCTTCCGGCGCACCGCTTTTTGTCACCAACGCTGGGGACCTCTGGCAGACCTATCTGGATGCGATTCCTGACCCGCTGCGTCAGTCGATGAACTGCGCCGCCTGCCGCAAGTTCATCCGCCGCTACGGCAGCTTGGTGACGATCGATGACAAAGGGCGCACCACGCCCGCGCTGTGGCCCGACGGGGCGCAGGCCAACTTTGCCGAGGCGAGCCGACGCTTGCGGCAGGCGGTTGCCGCGGCCGAGATCACGGGGGTCTTCTTGTCGGGTGCGGCGGTGCTGGGCAAGCCGCAGACCGGCGAGTGGCAGCACTTCTCGCTGAGCCTGCCGAGCCCGCGGCTGTGGAGCTCGCTGGTCAAGACGGCGGGTCAGGCAATGGCCGAGAAGCGCGAGGAGCGCGAGCTGCTGGAGCGGGGGCTGCAAGAGTTCCCGCTTTCCGCGGTGCTCAAGGCGCATAGCTACCTGCGCTCGGGCGCGCTCTATCGATCGGAAAAGTGCGAGGGCGTCGCGTCCTGGCTGCAGGACCTGCACGAGCGGCTGGCGGCAGCCAAGAACGAGACGCGGCGGAAGGGCCTGCTGTGGCAGGCGGCAGCGACGGCTCCGGCCGGGTACTGCCATATTCGCGCTGGGATGATTGGCACGCTGCTGCAAGACATCGTCGCTGACCTGCCGTTTCAGACGACCAAAGAGCGCTTTGACGCCAAGATGCACCCGCTGCAGTACCAGCGACCGCAGGCGGCGCCAACCGCCGGCAACATCGCGCAGGCGGAAAAGACCGTCGCGGCAATGATGAGTGCCGGCTCGCTGGCGCGGCGCTTTGCCAAGCTATCGGATGTGCAGTGCCTGTGGCAGCCGCGGGTCGAGGAGCGCGCGCCAAAGACCGGCGGCATCTTTTCCCATCTCTTGCGCCAGTCCGGCGGCGCGGCCGAGGACGACGGGGCGCCACCTGCCGTGATGACCTGGGTGAAGTTTGCCGCCACGGTGCTGCCGACCGCCGAGGCCATCGACTTCTGGGTGCCGACCGGCAAAGAGCCCTACATGGCGATGGTGACGGCGGAAAATCCCGACTCGCCGCCGATCCTGCAGTGGGACAGCGAGTCGCGACGTAATCGCGTGTCCTGGTACTTGTATGTGAACGGCTCGGCGCCGAGCGACTGGAACTTAAAGCCAGGGGTGTTTCATCGCGTCTCGGCCGTCGTGCTGCAGCCGACGCTGTGGGACGAGTCGCGCAGCTTCCCGCACCAGGGCGCATCGGTCTGTTTCGTGCTGGAAGGGGCGCGCGATCTGACCTATCGCCAAGGCGCCGGCTTCTTCGTCGAGTCGCTGCGCAGCGAATACCACGCGATCCGCGCCACGCTAGAAGCCTACGTCAAAGGTCAGGTGATCGCAGGCAAGGACACGGCCGAGGCCTGCGGCATTCGCCTCACCAAAGGCTCGACGTGGAATCAGATCTTTGCGGTCACGACGCGCGGCGTGCGCACGCGCTACCAGCTCGATCGGTGGGATTAGGCGGGGCGGGGGACTAGGCGGGACAGGGGGACAGGCGAGCGGGCGACTAGCGCGGGAACTTGGGGTCGGCTTTGACTTCCAGGATCTGCGCGGTATGGCGGCCGGTGTGGGCCGACAGCAGCAGCAGCCACTGATAGCCGTCCAGCGCCTTGAGCACCGGATGCGGCGCGGCGTAGGCGTGCAGGTTCTCGGGGGCGGCCTTGACGAACTCGACGCTCTTGTCGCGGCTCTGGCTAAACGCCGCCTTGACCGCATCCACCGTCGGGAAACGGCCGGATGGACGCAGCATCTCGGGCGCCTGCACCTTGTTGCTGCGATCTTGCACGCGGCTCAGCAGCAGGTTGTTGTCGCGATTGACCTGGGCCAATAGCTCGGGCGTTGCCGGGGTCTTGAGCACGCGCTCTTTGACCATGCCCAGCAGCATCTCTTCCGAGACCGCGATGTGCTCGGCGACCTCGGCCACCGACCAGCGATCGGGCGCGGGCTTGAAGCGATACTGGGCATCGCTGAGGCCGTCGATGGCCGAAAGGAAGGCCTTGCGGCTCTTCTCCATCTCGTCGATGGCGGCGGTGCGCTCTTCGGTGGACAGGGCCGGGGCCGAGCTTGCCGTCGGGGCGTGGTCAGCGGCGGGCTTTTGGCCGGCACAGGCCAGAAAAAGAAGAGCGGCGAAGGAAAGTGAACGAGTACGCATCAGCAATCTCCCATCGGTCGGGGTGGTCATCGCTTCTGCCGGCGGCAAAAGCGGCGGCAACATGGCACAGCCGACTGACAGAAGTCATCAAGGCAGCCGCACGAGTCCGCTAAAAAGCCTGCGCGAACTCGGCAGAAAAGCTGGGAGCGTAGCTCGTGCCTAGCTGTTCGAAGGGGAACGCCAGATCCAGCCGCACGACGTCGCGGTTGAACTGCGGAAACAGGATGCGCATCCCGACGCCGACGTCCTGATGCAGGCTGGCCCGTCGCGGCTCACCGCTGCGGTTGTAGCCGTCGAAGACATCGGGGGTATCGCCAGCGTCGTAAAACAGCACGCCACCGATGTGGATGGTCCACAGGTTAAGCGCTGTGGTGCGGGCCTCGACGTTGAGGCGATAGAGGTTATTGCCCTGAAACGTCCGCGCCCCGAAGCCGCGCAGCCCGCTGTCCGATCCCAAGGTCAGGCGCGTGTTGTTGAGATCGCGAGCCCGAAGCTGCAGCGTGCCGTAAATGTGCAGGCGAAAAAAACCGAGGAGCGGCGTGATCTCGCGCAGGTACGCGGTCAGCGTCTGGTTGACGAGCGGCGTCGTAAAGCCAGCGGCCTGCGCGGTCTCGTACTGCACGCGGCCGGTGATCGACGCGCCATAGTCGATGAAGTTGTCGCGGTAGTAGTGCGGGTGCTCGTAGCTGGCGTAGAGCTCGACGAAGTCCGACGGCAGACCGAAGATGTGACTGGCGGTACGGACCTCGGCATAGACCCGCGGCCCGACGCGATAGTCTTCGCTGAGCGCGAAGGTCTGGATGTTCTTCAGGCGCACGTAGCGAGCGACGTAGAGCTCGAAGTAGGCGAACGGCCCCGTCCACGACTCGCTGCGCGGCAGCGCGGCCTCATACGCCGATCGAGCCTGGGGCGAGATCTCGGCGGGGAAGTCATCGGGCAAAAGGTAGCGAGCGTGCGAGGCGCGCCAGCCGACGGCGACGTTGCGCTTGAAGATCACGCCATCGGAATAGGTCAGCTGCAGAAAGCCGTTGGCGTTGCGGCGCAGAAAGATGTCGGGCACCTGCTCGCCGAAGAACTCGCGCGTGCGGATGCTGCCGCTGCGAAACGAGCGCACGATGTCTTGCAGGAAGGTCACCGATGCGGTCCAGCCCAAGCGGGTGCGCAGGCTGAACAGCGGACGACCCACGGCGAGCTCAGCCCGTCCGCCTTCCAGCGCATTGGTGTCGCGGTTGAGATAGAACACGCCGAACAGTCGCGCCGTGTGTCGCGAGCTTAAGATGCGCGGATCGTAGTAGCTGGCGCCCAGCGCATAGCGCCCGGGATCGAGCGCGAACTCGAAGGCGAAGCGCTTGTTGCGACCAAATAGGTTGCCTTCAGCCATCGAAAACGAAAGCGAATCCAGCCGGACGTTATCGAGGACAAAAGAGGTGTTGAGGCGCAGGCTCCAGCGATCCTTGGTAACGACGATCAGCACCACCTTGTCGGGGGTCGAGCCGCGGGCGGCGACGATGCGTGCCACCGCCAAGATGAACAGGCTGCGCAGGTTGCGCCCCGACTCTTCGATGAGGTCGCGGCGGTAGACATCGCCGGCCCGGATCAGCATCTCTTGCGCGATGATGTAGTCCTTGGTCCGCGAGTGAAAGCGGTTGAGAAACGTCCACGGCACAAAGCGCGAAAGCGGCATGTCGCCGGGCAGGATGATCTCGTGCGCCGCCACCTGCACTGACTCGATGGTCTTGCCTTCCGGCTCGGGATCGATCGCCAGGCCGCGCTCGCGCAGCACGCGCGAGATCAGCTGCTCTTCGTACTGACCAAACAGCTCGGGCTTGGCGGCGCAGAGCGGGTTCGGCCGCAGCAGCGCAAGCAGCACGCCGAGCAAACACAGGGGGAAAGCGGAGGGCAGGCGGGGCAGCACGCGCGCACAATAAACCAAGCCCGGTGGCCTGTGCACGGCGCTGTGTTAGGGAGTTTTCCGTCGCAGCAGGAAGTAGGTGGGCATGCGGCCCTTGCCGCGGACCTCGACCTCGCGGCGCTCGCTGAATTCGAAAGCGGGGGCGAGCTTGTCGTAGATGGCCTGCGAGCAGTGGATGCGGCCGGGCTCGCCGTGCGACTCCATGCGGCTGGCGGTGTTGACGGTGTCGCCCCACAGGTCGTAGGCCGGCTTGTGGCGACCGATGACCCCGGCCACCGCCGAGCCGCAGTGCAGCCCGATGCGGATGCGGATGTGGCGCAGCCCGGGATCAGCAGACGGCCCCCCGTCCTCGATGGCGGCGAGCAGGGCCAGTGCCAGATCGGCCACCGCCTCGGCGTGATCGGGGCGCGGATGCGGCAGGCCACCGACCACCATGTAGCAGTCGCCGATGGTCTTGATCTTTTCCAGGCCGCGGGCCGAGGTCAGCGCATCGAAGCGCGAGAACAGCGTGTTTAACGTCTGCACCACCTGCTCGGGCGGGAGCGAAGACGAAAGCGGCGTGAAGCCAGCGATGTCGGCGAACAGCACCGTGACCTCGGCGTGGCGGTCGGCGATCGGCGACTCGCCGGCTTTTAGTCGCTGCGCAATCGGCGCCGGCAGCATGGTCAGCAGCAGCTTCTCGGACTTCTCGCGCTCTAGGAACTCGGCCTGGATGCGGCGCATGCGATAGGACAGCGCGACGGCCAGGAGCTCGACCTGCAGCACCAGGCCAATCGGCATGGCGTGGCGGTTCCACACCCGCGGTGGGATCACCGAGATCAGAAGCAGGGTCTGCAGCACCACCCCAGTTGCCGCCGCCAGGAAGGCCGCCAGCACCCACTTGATCGTCGGGTCGGACGAGCGCAGCCGCGAGCAGACCAGGCTGACCAGCGTGACCGAGACGATGATCGCCGAAACGTTATATAGAGCGTAATTCATCAATGTATTTGTGTATAAAGCGATTGCGAATCTGCAGGTGTGAAGAGCCATGATAACCACACAAATCGACGAGATCACCGATGCCCAGTGACGACGATTTTCGATGTGCAGAAATCGCAGAGTAAATTGACTAATCGACAGGCTGCTCAGGGTGCCGCCGAGTGGGGCCAAGATCAGGCCGGGCTCAATCCACGGGCGCCCCCCCCAGAAGATCTCGAAGCCAATGCCCTCGCGCGAGAGGAAATACAACATAAAACCCAGCATCGAGGCAGAAAACCAGGCGGCGCTGGCGTCGCGAGTCGAAAAAAACAGGATAATTCCATAAATGATAATAATTGTGCAGATACCAAAAATAAATCCATAAAAAACGAAGCGCCAGGTCTTTTGTGAATACACATGCTGATATGTTTCTGCGTGAATCTGAGATATCTGAAATATATATAAATTGTTGATAACCTGATTTTCAAAATGAATATAAATCTCGGAATCGTGCTGCAGCATGCGATCCAATTCAAAAATGGCATCGCTGTCGGGGATGGGGCGCTCGGCGAGCGGGGTGCGGCGGCCAATCTGCTGGCGCGCCCAGCCGGTCTCGTCGCGGAAATAGACGGTGACGGTCCAGCCGCCGATCAGCGTGCTGCTGATGTGCAGCAGCCAGCGCTCGTGCCGGTCCGTGCTCGGCCGCAGGCGCAGGCGAGCCCAGACGCTGCGGACGTCGCGCGGCTTGCCAAACCCCTGGCTCGACTGGAAGGCCGTGGCCAGCCCGGGACGGCGCAGCGCGTCGAGGGGCGCTTCGCCGGGGGCGGCGAGGAACCATAGGTACGGCAGCAGGTCGACCGCGTCCACCGTCGTCTCGGCGAGAGCGAGCACGGCCTGCGGGTGGGATTCCGTGGGCTCCGTCGGCTGCGCCACGCTACCCGACGGCCACAGCAGGCCGAGCGCGCAGACCAGGAGGGCGATCAGTCGGCGTCGCACCACGGGCAGCATGGGGTATCGTCGCGTGCCGCCGCCTGCTGCCGCAAGGGTGATCGGCAGCAGGCAGGCGGTAGAAAAGAGGCGAGGGGAGGCGAGGCTGAGGTGCGGCGGGGCCGCGTCGGAGCTAGGGCGTGGCGCCGCGGTTGCTAAACGGCACGTAGGTGCGGCAGGGCTGGCCGCGCAGCGACGGGCAGGCGGGCAGCGGCGTGGGGACGGGGACGCCGTCGAGGACCGGCAAGAGCAGGCTCGATGTATGCCCGCGATCGTGCGCGACGTAGTGCGTGGGGTTGTTCTTGTAGTCGGTCAGCTTGAACTTCCAGGCGGCGCGGGTGCCGCCCGGCGTGTCGAGGGTGATGCGCAGGCGCGAGCCCTTGCGGAAGGCGTGGGCGAAGGCCGGGATGCCGATGCGGACCTCGGACCAGTCGCCGCCCCCCGCCGTCGCTACCGGCTGGACATCGTCGCGCAGGTGGGTGTGCTGCGGCCACAGCGCGGTCGCCGTCGGGCTGAGCTTGCGCTGCGCCGCCCGCAGCCAGCCGGTCTGCACGTACGTCTCTTTGCCGTCGGGGCGGACTTCCGAGATCGTCGCCTGCAGATCGGCATCGCTGGCGCTCGACTGCACGTACAGATCGAGGCTGGCCGTACCCGCCATCACCGTGTCGCTGGTGAAAGCCGGCGAGACATACGACAGCGCCTTGCCATCGCGCGGCTGCTGCCAGTCGGTGCGCGGCAGGCGAGCCCAGGGATCACCGCCCGGGGCCAGGATGCTGCGCTGACCGGCGCTGGCATCGTGATCGAACGAGCTTACAGCGCTCGTCGCCGTCGGTGTGGTGGTCGCGAGCCCGCCTCCCTCTTGCAGATAGAAGCGCTGGGGACGGGTCTCGGGCAGCG
Source organism: uncultured Myxococcales bacterium (assembly GCA_937952145.1). Lineage (GTDB taxonomy): Bacteria > Myxococcota_A > Polyangia > Palsa-1104 > JAEUJZ01 > JAEUJZ01. The sequence goes on from CALFYE010000216.1 coordinate 8,015, forward strand.
GCCAGCGGGCAAACTTGCGCTCGAAGGACCAGTCTGGCGCTCCCGGCGTGCCACTTGGACCGGCGCCCGACTCGAAGAGGATGCGGATCATCGGCTCGCTCTCATACTCGGCGAGCGCGGCCTCGTAGGTCTTGTGGTGCGCCAGGCGATCGGGCGGAAGCTCAAGCTCGGCATCGAAGACGCGCGACAGCAGAAGCGGGGCTAGCTGGCGCAGCTTGGGATCGACGCGGGGAATGCGGCGCGCGACGTACAGGTCCATGAAGATGCCCCACTCGACGAGCAGGCCGGGCGCGAAGGCATCGACGTGGACGCCGTTATACGTCGTGATGCGCACCGTCTTCGACCCCGTGAAGCGGTCAAACAGCGACGAGAAAAACGGTCCGGTCTGCTCATCCTGCCAGGCGCTGGCGAGGTACACCGGCACGTTGATCTTGGGGACAAACGTCGTCGGGGTCAGCGGGTCGCCGATGTCGCTGCGGTAAAACGGGTTCTCGGCAATCTGGGCCATCAGATCGACCTTCTGCCCGTGCAACAGCTGATTTTCGGCGCAGGTCTGGTCGCCCCCGGCCACCACGTTGTCTTCCCAGCCCTGACCATAGGGCGAGGCGCGGTCCTGCACCTGATGCACCCAGCCGACGGCAAAGCCGGTGTTCAGCAGGCCTCCCGGCATCAGCGTCTGGTAGGTGTCGCCCATGACCGAAAACGGCATGATCGCCGCCAGGCTCGGCGGCTGCTGCTCAGCGACGAAGAACTGGCTGTAGCCGGGGTACGAGATGCCGGTCAGGCCGACCTTGTTGTGCAGCACCCAGTCTTGCGCCGCGATGGTCTCGACCAGGTCGTAGGCATCCAGGCGCTGCAGCGTGTCGAAGAAGTCGAACGCGCCGCCCGAGCAGCCGGTACCGCGCATGTTGACACCGACGGTGGCATAGCCCATGACGGCCGAAATAAGGGCGCTAGGATCGGCCGGCGGATCGCACAGGATGGGGAAGGTGCCGCACAGGAACTCGAACTCGGCCTGGCGGTTGTCGGGCTTGGAGGGATCGTAGCCTGAGTAGTTCACCACCGTCGGGTACGGCCCATTTTCCGGCGGGCCAGGCAGGGTGACGTAGATCGAAAGCAGCGTGCCGTCGCGGGTCCGCAGATAGCCATGCCCGGGCTGCAGGCGCTGGCTGCGATAGAAGCTGGGATCGGGCTTGCTCTCGGCGATCGAGCGCACGCGCAGGCCGCTCTTTTCGCCGCCAGCCTGGCCGCGCACCGCCCCGGTCTTGACGACATAGTCGCCGCCGGGCGCCAGCTTGCGGAAGACGTAGCTGCCCATGCCGTCGACCTGGCCACCCTGCAGGCGCATGCCCTTGCCGTCATAGAGCGTGATCTCGGCGCCCGGCTGGGCGTGCGTGATCTGAAGCTGCTCGATGCTCTCGCGGACTTGGAAGGGGGCGGGCGGGCCACTGAGAAGCCCCGCGGTCGGCCCCGGATCGCAGGCCGCAAAGCTTGCCGAGAGCGCGACCAGAGCCAGCGGCAGGGCGGCTCGGCGGCGCGGGTAAGCGGGCTCGGCAGGCGCGCGATCGGGTGGACGTTCAGCGACGGGAAGAGAGAGGTCTACGCGGGATTTGAGCATGTCGCGATTCGTAGCGCCCTTGCCCGCCCGCGGTCCACTCAATTCCGGGTCTGTGGCCGGTCAATTTTGCGTCCGGGGCCGTGCGCTGTCTGGTCGGCTGTGGGCGGTGGGGAGCGTGCTATCTTGCGCCCCGTGCTTCGTCTGCGCGGCGTTCGCAAGCGCCATTACAGCCCGCTGTCTCCGCCCGTCCTAGACGGCATCGATCTCGATGTCGCGGCCGGCGAGACCGTCGGGCTGTGCGGTCCGGGGGCGAGCGGCAAGAGCCTGCTGCTCAAGATCGTCTGCGGCCTGGTCTGCCCAGAAGAGGGCGAGGTGCAGGTCGACGACGTCGCGCTGTTCCGAGGCGGCGTGGCGGCCGATCCCGCCGAGGGGCGCCGTGTGCAGGTGCGCATCGGCATGCTGTTTCAGAACAATGCCCTGTTCGACTCGATGTCGAACTTTGACAACGTCGCCTTCCCGCTGCGCCAGCGCGAGCTGGCCGCCGGCCGCCAGCCCGACGAGGCCGCCGTCGCCGAGCGTGTCACCGAGGCCCTGCGCGGCGTCGGTCTTTATGACCACCGCGACAAGCTGCCAAGTCAGCTCTCCGGCGGTCAGCGCAAGCGCGTTGCTCTGGCCCGCGCCGTGGTCGCTCGGCCGCCGATCATTCTTTACGACGAGCCGACGGCAGGCCTGGACCCGGTGACCACGGCCAAGGTCTATGAGCTCTTGCAGCGCGAGCGGGCCGCGACCGGGGCGACGGTGATCATTGTCTCTAGCGATATTCCGGCGCTGCGCGAATTTGCCCCGCGTCTCTTGATGCTTTATCGTGGCCGACTCCGTTATGATGGCTTGGCGGCACACGTTGAAGAGACCACTGACAAAGTGGTGCGCCAGTTCATCCGCGGGGACCTGCACGGTCCACTCTAAGCAGCCGAGTTCCCACTCTTTTTAGCCACAAAATTAGCCACAAAACAGATCGAAGCGCGGGTCCGACCGTTGTCAGACCGGCGTGTTACAAAAGTTCTCGCTTGGTCGCAAACAGCGACGGCGAAGACCGAAGCCAGGCTGGCTTTGGTCGCCCCGGGCCGGCCTCAACCCCAAAGAGCACGAGGTCTGTACGGTCCGCCAAGCAGGGGATGGGGAGCGCCCCGAGCGCTCCCGCAGAAACGGAGAAGTGAAGATGAGTCGCCTTGCTGAATCCAAGAACCAGAAGCTGCGTGCCGCGTTCCTGCGGCTCCTTGCCGCGACCCAGAGCCGCGCCGAGGAGCGGCGGCCAAGCGTCCGCGATCTGGCCCCGGCGAGCCCCGCCCGGGATGACCGCCAGGGCGCCGCCGACGCCACCGACCCCGAGTCCGAGCGCGAGCGGACCGACGCGGCGCGCCTGGAGTGGACGCTACGCATTATGTCGTAGAAAGTCGGGCCGGAGCCGGGCGCTGACCCCTGTGGCAGCCCCCCGGCTCCCGCCTGCGAGGGGGGAAGGTCGGTAACCGCGGTCCAACCTGCTCAACCTGATGCAATTTTCGTATGGTTCACGATATATTTTTCATGTGATAAGCCCTGAATCTTCGTCGTCTCCCCCCTCGACCCCGCGGGCTACGCTGCGGACTCTGCCGGGGACTCCTGCCAAACGAGCGCGACTCCGGCTGCCCTCGCTGGTGCTGGGCCTTGCAGCCGGTCTGGCCGCGGTGGTGGCCCCGCCCCGCCCCGCCGCTGCCGACGAGGCGCTGGATGCCGCCCGCAAGCGCTACGAGGTCGGCGAGCGCCACTATGTCGAAGGCCGCTACTGGCAAGCCGGCAAGGCCTTCGAGGAGGCCTACAACCTCTCGAAGCGCGGCGATCTGCTGTTCAACGCCGGCCGGGCCTACGATCGCGGTGAGTACGCGGTGCGGGCTATCGAGTCGTATCAGGGCTATCTCAGCTCAGTGTCCGACGCGCCGGATCGCGGCGCGATTGAGAAGCGCATCCGTGAGCTACAGGCCACCCTGGCCAAGCTGATGATCGTCATCGATGAGAAGGCCTACATCCTCATCGATGGACACGAGATCGGTCGCACGCCCCTGGGGGCGCCGATCGACATGGACAGTGGCTACCACCGCCTGACGGTGCGCAAGGACAACCTGTCCTTCAGCAAAGAGCAGCAGTTCAACGCCGGCGAGACCTATCGCTTCGAAGTGACGCTGACCGATAGCAAGAGCGATCCCGGGGGCCTCGACAGCGGCACCGAAGAAGAGAACTCGCGGCTGCGCACGCCGCCGCGGCGCTTTGCGGCGGTGCTCGGCGTTGGCGGGGCCATCGACGTCGCCGGGGGTGGATTTCCGCCGCACCAGGTGGCGATGACGCTGGGCCTGGACTATCGCGCTCGCCTGCGGTCGAGCTACGCCATCGACATCATGATGCGCGTGCCCTTCGAACTCGCGAACGGCTGGCGCAACGCCGGCTTCACGCTGGGCGCGCGCGCCGCCATCTTCCCGACGCCCCGTCTGCCGCTTGAGATCTACTTTGAGCTCGGAGCCGGTCTGGGCGTGCTGGAGTCCTCGGTCAAGAAGCTGCCCGACGGCAAGGGCGCCTGCTCGACCGCTGGTGCACTGAACCCCTGCTCGCTGTACGGCGTGCGCTTGAACCCGGCCCTAGGCATCGCCTATCGCGTGGTCTCGGCCTTCGAGATCCGCGCCGAGCTTCTGGGCGCCGACATCAACCTGACGAGCCCCATCGTCGATCCCCGCCTGCGCTTCATGGCCGCTGGCGCTTTCCGCTTCCTGTAGCCGCGCGCGGCTTCGCCCGCTTTCCACGACCCAATATCGCTACCCGACCGCTGCCACCCGAGCCGCCTGTGCATGCGCTTGTGCGCGCCTGTGCGCAAGGCTTGCAGCCTGGCAGGGCAGGCCGAACATCCTGCGCGTCGCTTGCCGCAGCTCGCCAAAACTCCGTCGGAGATTCGCGCTGCGACTTGGCCCGGAGATTGCGAAGTCAGCTTCACAGAACCCCGGACAAAAAGAGGAAATCGACCATGGCAAAGACCCTTCCCCTGCTTCAGATTGGCGCGCTGTCTTCTCTCCTGCTTGCGGCTTGCGGCTCGGCCGATGACTTCGATGTGACCTCGCTGCCCGTCGCCAGCGAAGACGACAAGAGCGACGCCGCCGCCAAGAGCCCGCTGACCTGGACGCGGCCCAGCGCCTACAGCGTGGTCTGCGTGCGTCATCCCTGCGCCACGCAGATGACGTTCGATGTCAACACCGCGGCCAGTCACTTGGTCTACGCCTACGACTTCCGGGCCCTCAAGCTGTCCTCGGGCGACGAGCAGAACGCGCAGGCCCTGGCGTCCAACATGCTGCTCTACGGTCGCTACACTTCGGTCAAAGTGGCCGGCGAGCCGATGGAGGTCTATCAGGTGACGCGCGCCAATATGCGGGTCAGCGATCGGAGCGATCAGCCCGAGACTGATCGCTACTACTCGACGAAGTCGGCGACGACGTCCTGCCCGCAGCAGCCGTGCAATGGGCTTTCGGCCACGCGCCTCAACATGCCGACCGGCCAGCCCGAGCTGTGGTCGGGTGTCGATCTCAGCGGCCTGGGTCTGTCGCAGCGTGGCCTGCAGCAGCTACAAGACGATCTCGCCGCGGGCAAGGCCTACGTCAGCACCAGCGGCGTGGCGAAGCCGACCAGTGTGCCCATCGGTCAGGCCTTCCGATCGCTGCTCGCCGGCCCGCTGCCGTAGCCGCCACCCGCCCTACAGGATCGCTCCGGGGCGACTTCTCTCCGGACGCTCACCTACCTTTCTTCTCCGTCGAAAATCGCGACAAAAAACCTGACGCCCTGAGCTGCTGCTGAGCATCCATATTTCATCCAAGTAGTCCGGGGGGACAGAGTGGATGAAGCGAATCCGCGTCGAATCGCAGGCCGACCCGATCGAGGTAACGACCAACTCGCGCGTCCTCGATGCCGTGCTTGCGGCGCGGGAAAAACTCCTCATGGCTTGCGGGGGAAAGGGGCTCTGCGCGACGTGCCATGTCTATGTCACGGCCGGGGCCGAACAGCTCTCGCCAGTGACCCCGCGCGAGCGCCTGTCGCTGCCGATGCTCGCCGATCGTCGCGCCTGTTCGCGCCTGGCTTGCCAGGCCAAGGTGCAGGGCGAAGGCGTGCGCATCGAGGTCCCGCGCGGTCGCTTCATCGACTCGGCCTCTGATCTGGAAGCCCTGATCGGCCGGCGGGCCGAAGAGCGAATCATGCATCCGGTCACCGGCGCGATCCTCATCGAAGCCGGCAAGCTGATCACGCGCAGCCGCATCGCCGAGCTGTCCTTCGTCGCTGTCGATATCGCCGAGATGAAGACCCGCTCGCTATCGATCCGCGACGGCAGTCCGTAACCCTGGTTGGCCATCCCAAGCAGCGAGGTAGTCCGTGGCACTAGAACTTCCCAGCGCACTCATTGGTACCAACCCACACCCCCAGCACAACCACTACGAGCCCAGCAAGTTCTTCCGCCGCGAAGAAAACGGCCGGCTGTTTAACCGCTATGGCCAGCGCATGATGCTGGTCAGCGAAGACTTCATCGTTGGCTATCAGCTTGCTCTGCAAGAAGAAGTCGGCGATGCCGCGGCCGAGATCATGTATCGCTGCGGCTTGGAGTGGGGTCGCGCCGATATCGCCGGCTTTGCCGCGCGCTTTCAGTCCGAGTTCGGGCAGAGCATCAGCGAAGGCCACTCGCGCATGGTGCTGGAGTCGTGGTGGTGGCCGCTGCAGGCCGCCGGCTGGGGGAGCTGGAGCTACGACCTCACGCAGCTCAAAGAGGGCCTGATCTTCGTCGATCTTTACGAGTCGGCAGTCGCCAAGAGCATCGGCAACATCGGCAAGGTGGCCTGCCACTACTACGCCGGCCTGTTTGCCGCCGCCTTCAGCTACATCGCCCGCGCCGAGCTGTCGGGTCTAGAGATCCAGTGCTACTCGATGGGCGAAGAGTTCTGCAAGTTCCTGGTCGGGGCCAGCAAGCGCATCAACGCCGCGCAGTTCTGGTCGCGCGAGGGGGCCAGCGCGCAAGAGATCATCGCGCGCCTGTAGCACCTTTTTTCCGACGGATACCGACCACAAAGCAAGGAGTCAGGGCCATGGAGGGCAGAGGAAACGAGCTCCCCGATGCGGGGATGCGCGATACGGTGCGACGCTATTTTGCGCGGCTTACGCTGCGTGCCAGTCCCAACGCCATCGCCGCCGGCTGGGCCCAGCTTCCCGTCGAGCACTACTTCGTCGCGCTGCGCCAGCCGCCGCGCCTGATCAACCTGGAGCGCCGCTCGGCCACCACAGAGAGCGGATCCTTGGCGACGCTGTTCGCCGGCGTGCGCTGGGTCTAGTTCGCTACACCGTCTGACTTGGGGGGAATGATCCATGAATCGGCAGATCCTAGAGATGTTCAGCAGCGCCGAGGGGCGATACCTGACGGCGAGCGAGCAGAGCACGCTTCGCGACTACGCCCAGGGCCTAGAGGCGCGCCTCGCCGCCATGAGCGAGATCAGCAGCAAAGAGACGACCATCGTCGAGCAGACGGTGCGCGAGATCTTTCGCGCCTATCCCGACATGGAAAAGAAGTTCAAAAACGCCATGCAGACCTGCATCCGCGACGAGACGCTGGTGCTGCGCTACACGGCGATGGCCATGCTGCGCAACGATCCGCAGTATCTCAACGACTCGCTTCTGACCTGGCTGTCGACGATCCTGCGCGGGGTTGGCTTCGCGCCGCACTTCATCGAAGACACCTACAAGACCCTGGCCCTGGTTGCGGGGCGTGAGCTGTCGCCGGCCACCGCCAAGCTCTTGCATCCGTTTGTGCTGCAGTGCGCGGCCGTGCTGTCGGGACGTGAAGCCAGCGATGCGAACAAGGAGGCGAAGTAGCCATGGCCGGGGAGAGCCTGCGTCCGCTCAACTACTTCAGCAGTCCGCAGTACATCCGCAGCGAGCTACGGGCCGGTGTGCTGCGCAGCCGCGGTGGCACGCGCTTGGTCGGGATCAGCGAAGACTTTCTGCGCGGCTTCGTGCTGGCCTGCGAGCACGAGACAGGGCCGGCCACTGGCCTCGTGCTGCGACGCTGCGGCAGCTTCTTCGGGGCGCGTCTGGCTCGCCGTAGCGAGGCCGAGCTGTCGGCTTATCTTTCGCGCTCGCTGCGCGACTGCACGATGTCAGAGTTCACTTTCTTGGTATCTGACCTGTGGCAGAGCAGCGGCATGGGCGAGCTACGCATCGACTGGTCGCGCGGTCAGTACGGCTTTCTGCCGGCCAAGCTCCTCAACAGTCCGATGCAGGATATCGGGCCCAAGGGGCACCTCGCCGACGATCTCTTCGAGGGCCTGATCGAAGGCTTCCTTGGTCACTTCACCGACGAGAGTCTGACCTGCATTCAGACCGGCGATCTGCGACTGGGCGACAAGGATGGCACGACGTTTGTCCTGGTACCGCCCGATCTGGGGGCGCGTGTGCGTGAGCTTCGCCGCAGCAAGCTCTCACACTCGCAGATCGTCGCGCAGCTGGGTGGACCGTAGGGCCGGCGACTTGCGACCGGGGACTGGGGATGATGTTGAGCACCGCACGCCCACCGCGCGAGCCGCTGCCACCCGGGCTGGTCTTGGGGGGCACAGAGCCGGTCTCGACCGAGCGGATCCTCGGTCGCTATCGGCTGGGTCCGCGTATCGGCGCGGGGGCCAGCGGTACGGTCTTTGCGGCCACCGACCCCGAGCGGGATGGACCCGTCGTTGTGAAGTTCTTCGACGGAGAAGAGGACGCGTACGCCGCCTGGGCGGGCGAGCTACGGCTGGTGCTGCGCTTTCGCCACCCGCACATCGTGCCCTGCTTAGACATCGGCTTTGACACTGTTTTTCGCCTGCCCGTTTTGGTGTTCGCGCAGGCGCAGGGCGGCTCGCTGCGCCGCCGGCTCGTCGAGGGGCCGCGCCTATCGCCCCCCGAGATCGCAAGGCTGCTTTGTGAGATCGGCTCGGCCCTGGCCTATGCCCATGCCCAGGGGGTGATCCACCGGGACGTCAAGCCCGAGAACATTCTTCTTTCGAGCACTGAGCCGGGGGCGCCGTGGCTGCTGACTGATTTTGGCGCTGGTCGCTTCTTGGCGCGGGGCGAGCGGGCGCGGGTGCCGGCGGGATCGCTGCCGTACATGGCCCCCGAAGCATTTGTGGGGGATGCCGCGGCGGAGAGCGATCAGTTTTCGCTGGGCGTCCTCGGCTGCGAGCTTCAGCTGGGGCGGCTGCCGAGCCGAGATGAGCTGGCACAGGTGCGCGCCGAGCTACGTGCTGCGGGGGCGCTGGGGGCGCTGACTGCTCGCCTCTGCGCTCCCGATCCAGCCGAGCGGTTTCCCGACATGCAGGACGCGGTCTCTTCACTACAACAGGTGCGCAACGACATGAAGGAAAACGCAGATGTTTTGGTGTACGTGCGAACCTATCTAGCGATCGAGCGCGGCCTCCCCGCCCCCGAGATCGAGGCGCTGCTTTCGCGCTGGGGTGAGCGCGGTTCGCTCGTCGATTTTCTTGTCGAGCAGGGGCTGCTATCGCGGGCCAAGGCGCGGACCGTGGATGCCATCCGCAAGGGCTATCTCGATGCCACGCTGGACTCGGTGTTTGGTCCGCTGCGCGTCCCCTCTGTCCCGTCCACAGCCGTCGTGCCTTCGGCGGCGCAGGCCTTGCCCGCGTCCCCAGCGGTCGCTGCCCCCGTCGCCGCGCCCGCGCCAGCCGTCGTCGCGAAACCGGAGCCGCCCCCGTCCCCCGCGCCAGCCGTCGTCGCGAAACCGGATCCGCCCGCGGCTCCTGCGCCGGATCCGCCCGCTGCCTCTGCGCCGGATCCGCCAGTCGCCGCCAAGCCCGAGCCCCCCGTCGGGGCAGGGGCTGCGCCGCGGGCCCTGCCTGGACCCAAGCCTCCGGCCAACATCCCGCTTGGCCCCGGCGTGCGCATCGGACGCTACGTGCTGCAGGATGCGCTCGGCGAAGGCGCAACGGCGACGGTGTTTCGCTCGTTCCATGAGCTGCTCAGCATGCCGGTGGCGGTCAAGGTGTTCGAGCCGCTGGACCCGACGATCGATCCCGAGGGCGCGGCGCGCTTTCGGCGAGAAGCGCAAGCCCTGGTGCGCCTGACCCACCCCAACATCGTGCGCATCGTCGATATCGATGTCTGGGAGGGCAAGCCCTTCATCGTCATGGAGTACGTCGGCGAGACCACGCTGGCGATGCAGATCCAAAACCTCGGTCGGCTGCCCGCCGCGCGCATCGCGCAGATTGGGCTGGCGGTCGCCGATGCGCTGCACGCCGCGACCGAGCAGGGCATGCTGCACCGCGATGTAAAGCCCTCGAACATCCTGGAGCGCCGTGATGGGCACATCAAGCTCGTCGATTTCGGCATCGCTTCGACACGCAGCGCCGAGGGCGTGCTCAGCGATCCGCAGGCCAAGCAGGGTCTGGTGTCGGGCACGCCGACCTACATCGCGCCGGAGCAGGCCCAGAATCCCAGCCAGATCGACTTTCGCGCCGACATGTACAGCCTGGGTGCCACCCTGTATCACGCCGCGGTCGGGCGCCCGGTGTTCATTCGTCCGACGGCGTATGACCTGCTCTTGGCTCACATCCACGAGCCGCCGGTGCACATCAACGATCTCGACCCAGCGTTCGATCCCCACCTGGCGTTTGTCATCCACCGCATGCTGCAGAAGCGTCCCGAAGATCGCTTCGCCTCGTGGCCGGAACTCAAAGAGGCGCTGGGCATCTCGCTGCAGTCCCGCGACGAGCCCGAGCTTCTGATCACCCAGACCTCGACCGGGGTCGACATGCCGCGACGCAGCGGCGAGCAGCCGGCCATCGCAGCGGCCGAGAGCCCGACGGCGGCCAGCTCACGGTCGATAGAGACGGCCTCGCAGAGCCCTGCCAGCCATGTCTCCGAGAGCCCGAGCTGGGTCCCGACTGCGCTGGATGCGCATCCCGACATCGCGCACCCGCCGGCTGTCGTCCCGCCGTCTTCCGTAGCGTTGAGCGATCGCGTGCAGGCGGCGTTCTTCTCTGCCTTGGCCGCCACCCAGCGCGCTTGGCTGGCGTCACCGAGGCTGGAGCGGGGCCTGGCGATCGGCGCGGTCAGCCTGCTCTTGTTCACCCTGGCCGTGCTGCTGGGTCTGTCATGGAGAAACTAATGGAGGGCCTCGATCGCTGCCGCCAGCACCTGCAGCAAGAGCTTGTCGACCGCTGCGGCCTGAAGCCCGTTCCGATCGCCGCTGAGCTTGCGCAGGTCGACGGCATCCTGCGGGGTCGCGCCGTGCGCATGACCAGCCAGCGCTACTCCGGCCCCGGCTTCGCTGCGCTGACCATTGCGGCCATCACCACACAAACCGAGGCTCCGATCGGTCTCGCCGACGCGCCGAGTCGTACCGCGGGCTCGCCCGAGCCGGCGACGAGTGTCTCGCTGACCGTGGTCGGTCTGCCCTGGCCCGGCTCCGGCCTGCCGATCCTCGGCATGGATCTGATTGCGCTGCGCGGCAGCTTGTCGCTGGTGGCGATCGATCTCGCTCCGACCGATCACGATCTCTTCCAGGCGCGCTGCGCGCCGCCTCTTCTGCGCTTGCAAAACCGGGTCGCCGAGGCCGTGGTGCCGCGTCGCCCTCCCGCCTTTACGCAGGGAACGTTCTCGTCGCTGGCGCTTATCGCCGCGGCGCGTCCCGGCAGCGAGGCGGTGGTCTTTGACGCCGTCCTCCGTTTCATCGACGAAGCCGCCGAGCTTTCGCGTTCAGCCTTGCCCAATCCACCGGATCTTTACGCTGCGACCCAGCGGGATCGGGCGGCCATCGCGCGCTGGCTAGCTGCCGAGCGGCAGAACCGCCGCGAGCACAACGCGCTTGCGCAGATCTTCGGCGAGCCCTTTGCCGAGCGCTATCTGCACGGCTTCCTGTTTGTGCCCCCACCCCCTCTTACCGCAAGCGGAGTCGCAGATGAACGTGCAGCTCGCTGATTCGTCGCCCATCGCATCCCGGCGCCCCGTCGCAGCTGCGCCCCGTCCGCGGCTGCGCAGTCCCGAGCCCGAGCCGCTGTCGCTGCGCCTGCGTACCGGCACGCGTCGAGCGCATCGCCTGGTTGAGCGCCTCGCCTTTGTGCGCGGTCTGCTGCGCGGCCTGCTCGACCCGCCGAGCTACCTGCAGCTGCTCAGAGATCTACACGCCGTTTACGGCGCGCTGGAGGCAGGCCTGCGGCATGGCTGCGTGCAGCCGCTGCTCTTGCCGCTCTTTCGTCCCGAGCTGTTTCGTCAGGCGGCTCTCGCTGCGGACCTCGACTTCCTGCACGGCGATAGCGACTGGCGACAGCGGCCCCTCTCGACGGCGGGAGCGGCCTACGTCAGGCGCCTGGAACACATCGCCGAGCACGATCCCAGCCTGCTTATCGGCCACGTCTACACGCGCTACCTGGGCGATCTGTCAGGTGGGCCGATCTTGGGACGCATGGCGGCGCTGGCGCTGGGGCTGTCGGGTCGGCAGGGTCTGGCCTTTTACGACTTTCCGCAGATTGCCGATTACGCAGCCTACAAGGCCGAGCTCCGTCGCTGTCTGGATGCGCTGCCGCTTATCGAGGCGCAGGCGCAGGCCATCGTCAGTGAAGCGCAGCAGGCCTTTTCGTACAGCGGGGCGCTGTTCGCCGCGCTGCCCGTCCCTACTTGATCGTCACCGTGGCTTCGTTCGAGTAATCCGAGGTGCCGCTGTCCGACATGGCGCGCACGCGATAGCTATAGGTCTGTCCCGTCGTGACTTTGGCGTCGTGGTACTGCGTGATGTCAAAGGTCACGGTGTAGGCGTTTACAAACTGCCCGCCGGGATCTTTGCGCTCGATCATAAACATCGTCTCGGCCGACGAGTTGTCGCTCCAGGTCAGGTGCGTCGCGCCAGTCAGCGGTGCCGCCATCAGGTTCGTGGGGGCACCCAGCGGCGAGCTCGCACCGCCGCAGCCCAGCGTCACAGCACACAGCATCGATAGTCCAAACAGTCGAGTCATCGAGATCTCCTTCTCCTTCGGCTCAGCGGATCTGTAGCTCGCCCATCATGCCCCGCTCGGCGTGCTCCAGAATGTGACAGTGGAACATCCAGTTCCCCGGCGGATCCAGCCGCACGGCGAAGCGTAGCTTGCTTTTGCGTGGCACGTTCACCGTGTCCTTCCAGCCCCAGGGCACCGTCGGTGGCACGCCGTCGATCGACAGCACCTGAAAGAACATGCCGTGCAGATGGAAGGGATGATCCATCTCGGGATTGGCTTCGATCTCCCAGATCTCGATGTCGCCACTGCGAGCGACAAGCGGCGCCCCGGCCGGCCAGCGATTGCCGTTGATCGAAAAGCTCGCCGCTCCCCCTGCCGGATCTTCCTGCTCGCGCAGCACGAAGGCGCGCACCGGGGTCGCATCGTGGATCGGCAGGCTGCTCGGCTGGGCTAGCACCGACGGCAGCGGCGAAGGTGGTGGGCCGGCTGGACCATAGACGATGTGCAAAAGATCCTTGGGCCCGGGATCGGGGATGTTGTGGCCGCGATCGTAGTAAAGGTTCTGCAGGCTCAGCGCGCCCGCCCCCGGCTGATCAAAGGTCACGAGCACCTCGTAGCGCTCGCCCGGCGCGATCAAAAGCGAGTCGCGCACGTACGGCACCGGCAAGAGCCCGCCATCCCAGCCAATGACATAGAAGCGATGGCCCGGCAGGCTGAGGTTGAAGTAGCGCCCGTTCGCGGTGTTGACCAGGCGCCAGCGCTCCTGCGTCCCCGCCGCCACCTGCAGCCGCGGCTCGCGCACGCCGTTCACGAGCAGCACATTGCCCGGCCGCCCCAGCATCACATCCAGCGGATCGATATTCTCGTCGAGCTGACCATCGCCGCGCAGCTTGACGTCATCCAGCACCAGGTAGCGATCGGCCGCCACGCTTAGCTCCGCCCCGCCGTCGATGATCATCGGTGCGTACAGGCCGCGCTCGATCTGTTCATCGGCAGCGATGTGCGGGTGATACCAGTAGCTGCCGGGGTCGAGCGCCGTGAAGCGATACTCGTGCGTGCCGCCCGCCGGAATTGGTGCCTGCGCCGCCATCGATCCATCCTGCGGGCCCGGCACCCGCAGCCCGTGCCAGTGCACCGTCGTCTCGACCGAAAGCTCGTTGCGCACATGGACGATGATCTGGTCGCCGACCTTGGCCTGTAGCAGCGGCCCCGGCACCGTGCCCACGGCTCCCGGCTTCGCGCCGTCGCGGTAGGCCCAGACCTGCGCCCGCTTGCCCGGCAGATACTCGGTGCTCGAAAGGCCCGCCACCAGCTCGACCTCGACGATGCGTGGGTCGGGGTTGATGTCGGTAAGCGGCACCGGTGGCGGCAAGAGCGGTCGCGGCATCGCCTCGCCACAGGCCGCAAGACCACACAGCAGGCCCAGCAGCAGCCCGCCGGCCAGTCGCTCATCGCTGCGTGGCCGCCGTCGCAAAATGTCGAGAATCGGTGGATGCATCGCGCTCTCCTGCCTGCTGTGCACAGCCGCTGCCGACGTGCCCAAGCAGGCTCCTTTTCGCCGTAGCTTATCGCGCGCTGGGAAGCGGCGCGCTGCCTGTCGGCGGCCCGGCCGTGCGCAGCGCATCGAGCACGCCCTGCGCCTTCTCCCTCCGCGGCAAAACCCGCTTTTTGATCAGCGGATCGTGTTCCATCGCCTGCGCCAGCGACTCCACCGCCGCCTGCGTGGCCAGCCGCCGAGCCTCGGGCGGTCCCGGCATCGTCGCCCGCAACAAGTGAAGCTCGCCGCGCGTCACCAGGCTGCCCGCATGGTGTGGATTGATCGCAAACGCTGGCTGCAGCGCCGCCAGACCGGCCTGGATCGCCGCCTCGCGCCGTCGCGGATCAGCGCTATCGAGCACCGCCAGCCGCCGCTGCGTATCGGCCAGCGTCTGCCAGGCATCGGGATACTTCTCTTTGCTCTGCGTCGCCCGCTGCGCCTTGCCCCGCGCCGCCTCCAGCGCCCCCCGCACCCGCGCCGCTCCTCCTGCCCCCGTCGCCCCCGCCGCAGCCCAGTCCGCCCGCACCCAGTCCGCCCGCGCCTGCAGCGTCCGGCACATCGCATCGTCGGCCGCGATCTCAAGACAAGTTGTCAGCGCCGCTTCCATGTCCGCCAGCGCCGCCCCAGGATCCTGACCCCGCTCCACCTGATCCATCGCCCGCACCCAGTTCGAAAGCGCCACATGCTGCTCCGCATCCAGCAGCTTCCCCCCCAGCTCCCGCGCTCGCTTCAAGTACTCAAGCGCTGTCTGCACCGCCGCCCCTGGGGCCTCCCCGGCTTGATAAAGGCGGAGGGCGATATGGGCATAGGCGATACCGAAATTATCCGGGCAATTAACAGATTTATCATTTATCGATAGGCAGGAGACCATTGGTTTATTAATGTCGTACTTTACTTTATCTAAACATGACAAGTCGATGCAAATGTCAATCAGAATGACTGTGGAATATAATATGTTATGATAGGAAGATTCATAGCCGGAATCCAATCGCGAAGACTGTTCAAATAGGGTGATCGAACGGTTGGCATATTCATGTGATTTCTTGTTTCCCGATACAAGCGCGATTCTGGCCATTGTGTCATAAACGGCCCCAAGATCGTTGTATCCCCACAAGAAATTTGGATGATTCACTAATGTCGGCTCCAATATATTCGCTGCCTTCGTGAGTAGCGCGAGTGAGTCGCCGCCTTGCTGGTTCAGGGACAGCGCCTGCAGTGTCATGATAGAGGCCATTAATTCATTTGCGTACGGGTCGTTTGGATTGGATTTTAGATAACGCTGACAGGCAGCAAAACCAGTTTCCATTATTTCTTGTTTATAGTTACCAGCGTCTAGGTTTGTTGTTATTATAGTGAGAATAGATATCTTCTGATCGGCCACAAATGAATTTGGGTCTGCAATTCGAATTTTATTAGCGGCTGATATTGATTCTCCGTATTCTTTCTGTGTGCTTAAATTGCGTGTATTGTTTGTTTGTGCTAATCGGAGCCAGACCTCTGATAAATCAGAATATGTCACTGGATCGCTAACAGCTATAGTTGATGCTGACTGATATTTTTCAATTGCCGCATTAAATTCCTTTTCCGCTTCTTCATACGCGCCGCGATCGCGGGTGGCGAGGGCTCGTTCGAGGTGGACGTCGCCTGCCAGCTTGAGGGCTTCGTAGAGCCAGGGAGCTGAGCGCAGGGCGGCGGCGGCGCGGTCGAGGGCGCGCTCGTAGTCGCGCTGATAGAAGGCGATCAGCGCCTCCAGGTACTCCGGCGCATCGGACTTAAGCGCGCGGCTGCGCTGCAGCGATTCGATGGCGGGCCACAGGTACTTCGGCTCGAAAGCCTGCAGCTGTTTTTTGGCCCAGTCGCCGCCGCCGGCTAGGCGCGAGCGGGCGATCTCCGCCTCGAAGTGCTTGCCCAGCACCAGCCCCAGGGCGTAGTGCAGCTCAGCGCTCTGCACCCCTAGGCGCTGGGCCTGGGTCAGCGCGGTCAGCGACTCGGGATATTCGTGCAGCGCCAGGTGACCGCGACCGAGCGCGTAGTAGGCCAGGCCGCGACTGCGCTCGCCGTACTGCGAGAGCTCGCTCTGCAGCGCTGCCATGCGCGCTCGCACCAGATCTTTTTCGCGGTTCAGATCGTGCAGCGGAAGCTGGCGCGCGCTGCGCAGCAGCCACTCCATCTTTTCGATCTCTTGCCCCAGTCGCTGCGCCAGGCGGGCCTGCTCTGCCGCTTGCAGGCGAATGCGCAGCGCGAACGATCCCAGGATCAGCGTCGCGAGCAGCGCCGTAACCAGCCCGACGACGAGCAGCTTGTGCCGGCGCGCAAACAGGCTGGTGCGTCGCCACGGCCCGGGCGGGCGGGCCAAGATGGTATCGCCGCTGATCAGCCGCCCCAGATCTTCGGTCAGCGCCTCGGCCGTTGGGTAGCGACGGGCTGGCTCTTTCTCCAAGCACTTGTGGACGACGGTCTCGATCTCTTTCGACAGCGCCGGCACCAGCGTGCGCAGCCGCGGCGGATCTTCCAGTAGGACCGCCATCAGCACGTCGGTCGACGAGCCGACAAACGGCGGGCGCCCCGACAGCACGCCATACAGCGTCGCCCCCAGCCCGTAGACATCGGTCCGTCGATCAAGAGCCCGCGTCTCGCCCCGCGCCTGCTCGGGCGCCATGTAGGCCGGCGTGCCTTCGACGCCGCCCGTCGAGGTCTGGGTATTGGAATCGACCTCGCGAGCCAGCCCGAAGTCCATCAGGTACGGCCACCAGCTCCCATCCGCCCGCCGCTCGACCAGGATGTTGCCCGGCTTGATACCCCTGCCCGGAATTTCGTCGCAGTCGCGCGGGTTTGCGTGGGGCTAGGACACGGTGCGGACAAGCTGGATCGGGGGGACTGTGCGACGGGGGAAGCGCTATCCCACCAGGTGCCTTCGCAGCGCGGCAAGCTCGTCAGGGGTTAGGGTCGAGAGGAGCTGATCGAGGCGGGCCGAGGGGGCTTCGCTGGGGCGCGGCGCGAGCGACTGGCTGGCTCGTTCGAGGCGGGCATTGGCGACGCTGTCGGGGGTCGCGTAGTGCTTGGCGGTGATGCAGCATCAGCAGCGCACCGACGGCTGCTGCGTCGTCAGCCTGGGCCTTCTGCACGGCGGCGCGGCTGAGCCGCTGGGCTTCGTCGCGAGTCAGCTGCGCCTTGCCGACGCTGCGCCGGCCAATCGGCTCGACGGAAAGAAACGGACTCTGCGCGACCAGTCCCGCTTTCGCCAGCCAGCGTCCCCAGCACTTCCCAATCGAGTCGGGAACGGGGCGGCGGCGGCGTTTGTGCAGAGGTGGTGGCTGACGGGGCAGCGGGCGTTGGCTTTGGGAGCTGCGCATGGTTAGGAACGATGCGCTCGCGGTGTTTGCTGTGCGGCGCAAACACGCCGTGGTAGCGGACCAGATGAGAGCGGGGAGGTGGTATCAGAGCGGCGATTCGCCCGAGAAACTGCGTCGGTAACAAGTGCAGCCGCCGGGGTGCGCCGGGAGCAGAGTGCTTCGCTCGATAAAGGATCTGGCCGTCCGGGTCCACGGCGATTCGGTGCAGTGAAAGCGGCGGACGAGCACAGTACATTAACGATCGTTAATAAGAAGCTGCCTGAGCGCATCGGGGTCCTGCGAAAGCCGCAGCGGCACGCCGTCGGAAATCGGAAGAATCATACCGCCTTAGATCACGCCCCGAGCCATCCCGCAAATTCCTCTACATGAGTCCGCGCCCAAGGCGATGACATCGTGCCGATTCCCGGCACCAAGCGCCGCCGTTACCTGGAAGAAAACGCCGGTGCGCTGTCGGTGAGCCTGTCGCCTGCCGACCTAGGAGTTTGTTGCAGTATTGGCTCAGCAAAGCTTCAGCAGGCTGCTAATTGTTATGGCAACTACAAATCAACATACTAAGATGTATTAAAAAATACAAATATTTTATTTATTTTTGAGAATTGTTTGATTACTGCAACAAGCTCCTAGCCCGCATCGCTGCCGTTGCTCCGCTGGGGGTCGCCGCTGGCGCGCGCTATCCGGCACAGGTCATGGGCCTGGTACGGCGATAAGTGACATTGCGCTATTTCGATATATATCATGTAATTAATCATGATATATATCGAAATGTCATTGGGTGCTTCTTAGGCGGATGCGCTGGGGGCGTGGCGTGCCTCCGATGCGAAGCTTGGCCGGCCGTCCGTCCCGATTTTTCCGTCGCACGGTGATTTTTCCTGCGACTTGCGCAGGGCTCCTGACCCGTATCTGCAAGCTCGTGCATTCCCGGCCGAGCTGAAACACATATCTACGTGGTTAGGAGCGCACATCAGATGATCACCCAAAAGAAGCTCTTGGTTTTTGGCGGCGGGCTTTTGCTTGCCGCGGCAGCGATGCAGTGTGAAGTGCCTTATCAGCCGTCAGAGGATATGAGCACGGGCGTGCAGCTAACGGTCAGCTCAGACAGAGATCGGAA
>CALFYE010000217.1 GCA_937952145.1 uncultured Myxococcales bacterium
CTCGGCAGTGGGAGGAGAACTTTTGCCGCTTGGCGCAACGACTAGAGGATGTCGAAGATGGGAATGGTGAGGGGCGGCGAATCGAAAGACAGTCCCAACTACAAGAGCAGACAGAGAACCAAAGGCCAGGCTACTTTGTGCGTGCTCTGAAGGCGATCGGAATGCTTGGGACTGGCGCCGTCCTCGGGGTAGGAGCCGTTGCAATGCTTGGAGGGGAGGACTCCCAGAAGGCCCTTGGCGCAGCAAAAGAGCAGAAAACCCTCGGCCCAAAGACTCAACGGCTGCTACCTCCAAAATCAAATTCCTAACGGGAATTGGCGCACCGCTTTCTATATCAACATAATCAAAGCTCACTCCATCCAAACAACGCACCGCCCCAGTGACCACCGGGTCCGGCCAGAGTAAGCAATTGCCACCAAGGTAGTCCGCGCCCGTCGAGCCAGCGACACAACTTGGTCGGGCCGTGATCCACAGGCGACCGCACCACGCTTTTGCGCTGGTTCCAGTGGGCCAGCTGACCCCAAAACTCGCCATTCTTAGACCCACCGGATTACAAGTTCTCGACGGTGAAAAAAAATAGGTTGAAATGATGGGTAACGGAAGTTATTAAGACTTCCATGAACACACAACGACATACAAACAGCACCAAGACTGCGATCGGCTACGTGCGGGTGAGCACACAGGAGCAGGCCAGCGACGGGGTGAGTCTCGATGCACAACGCGATAAGCTGCGGGCCTATTGCAAAGTCAACGGCATCAAGCTTATCGACATAAAGGCGGATGAGGGTTATTCGGGTAGCACTCTCGAGCGGCCAGGTCTGCAAGCGGCGCTACAACTCGTCCGGCGCGGTCGCGTCAACACCCTCATCGTTGCCAAGCTGGATCGGTTGTCGAGGTCGTTGCGGGATGTCTGTTCGCTGGTGGAGGAGCTGTTCAGCGACGAGCGGAACCACCTGCTGTCGCTCTGCGGCATGGTCAACACGCACACTCCGGCGGGGCGGATGTTGATGATGAATCTCGCGAACTACAACCAGTTCGAGCGTGAGATGATCGCGGAGCGGACTCGTGATGCGCTTCAGCACATGAAAGCGCAGGGAGTGCGGCTGGGACATGCTCCGTACGGATACGAATACGGGAAAGAACGTGACGAGCGTGGGAGACGGAAACTCGTGCCGATTCCTGAAGAGCAGGAAGTCATCGCCAAGATCAAAGCGCTGCATGCAGAGAAGCTGTCGTTCACGAAGATCGCGCGACGACTCAATGAGCTTGGGATTCCTGCGAAGCGTGGCGGGCGCTGGGTTGTGTCGCGTGTCTGCACGACGCTTCAGCGCGAAGGAGCGTACACGGCGCGCACGAACAAGATGCAGGGTCCGCTGCGTCATGATCGCGAGACAGCGACGGAAATAGCGCTCAGGCTGCGCGCGGAAGGAATGAGTCTGAACCAGATAGGAATACGTCTGCGCAAGGAAAGACTGACTCCGCTGCGCGGTGGAAAGTGGCATGCAGCGCAGGTGGCGCAGCTACTCCGAAAGCCTGCGGATCGAATGACTGTCGTTCATCGTGCATGCGAGCTGCGAGCGGAAGGAATGACGCTGAAGGAAATCGGCGTGCGGCTCACGATGGAAGGGTATCAAACGAGAGACGGTGGGATTTGGCATCCGGCGACGGTCCTTGCGCTTCTTCGGACGCAAGAGGATTTCACTTCCGACCAGGCGAGTCTCTGACCTGGCGTGAAACGAGCTATGGGATGCGGCCAGCGCTCCGACGGACCTGCTCTCGCCAGCCTGGCCCAAACGATTCCACCAACAGCTCCGGCGACGCAGCAGACCGCCTGTCTGTCGCTGCATCGTAGTAGAGCACACCGATGTCTTGTTCGAGTCCAAACTCTGTCGGAGCTTTCCCTGGGTAGGTGTCCCGCCAGCGCCCCGGTCTGCCGCCGAGTCCATGGCCTTCCGATGGGCTGAACCCAAGCATCGCTTTGGCATGCCATTTCAATCGCCACGACAGGTCATCTCGCCTGCGAACCGCCCTCTCGAACGTCAGCGCTCTTCCTGATTCATCCACAAAGTAGAGTTCGACGGTTCGCACTTGGGACGTGACGCTCGCTTCGGCTCTCCCTGCGTCCTGTGGAGCCGTTGGGACGAAAGCAGAAGGCGCGATGTCTGTGGATGTGGACGCGGAATGGGAGTCCGGCTGTGCAGACTGACCGATGACGCTTGGCGCTGATGTCGGTGCGGACTCTGCGGGCTGATTCTGGATCTGATCTGGAGCCTCTTGTATCGAAGAAGGCTGCATTGCTGGCTGCGCGAGGGAATGTAGGATCTGATCCGTTTGGATCTGGCCGGAGGCCTCAACTCCAGAAATCGGCTCGGCCTGCACAAGAGTAGATCCAGATCCGTTCTCCGTAGGGGAATTGGGAACCTGCGTCAGCGACGGAAGCGGAGCCGGAGCCACTGGCTCAAGGAGGGTCAGCTCGATCAGGCAACGCCTGCCATCTGGGAATGTGATGATCAGAGACGACTTGTTTGCAGAGAGCGTGTGCGGCAGCTGCGCAGCCTGCTCCTTCCGTTTGAGGTGTGCCTCTTTCCGACATTTGGGGTCTGTGCAGTAGATGGCGTCTTTGCGCTTTCCGGCAACCGGGCGGGTCTTGCAGCTAGCGCATAGCCTTGATTCATCCATGCCACCAGGATACCCAATTTTGACTGGAGCAGATCCGGATCAAATCGCACTGGACGTGCTGACGTGACCGTCTGAAAGCACTTGTTCGATGACATTGAGAATGTATCTGCTCGCTGGTTTTTGAAATATGAGATAGATATCAAAAAATTAGCTCGTTTATGACTTACATGTCATC
The DNA here is from genome assembly GCA_937952145.1 of uncultured Myxococcales bacterium. Classification (GTDB taxonomy): domain Bacteria; phylum Myxococcota_A; class Polyangia; order Palsa-1104; family JAEUJZ01; genus JAEUJZ01. Next base: position 2,855 of record CALFYE010000217.1, read on the forward strand.
GAGATAAGGCCAGTGATTGTGCTATGTTGAAGAGTAATTTGGATCGCGTGGTGAAGATAAATGGCGACCCCCTTGCGCGAGGCTCATTTTTGTCTGACTTGCGAGTTTCGGCTTCCGTACTGCGTGCGCAGCGATCGTGAGTTCTGCGGAGAGCGGTGTCGCGGCTGGTGGTACCTACATCCAGGTCAGAAGCGGCTGGACTTCGCACCTGGGGATGCTCGGACAGGGCGAAGGAAGCGGGGGCAGCCAAAAACACTGGCCGAAGCGCTGGTCGCGCTGGCGGAGCTGCGTGCGCATGCAGAACGGCTCGAAGCAGCTGCGCGGAAGCGGAGCACGCAGCAGCACAAGCAGCGGAACAACTGGTCTGAGCTGTCTCAATCATTAACGAAAGTACGGGCGCAATCTCGACGGGAAACGGATGCGCTCAAAGATGAAGTGGAGAGTCTGAAGGAGCAGCTTGCGGAGTCGGAGCAGAGAGCGAAGGAATCGGGCGGAACAGAGAAGGAACTTCGCGCGCAAGTGGCGGAATTGAAAGCAGAACTTGAACGAGCGAAGCAGTCAGAGAAGGAACTCCGCGCGGCGAACGAGGAACTCGCAGGGCAGCACAAAGAGGAACTCGCGGAGGAGCGGCAGAAGTTGGCCGCTGCCGATGCTACGATCAAGGAACTACATGAAGTGGCGGACGCTCTGTCTGGGAACTTGATCGAGGAGCAAAAGCTACGTGCAGCAGCGGAAGTTCGAGGGGACAAGCTGAGTCAAGACATCGAGGAAATGCTGATGGGGGAGTCGATTCCGTTGAGCACACAGAAGCAGGCGTCTCTATTTGAGGCATGGGATCGACATAAATCTGCGGAACTGCACGACACGCGCCAGCACCGCGATGCAGCCCTTGCGCAGCGCGAGCGGTACGCGCGGCGAATCCTGCGGATGATGTCGCCGGGCCAGTATCTCGATCATGCGATGGCGGCGGGTCATGATGTGACGCAAGACCCACTCCTACACGACAAGCGCATCGAGATTCTGGTCGAAGCAGAGCTGGCGGAAGTGCAGAGGACAGAGAAGCCAAATGGGCGTGCGCGCGGGCTGGATATCGAGCAGACTGTCGACGAACAAGCGTATGCGGCGGCGATGGCGTTTCGCTGGCAACACATCAACAGACCTCATCGTGAAAGGCGAGGGAAGACCAAGTGGATCGTGGTCGGTTTCAAGCTCGATGCAGAGAGTGAGAGCTATCTGCGCAAGCTGACGAGGGCGCGGATTCGACGGATGGAGCGAAGCTTGGGGCGCTGATTGGGAGCTGCGAGCACAGTCCATCTGCGATTCGGGAATCCGATACAGCCTCGGTGTTTCTCGCTATTTCATCCACAGCGCGCCGACTTCGCCCGCGAGCCAGCATCCGACGGCCCCGGCCACGTACCAGATTCCCATCACTACACCGACGAAGCGCGGTGGGGCGAGCCGAACGAGTAGAGACAGACCGAGCGGCCCGATGAGGAGTTCTCCGACCACAAGCAGTGTCATACAAGACAGAAGCCACAGCATGCTGACGCGATGACTGGGGCTGAGGAGTGCGGGAGGAATCAGTGCCACAAACGCCAGCAAAACAGCGACGAGCCCGAGTGCGATGAGCTGAGGTGTACTCCACCTTTGTCGAATCCTGGGAAGAAGTGCGAGCTGCACCGGAGCCAAGAGCAACACAAGGAAGGAAGGCAGACCGACAAACCATGCGGAAGGAATCTGCAAGCCGAAGAGAATGCGGTCGGTTCGATCTTGCGCCCACAGGAAGAGCGCGCCTTCGACCTGCCCGAATCCGACGGTGAACAGCATCATGGCGAGGGTCAGCGCGGAGATGATCTGGACGCGTTTCAGTACGGACATCGCGATGGGGACAGGCGCAGATGAGAGGAATGGCGTCGATATCTTTGGACGCAAGCGGAGTCTGTCTTTGCCGAAAAGCATCACCATACAGCCGATGAGTAGGAGTGCTGCAGCGAGAGAGAAGGCAGCGCGGAAGCTGTTGCCTTGTACGAGGAGACCGGCGCAGAGGGAACCAGCGCTCGCTGCAACGTTGATGCTCAGGTAGCAGATGATCTGCGCTGAATCGAGTCGAGGGTCGTAGCGGTCGTACAGAAACACCATCGCGACTTGGGTGCTCGGCTTGAACAGAGCATGTCCGAGGAGAAGCAATGGAACAGGCAACCAGAGTACGTCAGAGAGGGAGAGTGTGAGTGCTGCGTATCCGACGAAAAGCAGAGCCAGTCCCGCGACGAGGGCCCGCTGCGCACCCAGCAGTCGATCCAGTACCAGCCCACCCGGCAGCGTCAGAAAGTAACTCGCCGCGCTGTAGAGCCCCGCAAGCCGGAGGGAATCCCCGCGACTGAAGCCGTAGCGCTCGCCGAGCATCAGCACCACCAACGAACTGAGAATCGACGCCGCCCAGCGTTCGCAAATCACGACCAGACAGAGCAAGTAAAGGCCTCGTGGATGCTGCGACAGAGTGCGCTGAAGGTGTGTCCCAGACAGCCAGCGATGGAAACGGGAGAATACCGACGGACAGGACGCAATCATGAGGACTCCCAAAGAGAAGGTAAAGAGGGTCCATTTCACCCGTGATTTGCGTGGTGGAATTACCTCTGTTTTTCCCTTGCAGTCTCGGTGGAGCCGTGGTCAAAGGCTAAGCTAGTTGACTGCCAAGTAATTTGGCACAGATGAGCCCGTTTCCACTTGCGCAAAGGTCTGACCATGGAGCCAAACGCCGAAGTTTCCGCCGAGTTTCCTTCGCTTGTCGACGACGATGCGATTGGGCCATCTCCGTACCAGGCCGCGCAGTTCCACCTCCGACAGTCGCTCCAAGCGCTTTCTGAATTGTCACCGGGCCGAGATCCAGAGAAGCGCAAGGCGCACGACGACGTGATGCTGCTGCTCCGTCAAGTGCTCCAGTTCATGCACGTTCACTTCTCGCCTGAGCGTGAGGCGACCGGCGCACAACACTTTGGCGATCTGCTCCGTCAGCATCGCTGCGAAGCCGGACTTACACAGCAGCAGCTCGCGGACTATTCTGGGCTATCAATTAGTCTCGTCCGCAAGCTGGAACAGAGTGATGCACCACCGACGCGCAAGTCCTTGCTCAGTCTGTGCAATGTGCAAGAACTGAAGCTCGTTCCGCCGGAGGTCACGACGCTGCCCACCAATCGGGAGTTTAGCAATCCACTCGCGCCGAACTGGTACATGTCACCCGGCTTCGATTCCGTCACGATGATGGCGGAGCTGCACCAGCAGCTGAACGGCAGCGGTGGTACCATCGAACAAACCTATGTGTATCTCGATCCAAAGAGTGCCCTCGATTGGATCACTCTTGCAAACTCACCGAGCTACGTGGCTGCGGCCCGCGAAAGCTTCCCGTACAGCGCCGTGGTGAAGACGCTACGCGAAGTTGTTGGCGGTGCTGGTTTGGATGTGATTGCACTCGGGCCAGGGGACGGCAAAAGCGAAGTTCGGTTGGTCCAGCAGATTCACAGTGAGTGCGACCGCACCAACCTCCGGTTCTATCTGCTAGACGCGAGTCAGCCACTCCTGACGCGAGCGTTTAAACATGCTGTCGATACGTTCAGCGACGAGCCCAGCATCTTCGTGTGCGGCATCCAAGGCAACTTCCACCACCTGCCCCGCTACGGGCAGCTGCTCTACTCGCCTCGGCGGGCACATCGGCGACGCATCATCACAATGCTCGGGCACACGTTTAGCAACCTGGAAAACGAGCTGCGGTTTATGCGCAACAGCCTGTGCGGTTTTGCGACGGGCGATCTGCTCGTGATGGACTTTCGGCTGGCGTACACAAGCTCGTGCGATCCCGACGAGATTTATCGCAAAGATCCGACGTTCGCGAGCCGTCGCAGCACGGACCTAAGCCAGCGTCGCGACAAGTTTTTGGCCGGTCCATTTCGGCGCTACGGTGCCGATCAGGTCGATGTCGAGATATCGCCTGCGCTCGACCTAAGCTGCGCAGTGCCCGGCAGCTATGGCGTCGACCTGCGTGCGCGAGTGCGTGGCGACGGTGCCGATCGCGAGTTTTCGGTCTATTACAGCCGTCGCTATGAACCGAACCAGCTGTTGCATGCGCTGCGGCGTGAGGGCTGGGAAACCGTCGAGAGCTGGGAATATGGCGGCGATTCCAGCCCGTGTCTGCTCGTACTTCTGCGCAAGCTCAGCTAACGATCGCGACCTGCCCGTCAATCGGACGGTGTATCCGTCGAAAAACCCGAAGCCAAAAGGAGAGACACATGCGGAGTCTGCTGCTCATATTCATGGCGATGTTGGTGGGTTGTGGCGATGCCGAAGTCGGACAGCTTCCGACGGAAGCACCAATGCTCTCACTGCCAAACAAGCAGGGGACGCTGACCGCGCAGCTGTCGCCGCAGACGGCTGGGCCGCTCGACGGCAGGCCATACAGGTACAAAGTTCCTAGCCGCTACGACAAGACCCGACCGACGCCACTTGTGGTGATGCTGCACGGCTTTTCCGCGAGCGGCAGCGTCGAAGAACTGTATCTGAACATTTCAGCCATCGCTGAATCGAAGACGTTTCTTTATGCATTCCCCGACGGAACACAAAATCCGGTGGGCCTGCGGTTTTGGAACGCGATGGAGTGGTGTTGCAACTTCTTCAAGTCGGGCGTCGACGACGTTGCCTATGTAAATGCCGTCATTTCCGATATGCAGAGCCGCTACAACGTCGATCCGAAGCGGATTTTTGTCGTCGGACACTCGAATGGTGGCTTTATGGCGCATCGTGTCGCTTGCGAGCTATCAGACAAAGTCGCGGGCATCGTCAGCCTCGCCGGACAGCAGTGGAACGATCCGACGCGCTGCACCCCCAAACAGCATGTGCCGATCCTGCATGTGCAGGGCACACTCGACGCTGTGATTGGTTATTTGGGGATGCCGGGGCTGTATCCGGGGGCCAAAGAGACGGTGCAGATTTGGGCGCAGAAGAATGGCTGCGGCGGACGGTTGACCTATTCGGGGGAAAATCGCGATCTGGATACCGTGCTGCTGGGCGCCGAAACCACCGTCGAAAAGTTCACCGGCTGCCCGAGCGATGGCCCCGTCGAACTGTGGACCATCCACGGCGGCGGCCATGTGCCGGTGTTCAATTCGTTCTTTACGTCGTCGTTCTACGACTTCCTCATGTCCCATCCGAAGCCGTAGCCCCTGGCGTCCGATGCGAGACTACGCGGGGTCGGGCTTGGGCGTGGTCTTGCCGCTCGGCGGAAGCTGGGGTTCGGCGATGTATTCC
>CALFYE010000218.1 GCA_937952145.1 uncultured Myxococcales bacterium
GAGATACATTGGCGTGACTGGAGTTCAGACGTGTGCTCTTCCGATCTTGCTCGACCCCGAGGCCTTCGAGGTTCGCTTCGGCCGCTTCGTCACCACGCTTACCGCCCAGGCGATCCTCGACCGCCGCGGCGACCATATCCCGGCCTTGAAGGGCAGTCGGCCCGCGCTCCTGAACGATGTCCGCCGGATTGCTCGACGATCCGTCGTAGCGGCGGACGTCGCCGAGGCCCATGCTTGGCCCGGCGCCTAGGCGATCGGCAAGGTCACCGCGACCCGGGGGAGCGGCGGCGTGGCCACCATCGTCACCCGCTACTTTCTGCTCTTCCGGCCTCTGCCCGCCACCCGGTTTGCCGAGCTCGTCCGGATGCACTGGCAGATCGAGACTACGCTCCATTGGGTGCTCGACGTGGTCATGGACGAGGACCAGTCGCGCAGCCGCAAGAACCACGCATCCGAGAACCTGGCCCCCGCCTGCGCCGTTTCGCGCTCAACCTGATCCGCACCAACGCCGACCCGGGCTCGACCCGGGGCAAGATCAAGCGCGCCGCTTGGGGGACACCTGCCTCAAGATCCTCCAAGCTGCCTAATGCAATTGCCTTGCTCTTCCGAGCCGCTCCGCTTGCGGCTACTGATCCGCCATGACGGCGCCGAACTCTCGCCAAAAACGAAGGCGCCCAAGAGAGCAGGTCAACCGGACACGCTGAATCGGCGGCCCTCTGGTGAGACACTTGGTAGGAGGTGCGTCTGCATGCGCTGATTTGGCGGCGCTGTTCGATGGCGTGACCATGCCGGTCCGCATGTTCTCTGCACCAAGTGGCCTTTAGTACAGTGAAGAATGTCAAGCTCTGGATTCAATCACAGCCAGAAGGCGTGGATTGCGGCCAGCGTGACGGTATCGAGGAAGGTGCGGGCGAGCTTGTCGTAGCGTGTCGCGACGCAGCGGAAGTCCTTGAACCGGCCGATCGTGGCGGATCGGCACGGTGCGGTTCCGGCGGCCTAGGATCACCGGCGTGGTGCCGGCCTCGCGCAGACTCTGGCGGAAGCGGTCAGCGTCGTAGGCTCAGTCGGCAATCAGGCGGCGGCAGGGTCCGGTCCTGGCGACCAGTTCGGGGGCGCTGGTGATATCTCTGTGGTTGCCGGGTGTGAGGTGCAGCACGATCGGTCGGCCGAGCAGGTCGGCGATCAGGTAGAGCTTAGTCGTCCGGGCGCCGCGGGATAGGCCAATGGCCTGATCTTTTGCCGCTTTTTTTGGGCGCCGGCTGCCGCCCGGTGCGCCTTCACATGCGTGCTGTCCAGCGCCACGGTGCCGCCGATGCGGCCCTCTTCGACCAGGCTGGCATAGATCCGCTGCCAGACCTTGCGCCGGTTCCAGCGGTTGAAGCGGTTGTAGACCGTCGTGCAGGGGCCGTATTCGCCAGGGCAGTCGCGCCAGCGGCAGCCCGACTGCAGGACATGGATGATCCCGCTGATGATGCGGCGGTCGTCAACCCGGCGTGCACAGGGCTGATTGCTCGGCAAGAGCGGCTCGATCGCAGACCAGGCCTCGTCGCTCAGCCAGAACACCGTGCGCATCGACTTACCGCTCCGATCCGAGGCAAGCACGATCTATCCGCCAATTCAATTGGATAATGGGGTTTAGGGTCCAGGCATCGTCTGCCTTGCTCATGATCGGGGCAACAGGTATCCGCATCGAGTGGATCTCCTGGAGCACAGAGAGATGGATACGCTGAATAGGCGGCCTTTCATTGCGGAGGCACTACCGTTGGGCCGACTGGCTGAGACGACTGGCCGGCCGAAGTCCCTCTTGCTGCGCTGAATAGGCGGCCTAGCTCGGCCATGCGTTCAGACTTGGATCCCGCTTGAGTGTGGGTCCTAGACGTTGACGATGTGTAACGACACTCAGACTTTCAGCAAACCGTCTCGCAGTATAGTGCATTCGCAGTATAATTTCCCTCTTGCCAGAGCACAGTGGATCTGCGTTTGCACTTGACCTTCACAGTGTCGAGACTCCGTCATTTATATTTATTGATGCGCCATCGACGTTGCTTCCATTCTTGTATTTTTGATAGGTTGGACACTGACAGTCGGTAGCTTATCCGATCGCCATCCGAATAGTCAGCTTGTCTGGAAGCACCTCGCCTGCCTCCTACGCTGAATCGGCGGCAAAGCAGGATCCCATATGGATCAAACTTCTGGTGCTCGGATTCACGGCTTCGCTACGGGGCAATCGCAGCGTGGGCGAGGATAGGGCTTTGGATGGTCAGCCTATAGGAATCTTAGATATAGCTCTTTTTATAGGTAGGATGGGTCGGCAATTCAGCGTGCTTATATAGGAGTCCTGCCGCTCTTGTGACGCAAGTTCGTTCGTCCCAAGACCGCCGATTCAGCGCTACGCCATCGCCGATGCGACGAGGACTCCTTCGCGATTCGTTCGCGAGGCCGTCAATGCAGCGTGGACAGCTTCGCCAAACCGTCGAATTAGCGCGCGGGTGGTAGGAATTGGAGCTAAGGAAGGCGGAGGCAATTGCCCGATCGACTCCGCGCAACGAGGCTGCAATGGCCGAGATCCATGACCAGCTGATGCTTTTCGGAGCTGAAGCGCTTCGTCGGACAGCATCTTCTATCGACGATCTTAGCGAACGCCGTCGCGAGCTTCGCCGGATCGAGGCAGCTAGCGCCGTTATGGGCGAGCTCACGCTCGAGGATGATCTAGCCTTTTCTCACTCGGGTCTGTGCCAGACCTGCCTCCCGCACGCTCGACCCCACAACAACGACGATATCTGGCAACGCAGTTCCGGTCGATTCCACCTCATGGTCACTCCAGGTGTGGTCAGGGGGGAGGACGGTCGCGCTGTCCGTGTTGGGGTACCCTTTGGTACCAGAGCGCGATTGATCATGATTTTCTTGCAGACCGAAGGAGTCAAGAGTCGTACCGTCAATCTTGGCAGGAGCATGTCGGCATGGATCCGATCTCTAGGCCTCCCGGTTACTGGTGGCCCTCGAGGTACGATCCAGGCAATTCGCGAGCAGTCATTGCGGATCGCACGTTGTGAGTTCACGCTGCAATGGAGCGCGCCGGCGACAGACGGCCGGGGCGAAGAGACCATCATTCGAGACCAAAGGCTGGTGTCAGGATTGTCCCTTTGGCAGAGTAGCCAGGACGTTTCTGATGGAGCACGCTGGTCAGCGACCGTCGAGCTAAGTCAGGAGTTCCATGAGCATCTACGAGATCATGCGGTGCCATTAGTCCGAGACGCAATTGCGCACTTGAAGGATAATTCATTAGGATTAGATCTTTACACACTATTTGCTTATCGCCTGCAAAGGCTCGATCGCCCGCTGTTATTGCGTTGGGAGGCATTGCTTTCTCAGGTTGGCTCGGAGGTCGGGCGTACATCCCATTTAGTACAGCGTGTGAAGGCGATACTCCCTGACGTCCTGACTGTCTATCCCGACGCCAAAGTTGAAATCGTCCGTCACGGGTTAAAGCTGCACCCCTGTCGCCCGCCGGTACCGAAGACAATGACGCGCGGGTTCCGTGTAGTCAGTGGTGCTGCGTAGAGCAACCTCTGGCCCGACCACCGCGGCAGCGAACAAGGATGAGATAGCGGTTTGCTCCTAGCCGTTGTTAACCAAGCTTCTGGCGGGTCATGCTCGGCTTGGAACGTCGGATCGAGCAAGCGCCACTTGAGGGGTTTGTGAGCGACTTAAACAGTCCGCCGGGAAGGGGAGGAGCATGACCCGGCGACGAGGTGCTCAGGGGCAGTCTTTGGGGGGCGCCGCGGCCGACGTCGCTGCGGGTGAGCTTTTTGGGAGATCGGAAGA
>CALFYE010000219.1 GCA_937952145.1 uncultured Myxococcales bacterium
GCGAGCTGCACCACCTGATCATGGAGGTCCTAAGCAGCTTCGGCGCGCTGCAAGTGGCCGCGCTGTATCGCGTCGACCCCCAGGGCATCCTGATTCCGAACATCGTGGCTAAGCTCGGCAGTCCCGAGGTGGTCCGCATCGGCGACCCCATGCTGGCGCAGGCGCTGCGCGAGCGCCGCCTGGTCTGCATTCGCCCCGATGCGACGGAGCTGAGCCAGCCCAATGCACCGATGGCCACCACCCAGTCTTCCGCCGATGGCAAGGGGCGCTCCAAGACTCTGCTTTTGGTCCTGCCCCTGACCGATGTGCAGGATCGGATCTGGGGTGTCGTCGCCGTGCAGGCGATGCCGTTCGAGGCCCTCAGTCATGATCACCTCGCGCTGCTGAGCGTGCTCGGCGGGCATATGGGAGACCTGCTTTCCCTGGGCGCGGCGGGCGGCCTGACGCAGTTTCATTCGTGTCTGTTGCGCTGCCAGCGCGATGCCCAGGCCTATAACCTTGCGGCGACGCTGATGGGCCTGGTGGTCGATCCCTGCCTGGCCCCACCGGCGCTGTGGAGCGGACTTCTGCAGCAGCATCGCGGCCTAGATCAGCTGTGGCTGACCCACAATCGCGCTGGGCTGCAGGTCCTGCTGCTGGTCTTGCCGCTGACTTCTAGCGAAGCCGCCCGCGGCTTCATTCAGCGCCTAGAGTCCTGGTGTCAGGACACGCACCACCTATCGCTAGCTGCAGTCGGTGTACGCATCCACCAGCTCGCCCTCGACGGGAACGGCGAGGCAGCGGACAAGCTGCGGGCTCTGCGAGAGGCCTGTGACATCCATGACGCCTAACCCAGCGCAACCTGGTACTGCACCAGGTAGGGCAGCGGGCAAAGACCCCGCCAGCGAGCAGGCCGAACGCGCCCAGAAATCGGATGGAGCCTTGGTTCGCTATGGCTACGGCCTGGTGCTGTGCGGGATAGCGACCGCGCTTGAGCTCTTTGTGGTCGGAAGTGTCCTCTTGCTGCGATCACCGCAGCCGGTGCTCCTCTTGCTACTACATGCTCTGGCTTGCTTCGTCGCGGCACCGGGCCTGCATAGCTTGATGCCGCCTTCGCAGCAGAGCCCGCGTCCGGCGGGTCTGTTGTTTCTATTTACGTTGACGTTCTTCATGCCGCTGTTCGGCACCCTGGGCATGCTCGGGGGACTTCTGGCCGAGCGTCACTACCCCAGCTTGCCGCCCCCGCCGTGCATCTGGCAGAGCCTCGCGCTGTCTGAGCTACCGCATCAGGCCGGAGCGTTTACCGCGCGCCTGGAGTACGGCGACGGAGCATTATCGGCCATGCTGCGCTACTGCCCCGATCCCGAGCGGCGCCTAGCGGCCGTGATGGCCGTGCGCCATCTGCGCGATGCCAACGACACCGAAGTCGTGCGCCTCGCGCTGACCGACACCGCGGACGATGTCCGCCTGCTGGCCTATTCGATCCTCGATCACAAGGAGCAGGCCTTCAACGCGCGCCAGAAGGATCTTCTGCGTCAGCTGGACTCACCGACGCTTCCTGCCGACAGCCGCACCCAGCTTGAAAAGCGCATGGCCCAGACCCAGTTCGAGCTGATCGAGCTAGGCCTCTGTGCGGGCGAAGTGCTCGACTACCTGCTTCTTGACGCTCGACGCCACGTTGATCGCGCGCTGCAGAGCGACGCCAACGACCGCGAGAGTCTGTTTCTGCGGGGCTGCATCGCGCTGCGCCAGAGCGACCTTGCCATCGCCGAGCAAGCCTTCCTGCATGCCCAGGTACGCGGCATGTCACTCGAAGCGGTCTTGCCCCGCCTGGCCGAGATCGCCTTTCGCCAGCGGCGCTTCGCCCTGGTGACGCAGTACCTGCAAGCCATTGATCCGATCTGCCTGCGCGCCCATCCCCGCCTAAGTGGGATTGCCGCGCACTGGCTTCTGGAGCCCCCCAAATGACCGCCCAATCCCCCCCCGATGTAACGCTGCTGCTCGAAGGCACCTATCCGTTCGTCAGCGGCGGCGTATCCAGCTGGGTGCATCAGATCATCCGCGGCCTGCCCGATCTGACCTTCTCGCTGGTCTTTCTGGGCGGCGCTCCCAGTCAGTACGGTGCGCCCAAGTACAAGCTGCCCAGTAACGTCGTGCAGCTTCAGGCGCACTACATGATGGAAGCTGGCCAGAAGCTCAAGCCGCGCGCCTGCCCAGGGAATGCGGTCCGCTTTGCCGATAGCCAAAAGGTGCACGAATATCTGCGCGATCCGCAGACGCCGATTCCGTCGCCCTTGCTCGATCGCTTTCTCGACAGCATTGGCCAGGATGCGGGCATTCCCGCCGCCGACTTTCTGCTAAGCAAGGCGGCGTGGGAGAGCATCTGCAGCGACTACACCCGCTTCTGTCCCGCCACGTCCTTCGTCGATTACTTCTGGACCGTGCGCACCATGCACGCGCCGATCTTTAAGCTGGCCGAGATCGCCCAGCGCCTGCCCAAAAGCCGCATCTACCACGCCGTGTCGACGGGCTACGCCGGACTTCTGGGCGCCTTCCTGCATCACCGTCATCACCAGCCGTTCATCATCACCGAGCACGGCATCTACACCAAAGAGCGTAAGATCGATCTGGCGCAAGCCGACTGGATCAGCGACGCCGGCGAGGAACAGCACGTCGGGCTGCGCGGTGGTGTCGGCTATGTCCGCAGCCTGTGGATTCGCTTCTTCCAAGGCATCGGTCGCATCGCGTACAGCGCCGCCGACCCGATCATCTCGCTTTACGAGGGCAACCGGCAGCGCCAGGTCGCCGACGGAGCCAGCCCCGACCGCACCGCGATTATTCCCAACGGCATCGACCTCGATCGCTTTGCCCCACTGCGAGCGCGGCGCGCCACGGCCATCCCCGCTGTCCTGGGACTGATTGGCCGCGTCGTGCCGATCAAGGACATAAAGACGTTCATCCGCACCATGCGCGTAGTCTGTAACCGCATCCCCGATGCCGAGGGTTGGGTGGTGGGTCCGACGGCAGAAGATCCGGTCTACGCGCACGAGTGCACCGACCTGGTATCGAGCCTGGGCCTGACCGGGCAGGTGAAGTTTCTCGGCTTTCAGAAGGTCGAGGACATCCTGCCCAAGCTCGGCCTGATGGTGCTGACCTCGATCAGCGAAGCCCAGCCGCTGGTCCTGCTGGAAGGCTTCGCCAGCGGTCTGCCGGCCATCGCCACCGACGTCGGCTCGTGTCGCGAGATCATAAGCGGGTCCAGCCCCGAAGATCGCGCGCTCGGCAGCGCTGGCGCCGTGGTCTCAATCGCCAATCCCGATGCCACCGCCGATGCCGCCGTGGCCCTGCTGCAAGACGAGTCACGCTGGCGTGGGGCCCAGGCCGCTGGCATCGCCCGCGTCGAGCGCTTCTACACCCAGACCGACATGCTCAAGAGCTATCACCGCACCTATCGCGCGGCGATCGCGCGGGGCAGTCCGCCCGTCCTGCCGTCATCGCCAAAGCCCGAAAGAAGCGAGGGAGCCCATGGCCGGCATCGGGTTTGAACTTCGCACGCTGCTGAGCAATCAGAGCTTGTTTGGCATGCTGCGCGCATACAGCTTTGCCGGCGCGATTAGCTCGGGTCCCTGGATGCTGACCATCTCGAGCGTGCTGGCCATCGGCATCTTGGGCCGCGATGCCAGCGACGCCAGCCAGCAGATGGAGCACTTCCAGGTCTCGGTGACTTACATCATCGCCACGACCCTGATTATGACCGGCGGCCTGCAGCTTGGCCTGTCGCGCTTCATCGCCGACCGCCTGTTTGAAAAGCAGCCGCAGCATGTGCTGCCCAACCTGCTTGGGGCCATCACCCTGACCAGCGTGGTCAGCGGCCTGCTGGGCACGCTGCTCGCGACCGCGCTGTTTGCCGAGCCACTGCCCTATCGCGTGCTTCTGGTCAGCAACTTCGTGACGCTCAGCAACATTTGGATCGTCGTGGTCGTGCTGTCTTCGCTGAAGGCCTATCGCCAGGTGCTGCTGTCGTTTGTCCTCGGCTGTACTGTCGTAGTCGGCGCCGCGCTGGCCCTGCGTCGCTTCGGCGTGTCGGGTCTGCTGTTCGGCTTTCTGCTCGGCCACGCTGTCCTGCTGTTCGTACTTTTGGGCCTGGTCATGCGCCGCTACCCCGGGCAGGGGCTGCTGTCGTTTCAGTTTCTGCGCCGGCGCCAGATGTATCTCAGCCTGATCCTGACGGGCTTTCTGTACAACCTGGCGATCTGGTCAGACAAGTTCCTGTTCTGGTTCAATCCGGCCACCAGCGAAGTCGTCATTGGTCCGCTACGTGCATCGCTGATCTACGACATCCCGATCTTTCTTTCATACCTGTCCATCGTGCCCGGCATGAGCGTGTTTCTGGTGCGCATTGAGACCGACTTCGTCGAGTGCTACGACGCGTTTTACGATGCCGTGCGCGGCGGCGACACCCTGGCCAACCTGCAGCGCCTCAAGGACCGCATGGTCTACGTCGTGCGCCAAGGCATCTACGAGATCTTCAAGGTGCAGGGCCTCACCGTCATCGTGCTGATTCTTTGCGGGCGCTACCTACTAAGTGGTCTTGGCATCTCTCCCGGCTACCTAGCGCTGTTCTACGTGGATCTCGTCGCTGCTGGGCTGCAGGTGGTACTGCTCGCGGTGCTCAACATCTTCTTCTATCTGGATCAGCGCCGCACCACGCTGCTGCTTAGCCTGCTGTTTCTGCTGCTCAACACGCTGCTGTCGTGGAGCACGCAGCTGCTTGGCCCGGCCCTCTACGGCTACGGCTTTGCTGGCGCCATGCTGCTCACCTGCCTGCTTGGGCTGTGGCTGCTCTCGGCCCGGCTCGATGCGCTGGAGTACGAGACCTTCATGATGCAGTCGTTTGCCTGATGCAACCCGTGCCTTGCCATCCCGGTCGCCGGGGCAGCTTGCCCCCTCGACGGCCGGGCCCAGAGACAGAAACCGAGGACCTCATGCCCATCTTTGCTGAATACATTTGGATCGACGGCACACGGCCGACCAAGCTGACTCGCTCCAAGACGCGCATCCTGCCGGATGATGCCGTCAACCACTCTGGCAATCCGCTGGAGCCCATCTCGATCGCCGGGTTCCCGCTCTGGTCGTCAGACGGATCTTCCACCTGCCAGGCCAGCGGCCGCGACTCAGACATTGGTCTTGTGCCCGTCCGCGCCGTCATCGACCCGCTGCGCGGCGGCAACAGCTTCCTGGTGCTGTGCGAGGTGCTGTCGCCCCTGGGTGTGCCCCATGCCAGCAACACCCGCGCCGAGCTACGCCGAGTCATCGACGCGGGCGCCGATGCCGCCGGCGCGCTGTTCGGCTTCGAGCAGGAGTACACGTTTCTAAGCCCCGACCGTCGGCCGCTGGGCTTTCCCGCCG
>CALFYE010000220.1 GCA_937952145.1 uncultured Myxococcales bacterium
TCTACACAGGCGAAGACACTCTTTCCCTACACGACGCTCTTCCGATCTCAGACCTACCTGAACCTTGGCGGGCGCGTGTTCGCCTCGCACTGGCACGGGGTGTGGCTGCAGAACTCGGTGCAGCAGGGCACGGAGCCGCCCTTGAGCGTCGTCGGGACGTTCCTAAACCCCGCCAACTACGGCAACAACTACGGCTACAGCAATGACGCAGCCGGTGACGAGGGCACGATCAACACCGGCTTTGCCCGCGGGCAGGCGCTGCAGAGCTGGCTTTCCAACAACGGCGCGCTGAATACCAATCAGACGCTGCCGATTCGTGGCGTGCGCGTCTCGTTGATGAAGAACAACACCAACGTCGGCACGATGGCGATGAATCCGAACCCGGCCTACGGCCAGAGCTGGATTCGACTGACCAAGAACAACGGCACGCTGGATACCAACCTGTTCCCGGCGCAGCCCTCGCAGTACTACAGCTTTTACACGCCGCTCAGTCAGCCGCCGGCGCTGCAGTGTGGGCAGATGGTGTGGACGGATCTGCACGTCGCGGGCGGTACGGGCGATGCCTCGGGTGCGGGCGCTGGGCTGGCCTTCCCCAAGGGCTGTACGTCCAAGGGCTTAAGCCCGCAGGAGAAGGCGCTTATCTTTCTGCTGTTTGATCTGACGAGCTGCATTCAGCCGCAGAGTGGGTAGCGTCCCGCACCAGGCGCCGCACGGCATCCTCGACCGCTGTGGCATCCAGGCCGTACTTTTGCAAAAGGTACGGCGTCGATCCTCCCTCGGCAAACCGGTCGGCAATCCCCACTCGGCGGAAGCGCGCGGCGACGCCCGCCTCCATCAGCGTTTCGGCGACGGCGCTGCCCAGGCCGCCGAGGATGCTGTGATTTTCCGCCGTTAGCACTGCGCCGCAGCGTCGCGCTTCGGCGATGACTAGCTCGGTATCGAGCGGCTTGATGGTCGGCAGGTTGACGACTGCGATGTCGATGCCCTGCGCGGAAAGACGCGCGGCCGCATCCAGCGCGTTGGCGACCATGAGTCCACAGGCAAAGACCACCGCCTGTGGGGAGTCGCCGCCGGGCCGCAGGACGCTGCCGCGACCGATGAAAAGCGGCTGTTCAGCGATGGGGCGGGTCTCGGCGCGCTTGATGCGCAGATAGACGGGACCGCGATGCTCGGCGGCGGCGCGCACGGCACTGCGAAATTGTTCGGGGCCGCTCGGCTCGATAAGTGTCATGTTGGGCAGCGCGCGCAGGATGGCCAGGTCGTCGATGGCCTGATGCGAGACACCGAGCAGCGTGGTCAGCCCGGGCAGAAATCCGACGAGCTTCACGTTGGTGCGGGGATACGCAAGCTGCATCGCAATCTGATCGAACGGGCGGCGCGAAGCGAACACGCTGAAGCTGTGAAAGAACGGCAGATCGCCGCAGCGCGCCATGCCGGCCGCGACCCCGATGGCGTTCGCTTCGGCAATGCCAAGGTTGAAGAAGCGATGCGGGAAGGCGTCGCGAAACAGGTCGATCTCCGTCGAAGAGGTGAGATCGGCGCTCAAGCACACGACGTCTGCTCGCTCGCGCGCCAGTTCGACTAGCGCCTCGCCGTAGACGCGGGGAAAGACGCTGCCGGTCTGGATGCGGGTGGTCGTGAAGTCGACGCCTCCGCCTGATGACTGGCTCATGACTGCACCCCCAGCGCCTGCAGCGCGGCGCGCGCCATGTCAGCCGGCAGCTTCATGTGATGGGCAAGCTGTCCTTCCAGAAACGGCACGCCGCGGCCGGCGACTGTGCGCGCGATAATCAGCGTCGGGCGAGTGGTCTCGACGCGGGCCGTATCAAAGGCCGACAGCAGGGCGGCCAGGTCATGCCCATCGCAGTCGCAGACCTGCCAGCCGAAGGCGGCGAACTTGTCGGCGATCGGCGCCATCTTCAGCACGCGATCGGTGTCGCCTTCGACCTGCATGCGGTTCAGATCGAGGATCACGCACAGGTTCCCGACACCAAAGCTGCCCGCCGCCAGCGCCGCTTCCCACACCTGACCTTCCTGCAGCTCGCCGTCGCCGAGGATGACGTAGACGCGATACGAGCGACCGCGCCGTCGTCCGGACAGCGCCATGCCCAGCGCCACCGACAGCCCCTGGCCCAGCGATCCACAGGTCGCTTCGACGAGCGGGCCCAGGCGTTCCGAGACGTTGATCTCGACGGGAGAGCCGTCCTGGCAGTACTGCGACAAGCGCTCGCGGGGAAGCAGGCCACGGGCGACGAGCGTCGCGTGAAACGCCGCTGAGTTGTGCGCCGTCGACAGCACGCAGCGATCGCGGTCGGCTGCCCGCGGGTCGCTGGGATCGAGGCGTAGCTCGGCAAAGTAGAGCGCCGCGAAGATCTCGGCCGCGCCCAGCCCCTGCTGCACATAGCCCTGCCCAATCGGCGCAATCATCCGCAAGACATCGACGCGGATGGCGTGTGCCTGCGCCGTAAGCGTCGCCAGATCGCGCGTCGCGATTCCCAAATTCCCGGGGTCGGTCATGCGCGGATTCTTACGCGATCCGCAGGCGGCGGGGGATGGAACTAGGCGCGTTGTGGGGAGCGCCGCCGACGCAGCGCCAGGCCCAGACCGATGACCGGCACGAGGAGCGCGAGGGGGCTTGGCTTCTGCGACACGCCGAGCTGGCACGAGCAGCCGGTGGGCGTGGTGCCGCCTGTGCCGCCCGTTCCGCCGTCGGGATCGCTGCTGCTTCCACCATCGCTGCCGCCGGTTCCGCCGTCGGCGGTGCCTTGGTTTCCGAACTCGTAGGCACCGACATCGGTGGCGGCGCCGATGACGGCTCGGCTCTGACGGCTGACGGGATGCAGGTACTGCCAGATGGGAGCCAAGGACTGCGAGCCGGCGCTGCCGGGATCGACGGCGGTATCGATGCACGGTGAGCCGGCCTGCAGGCGGACATCGTAGGCGGCGACATTTACGAACATCGGATCACCCTGCGTCGCGTTGACGAAGTTGCCCGCAAGCTGAGCGCCGCTCTGCGCGGTGATCGTGCCGGGGTACATGAAGATGTTGTTGCGCAGCAGCGACGGCGTGCTGCTGGCATTGTTCACAAAGCTGCCGGACTTCTTGTTGTTGAGGAAGGTGTTGTTGACGACGTAGAGGTGGGTGTCGCGGCCGCCGCCGGTGCTCTCTGCGGCGTAAGACAGGATGGCGGGGTTTTGGGTGCCGCTGCTCTGCTCAAGCAAGTTGCCGATGACATACGACAGGCCGGCGTCGGGGATGTCGATCTCATAGCTGGCAGTGCCGTTTTCGTCGGTGATGCGGTTGTACCAGATGCGATTTTCGATGGCCCGGGTCTTCACCAGATGCCCGACCTTGCCGCGGTGCGAGTACGAGTGCTGCAGCGTGAACACGGCGTAGTTGCCGATGTACATGTTGTGCGAAAAGCCATCGCCAGCGCCGTTGTTCTCGAACTCGGAGTACTCGATCAGCACCTGGCCGGTGCCGCCGGTGGGCGGGGCGCCGAGGATGCCGTTCTGGTTGTCGTGGAAGTAGCAGCCGCGCACGGTCAGGTTCGTGCCCTGGTGCCGGATGCCGGCGCCGTTGTTGCCATCGGCCATCGAGATCGCGGCACCCGAGAGCTCTAAGTTTTCGATGGTGGCGTTGGGCGCGGTGATGGCGTAGATGCCTTTTTTCTGGGCTGGCGGGGTGCCGGTGATGTCGATCTTGGGGCGGCCGTTGACACCGCGCAGCGTCAGGTTGTCGGTGCTAAAGGCGCAGGTGTCGCCGGTGTAGTTGCCGGCCGCGTCGATCTCGATGACGTCGCCCGCGGCGGCGGCGGCGATGGCCTGGCAGGGCTTGCCATAGGTCTTGCCGGGGCCGACCTGCAGGGTGGCGGCATCGGCGGAGCCAGCGAGGGCCCAAAGACCCAGGCCAAGGGAAAGCGCGCCACGGCGAGCCAGGTCGCGCGGCTGGCGAGAACGGGGCGCAGCGGGCCGAGGCGAGCAGACTAAGCGAGTCGAAGAGTGCAGCATGAGGTCCCTCCATCGGCGTGCAGTGCACGCACGAAGGGCGATTATCGCCTGAGCGAGTCGGCGGTTGGGCGGTGCCGGACGCGGGGGCTCAGCGACGAGCAAGCGGGGAAGTGCGGGGGAGCTGCGGGGAGGTTAAGGAGGAGGTCGTAGGCAGCCGAATCGAGTACGCGGAATTACTTGACGTGGGTGGCTGCGAGATCCAGCAGCTTGGGATCGACGGCCGCGCCGCCGATGTAGCGATGCAGCCAGTCCAGCACCACGCCGTACCAGAACTGCGAGTTCTTGGGCTTGAGCACCCAGTGGTTTTCGTCGGGGAAGATGACCATGCGCGAGGGCACCTTGCGCACTTGAAGCGCCGTGAAGAGCTGCATGCCTTGGCTGACCGGGACGCGATAGTCGCGCTCGTTGCTGATGACCAGCATCGGCGTTTTGTAATGCTCGGCGCGGCGCGAGGGGCTGAAGCGGTCGTACTGGTCGGTGGTCCAGGGGTCGCCTTGGAATTCCCAGCGCGGGAACCACATCTCTTCCGTCTCGCCGTACATCGAGCGCAGATCGAAGACGCCGGCGTGGCTGACCAGGGCGGCGAAGCGGTCGGTCTGGGTGCCGATCCAGTTCACCATGTAGCCGCCGTAGGATGCGCCCAGAGCCGCGACGCGCTTGCTATCGACATACGGCTTCGAGACCAGCAGATCGACGAGCCGCATGATGTCGTCATAGGCCAGTCCGCCCCAGTCGCCCGAGACCTGATCGACAAAGCGCTGGCCGAAGCCTTCCGATCCGCGGGGATTGGGCATCAGCACGATGTAGCCGGCTCCCGCGAAGAGCTGGGCATTCCAGCGCCACTGCCAGAAGTCTTCCCAGGCCCCCTGGGGTCCGCCGTGGATCAGTACGGCGGCGGGATACTTGCGATCGGGGTTGAAGTCGGGCGGCAGCACGACATGGGCTTGCAGGCGCAGGCCATCGCGGCTCGTCGAAAAAAACTCGTCCTTGCGGCCAAGCTTGAGGCTCTGCAGCGCGGCGCTGTTGACCGACGACAGCGGCTGAGCCTCGGCAAGCGGGCGGGCGGCGGCATCGAGCGGCTGGGCAAAGATCTCGGCGGGGGCCAAAAGCGACGAGCGCAAGAACCACAGGTGCAGGCCGGTGCTGCTACGCATGACCTGCACTTCGTGCGAGTCGCCGACGCTGATCTGCCAGGGCGGGGCTTGACCGCCCAGATCGCAGGCCAGGATCACGCCGCGCCCCCCGAGGGAGCTGGTGAAGATCAGGCGCTGGCTGTCCGGCGTCCAGGCCAGCTCGCCGACCGACGAGTCAAAGCGGGCCGAGAGCGAGCGATGCTGGCCGGTCTTGCGATCGAAAAGAACGATCTCGAAGCGGTCGGCTTCAAACGTCGGCCGCCGCTGCGCAAGATAGGCCAGGTAGCGCCCATCGGGGGAATAGCGCGGCGAGACATCGGTGGCGGGGTTCTGCGCCGTCAGGTTGCGCGGCGCACCGCTTGGCTTGCCGTCGGCGTCGAGGGCCTGCAGGAACAGATCGTTGTTGGTGCCGAGCGCCAGATCCTTGTCGCGGTTCTGGACGTAGACCAGCTCGCGTCCGTCGGGCGAGACGGCGTAGGGCTGACCGCCTCCGCGGGCGACGGCCGGGGCGTCGTAGTCGGCGGGCGTCAGATCGATCGGTGTGGCCTGGGCCTCGTCGCTGCTGGGCAGGGACAGGTAGAACAGGTGGCTGCGGCGACCATCGCTCCAGCTGTCCCAGTGGCGATAGAACAGGCCGTCCATGACGCGGACCTGCATGTGATTTTTTTCCGCGGCCTCGCCAGCCGTCTTGTTGCAGGTCTCGGCGGCGGCGGCGGGATAGGGCGGACAGGCGGCGTAGACCCGGCTGCTGACCACCAAGCCGCGGCCGTCGGGCGTCCACAACAGCGAACCGACGCCAAAGGGCAGGCTGGACAGGCGACGGGCCTCGCCTCCGCTGGCCGGCATGACGTAAAGCTGGGTCTCTTTGCCGTCGCGCGAGCTTAGAAAGGCGAGCCGCTGCCCGTCGGGGGACAGGCGAGGCGAGGAGTCCTGGCCTTCGCGCTTCTCACCGCGCTCGGGGAAGGTCAGACGGCGGGCCGGGCCCTGCGGCTGCAGCAGGCCACCTGGGCCTTCGGCAACGGGCTGGGCGTAAAGCGCGCTCTGCCATCGGTTCAGATCCATGCGGGCCCGGCTGACCGTGAAGTACAGCGTCTTGCCGGACGGGCTGAGCTGGGCGTCTGACACTTTCTGAAGCTGGGCGAGATCGGCGATGCCCATGGGGTGCGGGGCCGCAGCCGGCGTGGCCCAGGCGACGGTACCGTACAAAAGACAGAGCGATCCCAGAGGGACCCATGAGGCGAGCGAATAGGAGGGACGGAGGGGACGATGTTTGTTCATGTGCTTACCTAAATTCCCAAGGATAAAAGAGAAACAGCAGATCGGGGCAGCCTGTTCCTGCTGCGCTTGCCAATCGCGATTGGCGTGGGGGATGCGCTGTCGGTCCGGGCAGCGGTCGGGCGTCGCAGGGAGCGAAGCGAATCCGCCGGCGCGAGAGGACAGACTGTCCTGCGATGAGCGCGGGCTAGGGGGCGGCCGGCTCGCTGTCTGGCTCGGGGCCACGGTCGGCGGGCGCGTCGGCGGGGCCTAGCCAGTCTTGTCGCGGCAGCGGCTCCAGCACGAGCGCCGGCACGGTGCGGGCGCCTTCGACGGGACGGGGCCCGGCGATGCGCTCGACGATGCGGTAGTTCGACAGCAGCTCGGGCCAGTCGTGCCAGGTGGCTTCGACCTTGTCGTCCATCACGATGCGCGAAAAGCGACGCTGCACGATCGCCGCCTGCAGCCCACGCACCGGGGCCGCGACGGTGTCACGAACATCCCAGATCCCCATGCGATGCAGGAAGGTCCGCTTCCCGGCGAGGTGGGCATAGAACGGATGGAAGGGAATCAGCACCTCACCCGGCGCGCTGCGCAGCTTTTCGATGACGGCATCGCCGGCGGCGCGATCGGCCTCGGTCGGGATATGGGCGCGCGGATTGAGGCTGCGCATACGGGGATAGAGGCTGGCGGCAAGCAACCCCCACACCAGGGCCTGGCGCAGCGCGCGGCCGCGTCGGCTGCCTTGCGTCTGGGCGCGCGGCTCATCGCTGCGATGTAGCAGACGGCCGGCCGCAACTCCGATGGCCAGCGACGGGAAAAACAGGCCCGGGATGTAGGCGTTGGTGTGTGCCCACTGGGTGCCAAAGCTGATCATCGAGGTGAGCAGGCCCCCAAGCCCTAGCCAGGCCAGAAACCACAGACCCTGCGGCGTGGGCTGCGGTCCCAGGGGCTCGGGCGGCGGAACTTCCAGCTCCTCGCTGCGGCTCGACGCATCGGCGCGGGTACCGATCGACAAGAGGGCCCACGGCACGAGCAGGGCGGCGACCCCAAGCAGTGTCAGCAGGGTGCGCGGCGTCTCGACATAGGCGCGGTGGCTGTGGAAGGGGTGGCTCTGGTGCAGACGGAAGATGTAGGTCCAGAACCAGCCGTCGGAGGCGCGATTGCTGACCAGCAGGCACAGCCCAAACAGCAGGGTTCCGACGACAGCCAGCGTCAGCACGGCTGGGCGACGAGTCGGCAGGAGGCCGAGGCCAATAAACACGATGAGCGGCGCCGCCGTCTGCTTGGCGAAGAACGCCGCAACCAGCAGCACCGCCGCAAGCCCCATGTCGGCGTGTCGACCGCGACTATCGAAGGCCAGCTTGGCGCCGGCTACCGTCAGGAAAAGCTGCAGCGAGTCGCTGCGGGCGAGGTCGTAGAAGCCTCCCGCATCGGCAAAGCTCGCAAGCGGCAGCGACAGCGCAACCAGGCCCGCCAGCCACGATCCGCCCTCGCGCCGGGCCCACATAAAGGCGATGCCCAGCGCGCCACTAAGCGACAAAAGCGACACCATGCGGGCCAGCGGATAGCTGACATCGCCGGCGATCTTCGACAGCGCAGCGACGATCAAGGGATAAAGCGGGGTGTACAGGTGGGGGACGAAGTCGACCGACGGCGGGGCGTAGATCGGCTGGCCGCTAAACAGGCGCAGGGCATGGCACAGCATGCCCGACTCCATCCACTCAAGGTCGTAGGGGTAGCGCAGGCGGCCGGCGACGACCCAGGCGTAGGTCGCGATCGCCCACAAGGCCAGGAGACACGCAGCGGCTGCGAATAGCCACGGCACCCCCAGAAACAGATCCCGGTCGTGCTTGCGGCGAGCGTGCGGGGCGGCGCGTCCGGGGCCGCCGGTATGGGTCCTCTTGTTCATGATCTCAGGTGCTCAAATCAGAATCGGTTCGGGTGGGGGAGGCAGTCGTGTGGAGCGCTGTCATCACTAGCCTTCGACCTGCAGCGTCGCGGCCACGACGGCGCGGTCGCGGACCAAGGTCTGCTGCGCGGGGCCATGCACCGGCAGGCGCTCATTGCGCTGAAACAGGCCGACCTGAAGCTGCGCTGGGCCGGGCGGGAACCACATCGGGATGGCGATTGTCGCTTCATCGCGCACGAAGCGCCCCACCGGCAGGTGCTGGGCGGGCACAATGCCGTCGAGAAAGTCGTGATCGGCGTTGA
Source organism: uncultured Myxococcales bacterium (assembly GCA_937952145.1). GTDB lineage: Bacteria > Myxococcota_A > Polyangia > Palsa-1104 > JAEUJZ01 > JAEUJZ01. Next base: position 8,612 of record CALFYE010000220.1, read on the forward strand.
CGAAGGGGCCCCCCGGACTGCGCAGGTGCAGGAATAGGCGGTAGCCAGCGGGGATGCGACAGCGCACCCGGAAAACCAGCGTGCTCTGGACGGATGCACCGCGCCGTAGCGAGCTCGCGGAGAGCTGACTGCCGACGACTTCCAGGCAGTCACCGATGCGCGCCGACAGCGGCTGGGCCAGCGATGGGGCCTGGTCGGTGACGAACTTTTCGACGCGTGCCGTGAAGTCGGCCGGTACCGCGCTGTCATCGAGCCAGGCCGACAGGCGAGCCAGAAGTTCGCGGCGCGTGCTCTTGAGGCCGGACTCGGCTGCGCGATCCTGCGTCTCTTGCGCGTCGTTCTGCAGGTCGTAAAGCTCGACCGTGCCGTCGGGAATCAGGTTCTGGATGAGGTGCCAGCGCGGGGTGACGAGCGCCTTGCGGACTGTCGGTCCTTCGTACATGACCTCTTGAAAGACGACGCGCTCGCCATCAGCGGATTGAGCCGGCGTCGGGGACGCCAAGAGCGGCAGCAGCGACTGACCCAGGAGCTGCTTTTCGCTGGCGTTGGGCGGGCTACGCAGCACGCTGTGCAGGATCGTCGGGACGACATCGACATGCCCGACTGGGCTTCCCACGTGGCGCGGGGCCGTCGGAAACGCCGCCCGCAGGCCGGCCTGGCGGACAATCAGCGGCACGCGCGTCTGGTTTCCGTACAGGTGATAGCCGTGGCGGCGATCGGCTGGGATTCCGTGCTCGCCGAAGCCCTCGCCATGATCGGCGGTGACCATCACCGTCGTCTTGCCCCAGGATGGACTTTGGCGCAGGGCATCGAGCAGGCGGCCGATGTGGCGGTCGGTGTAGCGGATCTCTTCGTCGTACTGGTCGGGCTCGGCGTCCCCGAACGGTGTCTCACCGGGGGAAAGGGGATGCGGCTCGTAGCGGAAGTGCGGATCGTAGTAATGCACCCACAGGAAGAAAGGTCGCCCGCCCGCCTGCATCGCTGGCAGCTTGGCCAGCGCCAGGTCGGTCAGCTCGCGCGCTGAGCTTCCGCTGGTGGCGGCCGGGTCGCCGCCCATCGAGTGCAGGACCATGAGGTGGGTGTCGTAGTCGGCAAAGCCGCGCGACAGCCCCCAGGCCGGCTCGAAGTAGTGATAGGAAAGCAGCGCCGTCGTGTGATAACCGCGCTCGCTGAGCATCTCTGAGACGAGGCGCGTCTGCGGCAGCACCTGCGGCGGCCAGTGCACCTGTGGCGAACCCCAGGCGATGGTCGATGGATAGCGCCCACTTAAGATCGCCGGCACTGAGTAGCGCGTCGACGGCGCGTGGGCCCAGGCGCTGTCGAAGACCACGCTATCGCCATCGGCTGCGAGCTCGGCCAGAGCCGGCGTCGTCGGGCGCCCGTAGCCATAGACGCTGACGTGATCGGCGCGCAGGGCATCGATGGTGAGAAGGACGATGTTGGGCTGGCTGGGCAGGGCCTCGGGCAGGCGGAAGTCGCCACTCGTATTGAGCGGATGGGTCGTGGCGTCGTGCTGGTTGCAGTTCTCATCGATGCCGTTATCGGGCCAGTCGAAGGCGCCGGGATGACGGCTGCTGTCCCAGTCATCGCAGTCGCTGCCGCCGATGCTGAGCCGCCCGGCCACGCCATCGCCATCGAGATCGAGGAGCAGGGCCTGCAGAAGGAGGATGCGCTCGGCAACCGGGGCCAGGCTCAGCGCGGCTTTGCGCAGGGCTTCGCGCTGTCCAAGCTGAACCGCCGCCAGCCACAGGACGGGCGACAGCGCGAGGGTGAACGCTAGGCGGGCGCGTCCAGGGTGCAGCCAGCGCACGAGCCAGCCCCCTCGGATAGCGAGCGCCCCCAGCAAAAGCGCGGTGAGCGAAATGAGCAGGGCCAAGAGCAGCGTGAAAATCGGCCGCAGATCGACGATGCGCAGCGCCTCGCGCTGAGGCCAGAGCAGGCCGAACAAGCTGCCCGCAAGGAGCAACAGCGCGAGCATAAACAGAGCGCTGAAGCCAGGTCGCTGCGTCGGAGCAGATGCGCGCTGCGGTCTAGACTGCAGCCACGCAGCGCCGGCCGAAAGGAGCCCGGCCACAAGGCTCGCCAGGCCCGCGACAAGCGGCAGGGTCACCGCAACTGCCGTCGCTCGCTGATCGAGGCTCAGCCGGGGAGCCTGCTGCACGCGGGCCACCGCCTGGCTAGCCAGCGGTAGGAAGAGCGCCAGGGCCAGCCCGCCAGCGGCCCCCCAGGCCAGGCGTGGGAGGGCAGGGCGCGACGGTGCGTCGGGGGCAACCGGCGTAGCCAGCCCGCGCAGAAGCAGGGCCGAGGCGACGAGCGGACCGGCGCAGGCCAGGGCGCCATACGCAACGAGCAGCAAACCGAGGAGGCCCCGGTGATGGAAGCGCTGCAGCGCGACCAGCGTAGTTGGTCGCAGCAGCACACCTGAAAGGAGCAGCGAGGCCAGAGCCGAAAGGACCCGCCACGGCCAGGCTGGCAGCACTCGCGAGGTGCCCCCATCGGCCTCCGGCCCGCGTCCCGCAAGTAGCTGCAGGAGCACGCCGAGCCCGAGACCGAGCGGCATGCTCAGCGCGCCGTACAGGCAGCCCAGAAACAGCCACAGCATCGTCGCGGCTTCCGTTTTGCCGAGGAAACGGGCCAGGTCTTGCGCCCGCAGCACATCGAACGCTGCCGCTGCCAAGCCACCGATCAGCCCGGCCCAAAGTCCCCCCAGGGCAGCCACCCCCAGCGAGGGGCGCGTAGTCAGCGAGGCGGGAGAGGGGGATTTCGGCACGGCGCAAGAATACTCGGATCCGCCACCCGGTCTACAAGCTCGGCGAGGGGCGCAAGGGGGCGGGATGACTGCGCTTTCGGCTCGCGATTGCCGAGGTGAAAAAAATCAGAATTTAGAATGCATAATATTGCCATCGCCACCGTAAGCAGGCGAATGGAGGGGACGATGGGGAGCCACGATGCCAGTGCAAGGACCGCGGGCCCCGGATCGGGGCAGGGCGCAGGAACTTTGGGGCAGGCCGTTCGTCGGCGCGTGCAACCTTGGGTGCTTCTAGCCCTTGGTGCGCTGTGGGCGGGCTGTCCCGCCAGTTCCGAGGGCGATGGGCCGGCTGATCTCGGGGAGCCGAGTCCCGATCTTGCGCCGGTGGTCGAGCCGCCGCCGTCGCGCACGCAGCTTTACAACAGCGACGTCACCATCGTGTATCCGCTGCCGCCCGCCAGTGACGTCAACCTCCTGGTCTGGGGCAACACGCTGTCGATTCGCTATGGCCGCTTGGTGCCGCAGGCCGCGTTCAACCAGATCACGGTGCCGCTCGACCCACGGTCGCTTAGCCGCGTGCGCAGCACCGGCACCACCGCCTGGAACGAGCTACGCCTCGTCGGGGTGCGCCTGGACCCCTGCTTCGGATCGCGCGGCGAGGTCGCGGACAGCGCCTGCCACAATCAGGTGCGGCTGGTCTTTCAGGGCGTTCATGCGGTCGGCACCGCCTCGGGCGGCGACGATGGCGCCATCCACGTCCTCTACGAGCTGCCGCGGGATGAGCTACTGACGCTGTCACGCGACATCGTGCGTCTGAGCGATCGCGAGGGCAGCTACAGCCCGGGGCCGCTCGGCGTGCATCCCATCCTCGCGCGGCAGGGCGTGTGGGGTGGCTTTGGTCAGGGCCTCAAGCTGCTCTTGCGGACTTATCTGGGCGAGGATCGCGTCGTCCGCATGACCTTTTTCGCTCGTGAGGACACGCTGCAGCCGGCCTGGCTGTTCGGTGGCTTTGAAAAGAAGGCGGGGAGCTATTCGCGGCTGCTGATCCCGACCACCACCACCAGCGAGCAGGCGCTGCTGGCTGGCTTCCCGAACGCTGGTGAGCTCGCCGGTAGCGTGCCTACGCCTAGCAGCTCCAGCGACGATCTGCGCCTCTTGCTCAGCAGCTCGGCGGCGAACCTGGCGGATGACACGCTGCGCCGCGCGGCGTTTGCGGCAGCCTTGCGCATCGAAAATCCCGGCAAGCACACGCCCGACACCATCGACTGCGTCAGCTGCCATTCGGCGATGGCGGCCCGTAGCCTGGGCGAGAGCCAGTACGGCTACAGCACCGTCGGCCACCCCGATCGCTTCGTCAGCAGCCGCGATCTTCGCTACACGCCACCTTTGGAGCCCAGCCTGGAGAACCTGCACGCCACGAGCTACCTGGGGGCAGAGCTGGGCATTAACCAGCGCACGGTCAATGAGACGGCGGCCGTGGCCGACTACCTGTCCACGCTGCTGTCGCAGTAGGCCAGGCGCTGCGTCCGTCGCTTACAGCCCGGGCGGGCGACGCGGCGGCAGTGGCACGTTGCTAGGTAGCTGCTGCGGCGGCGTTGGGCTGGGCGAAAAGCGGCCAATTGGGCGCTTCGCCAGCTCTGAGAGCGGGCCGAAGTGACTCGGCGTGCCGCCAAGCGGCGTCGGCGAAAACATCGAGACGTCAATCGGGCCAGGGGCACTTAGGTTGACGTTTTCGTGCGCGCTCGGCAGGTGCGAGAGCTGCTGGCGCATCATCGCCCCGTGGAACTCGTCGCTGTTCTGGTGAATCAGCTGCTGGAAGGATCGGGCGCGATCGGCGATCTCGTCGGCGTGATCGGTGCCGTTGATGACGCGACGAGCGTTGCGGAAGTCGCTCTGCTGATCGTTCACGTAGTCACCCAGCTTGCGCCCGGTGAACGAGCCGGTCTTCATGCCCCCGGCGGCAATGCGAGCCGCAAGCTGCGGGTCGGCCGCCTGCTCGGGCTGATTGACCAGGTCGGGGGCTTCGCCGTTGTGCAGCACGCCCGCGCTGTTCAGGCGTTTCGTCCAGTCGGCGTAGTTGGTGCGTCCGGTGATCTGCACCAGGCCGCGACCGCGGAAGCGCGCGCCGTCGCCCTCTTCGGTGTTGCCGAGCTCGGCGCCTTTGCGGGTATCGGGACCGTACTTGCGATCGAAATAGGCTTCAGGGCCACCGGCCCCGGCTTTTTCGGTCATCAGGTTGCCCAGGTGCGACTCGCGCTCGGCGGTGGCCAGCATGTAGGCGAACTGATTTTCGCGCGTTAGGCCCACGTCGGACGCGGCGTTGAGCATGTTTTCGGCCGTCGAACGAACGGTGCCGCGGCGCGTCGCGCTGTGCTGCGGATTGATGCTGGTGCCATCGGCGATGGCGTCGAAGAGGTGATCGCTGTTGGCGTGGATGGCCTGCGTCTTCACGAGCCGCGGCGTGATCCCCACACTAGTGCTGGGCGGTGGCGCGACATGGCCAAACAGATCACCCGCCTGACCCACCGACAGCGGGGCGCCGCCCGTCGGGGGCGGAGAGACCTGCGTCGGGGTTGCGGCCACTGTCGACACGGCGGACGGCGTGGTCGAAGATTCAGTCGCACTCTCGGGTTTCTGCAGCTGTAGATCCGACATCAGGTCGATTATCGGCGGGCTTTCAGCCAAGTTGCAGGCCGCAGATCGGCAGACTGCGTCGCTGCTGGCTGTGGGTGGCGGGCGCCTATGGCGTCCCCGGGGCGGCGCTTAGAACAGGCTGCGGAGGACTGCCGAGAGGGCGGCCGTTGCCTTGCGAGCCGTCGATAGCTTGACGCGGCTCTTGGGGTGCAAGAGCTCCAGGCCGCGGCGCTCACAATCGGCGAGCACGGCGCTGTAGACCTGAGCCATGATCTCGGCGGGGACCAGGGCTCGACGATCGCGCGGGCTCTTGGCTTCGCGGGCCAGGCGATATTCTTCGCGGGCTCGACGGGCGACACTGGCCAAGAGCTTCTGCGCGGCCGGCTGCTTTTCCTGCGGCAGCGGTCGCGGCGACAGCACATCGGCTTCCTCCAGCCCAAACTGCGACAGCGCTTCCAGCGGCAGGTAAAGACGGTCGCGTCCCGCGTCTTCGGCAATGTCGCGCAGGATGTTGGTCAGCTGCAGCGCGCGGCCCAGGTGTATGGCGTAGTCGCGCGAGCGCGGATCGGTGCAGCCAAACAGCTCGATGCACAGCAGGCCGACCGACGAGGCGACGTGATAGCAGTAGTCGTAGACCTCGTCCCAGGCGGCGTAGCGGCGCTTGTGCAGATCGCGCTCGCAGCCGATCAGCACGGCCAGTGCATCGTCGTAGCGCAGTCCAAACTGACGCTGCGCCCGCTGCAGCTCGCGAGCCACGGGGTGCAGATCGAACGCCGGGGCGGGACCGCTTCCCTGGTCAAAGACCTGCGGCAACACGTCGCGCCAGGCCCGCAGGTTTTCGGCTTTGACGCCGACCGGATCATCGCCATCGACGATGTCATCGATGAGCCGGCAGTAGGCATAGACCGCATCGAGCGCGGCGCGGCGCTCCGCCGACAAGAAGAAGAAGGCGTAGCGAAAGCTGGTCCCACTGCGCTGCGCGATCTCAGAGGAGGCGGGCACGTTGCCCATTGTATCGTTCATGGCAGTACTCGTGGCGAAAGCTAGGTGTTTAAGGTTGGGGCTACCAGGCCAAGGGCGGCCGCCGTGCGACTAGACGGAGCGGCTCGGGGCCCCGCGCAAGAGCCGCGGCACACGATGCGAGAGAGCGCGCGCCGCGACGCGGGCCGATTCGGTCTTGCTGAGGCTGGGCCGGGTTCGCAGCAGGTCTTCGCCCAGCGCATCGATCTTGTCGAGCAGTGAAAGCCCACTGTGGAAAGTCAGGGACAGCTCGATGCCAAGATCGTTGTCGATGCGTCCTAGAAGAGGGCGTCCGCGCTCATAGTACGAGCGGGCCCGCGCCGTCTGAAAACGGACCAGATCGCAGAACGCTTGGCTTAGCTCAGGCGCCGATCCCGACCCGGCCTGACGCAGCGCCTGCAGGGCATCGTGCTGCGGGGACGAGGTGACTTCAAAGTGCGCCAGATCTTCCGCTGGCAGATACAGCCTACCGCGGTCCAGATCGAGGCTGAGATCCTGCAGAAAGCGCGTTAGCTGCAGCGCCACCGCCAGGTCTTGCGCGTACCGCAGGCGCAGCGCATCGCTGTGGCCGAACAGGCGCAGCACCAGCTGGCCCAGCGGTTCGGCACGGTGTCGACAATAGACTCGCAGCGCATCGAAGGTCGCGGGGCGAGTCGGCGACAGCTCCATGCGGAAGGCGGTCAGCAGATCCGTAAAGGGCGCGATCGGCAGGTCGAAGCGCTCGATGGTCTCGCGTAGTGCAACAAAGATCGGATGACTGGCCTCGCCATGGAACGTGCGAAATAGCTCGTGCTCCCACCGCTCAAGTGCGAAATGACGCTGCCCGGCGTAGGTCGGTTCATCGGCGAAGTCATCGGCGGCGCGCTCGAAGGCGTAGATGGCAAGCAGGTGCGGCTGTATCTCGCGCGGCAGGCGTCGCTGAGCCAGCGGCAGCTCGAAGCTGTCGGAGCGGGCCCGCAGCAGGCGCTCGCAGTAGGCCTGGGCCTCGCGCAGGGGGTAATGCCGGCGCTCGGCATCAAGGACCGGCAGGGGCATGCGCTCGACAGCGCCCACCGTCGTCGCAGTGGGGCTCATGCGCTCGCTGGCGAGCGGGGCCTGCGGTACCCCACGGGGACGGGCAGGGCTGAGCTTTGACAGGGCGAACAGGACCGGCACGGCCGCCGCCGGCGAGTCTTTGCCAGCGACGGAACGAGTGAACTGGGCACGGCTGTGAATCACGGTACGGCTCCCGGCTATCGCACCTTGCGGCTTCGCACTCCGCGGGCCACAAATCGTGCGTCTGCCGCGGATCTAGGCAAGCCGCGTGCCGTCCTTCTTTTTCGGCCGGGCATTTCATCAGCCGGCAAGATGTGGCACACAGTTTGCCCGCACGGACGCTGCACTCATGGCAAACCCAGAACATCCCTCCACGTCATCCACCCCGGTTTCGGAACAGCGCGCGCTCATCAGTCAGCGCAAGACCGATCACATCAACCTCTGCGCATCCGGCGAGGTCGAGTTTCGCAGCAAGGGCACGCTGCTTGACGATCTGCAGCTGATCCACGACGCGCTGCCGGACCGTCACCTCGACGACGTCGATCTGCGCACGCCGCTTTTGGGCAAGGTACTGGCGGCGCCGATCGTCATCAGTGCGATGACCGGCGGCACGGATGAGGCGCAAGAGATCAATCGTGACCTCGCCCGCATCGCCGAAGAGCTAGGACTGGGGTTCGGCCTGGGCTCGCAGCGTGCGATGTTGGTGCGGCCCGAAACGACGCGCACCTTTGTCGTGCGCGATGTCGCTCCTGGCGTGCTCTTGCTGGGCAATATTGGCTTGGTCCAGGCGCGCGACTTGACGACGGCGCAGGTGCGATCGCTGGTCGATGGCGTGGGCGCTGATGCGCTGTGCGTGCACCTAAACCCAGCGATGGAGTTGATCCAGCCTGGCGGTGATCGCGACTTCCGCGGTGGGCTCGACACGATTGCCCGCCTGCACGCTGAGCTGGGAGTTCCGGTGGTGGTCAAAGAGACCGGCTGTGGGCTGTCGCGGCGAGTTGGTCAGGCGGTGCGTCGTCTGGGTATCACGGCGGTCGACGTCAGTGGGGCCGGCGGGACCTCCTGGGTCGGGGTCGAGACGCGACGCGCGCAAGCCGACGAGAAGGCGCTGGGCGAGGAGCTCTGGGACTGGGGCATCCCGACGGGAGCCTCGGTGGCGGCGCTGGCTGATCTGGGGCTGCAGATCGTGGCCACTGGCGGACTGCGCAGCGGCACCGATGTCGCGCATGCACTGGCGCTGGGGGCGACCGCTGGGGGTCTGGCGGCTCCCGTGCTGCGCGCCTATAAGGCCGGCGGCTATGCCGGCACCGTGCGCTACCTGCAGCAGGTCATCGCCACGGTGCGCGCCATCACGTTTCTGGCCGGCTGCCAGAGACCGAGCGAGCTGGCGTCAGCGCCGCGGGTCCTCGGCTCGCGCCTGCGCGCCTGGATTGAAGCGGAGCGTGGCTCCGGATCGCGGCCATGAGTGCCGTGCCGGTGATCAGTGCCACGGCGTGCGGCAAGGTCATCCTCCTGGGTGAGCATGCCGTGGTCTATGGTGTGCCTGCCTTGTGCGGCGCGCTGTCACGGGGAGCCGAGGTGCAGGTCCTTCCCGGCGAGGGACGCCTGCGTGTGCCGGCTTGGGAGGTGTGTACCGAGCCCGCGGTCGCGCTGCTCGTGGATGCCTCGCAGGCAAGCTCGCTGGCCCAGGCCTACGCCGCGGTGTTGCAGGCGCTGCCGCCGCCGTTTCGCGACGTCGCAGGCCACGACTTTGTCGCTCACTTCTCGCTGCCGACCGGTGCCGGACTGGGGAGCTCTGCCGCCTTTGCCGTAGCGCTGGCCCGCGCGCTGAGTCAGCTTGGCCAGCAGCGCTTCGGCCGAGCCCTCGACGCCTCTGAGATCGATGCCGCGGCCTTCGCTGCCGAGCGCGTCTTTCACGGTCAGCCCTCCGGGCTGGATCACACCGTGGCGCAGCAGGGCGGCTTTGGCCTGTTCCAGCGCGGGGTCGGTCTGCGCTCGCTGCCGCTGGGCCTTGGGCGCGGCGGGCTGGGGCTGTGCATCGGCCACACCGGTCGGGCGCGCGACACCAAAGGACGGGTAGCTCGCGTTGCGGAGCTCTATCGGCAGGATGAGGTTGCGGTGCGCGGGCAGTTCGATCGCATTGCGGCACTCGTCGAACACGCCGTCGCGGCGCTGGAGAGGGGCGACCTGTCGGCGCTCGGCGGGGCGATGAATGAAAACCAAGCCCTGCTCGCCGGCTTGGATGTGTCCTGTGCCGAGATCGAGGCGATGTGCGGGCTCGCGCGTGCGGCCGGTGCGCTCGGCTGCAAGCTGACCGGCGGGGGTGGCGGAGGCTGTGTCGTGGCGTTGGCCCCCGGACGCGAAGCCCAGGTGAGAGGCGCCTGGGAACAGGCCGGATTTGCATCCTTTCAAGTGGAGGTTGGAGCGTGACGGCAAAGGCGGTGGCGGAAGCCAACACCAACATCGCCCTGGTGAAGTACTGGGGCAAAAACGACGAAGAGTTCAACCTGCCCGCCGTGCCCAGCCTGTCGCTGACGCTGGAGGGCCTGCGCACCCGCACTGAGGTCGGCTTGGACCCGTCGCTGCCTGCCGATCGGCTACTGCTTAACGACGCGGACGTCGCGGGCGAGCCCCTGGCCAAAGTCAGCCGTCATCTCGATCGCGTGGCCGCCTATCTGGGGCTATCCGAGCGACCGCGCGCGCTGGTGCGCACCGACAATAACTTTCCGACCGCCGCTGGGTTGGCGTCTTCGGCTTCCGCCTTTGCCGCTCTGTCCGTCGCGGCAGCGGGAGCGCTGCGACCGGGCTTTGTCGTCGATAGCAATGCACGGGCCGCGCTTGCAATCTTGGCCCGCCAGGGATCGGGATCGGCCGCGCGATCGCTCTACGGCGGCCTGGTTGTGCTGGGCACGGGGACGCCGGGACAAAAGGACTCAGCGCGCGCGGCGCAGGTCCTGACCCAGGCCGATTGGCCTGAGCTGCGCATGGTGATCGGCGTGGCTTCGGAAGGCGCCAAGGCCACCGGCTCGACGGATGGGATGCGACATACCGCTGCGAGTTCGCCTTACTTCGCGCCGTTTGTTGCCGCCGCACCGAACGATCTGCGACTGGCTATGGCCGCAGTTCATGCTCGCGATCTCGCGGCTCTCGGCGCCGTCGTCGAGCGCAGCGCGCTGCGCATGCATGCATCAGCGCTGGCCGCCGATCCCGCCGTGGTCTATCTGCGCGGTGCGACAATCGAGGGGCTGCATGCGCTGCGAGCACTGCGCTCACGCGGGGTGGCGGCGTTCTTCACCTGCGATGCCGGCCCGCATCCCAAGGCGCTAACGACGGCCCGCGATGCCGATGCGGTGGCGGCAGCGCTTGCAGCGGTGCCTGGCGTGCTGCGGACGCTGGTGGCGGCCCCGGGACCCGGCGCTCGCCTCATCGAGTCGTCTAGCTCATGAGCTGCGAGCTTCACAGCGGCTCAGTAGTCGATCAGCTGATGGTGCGTGTGCCGGGCAAGGCCATGCTCATCGGCGAGTACGCGGTCCTTGATGGCAGCGATGCCGTGGTCGCGGCGGTCGACAGCTACGCGCTAGCTTCGCTGCGTCCGGGGGCGGCGGCGACATCGCCGTTTGTGCAGGCGGCCCTGCGCGAAGCCGCGTCGGCTCTGCTGCGTCTTGGGCGATCGCTGTCCAAGAGCGATCACGTGCAAGTCGAGGTTGACACCTCTGCCTTCAGCCACGAGGGCCAAAAGTTGGGCCTGGGATCGAGTGCTGCGGTGACGGTATCGACGGTCGGCTGTTACTTCGCCTGGGCCGGCTTGGCCGTCGAAACCTCTGAGGTACGGACGCTGATCGCCGAGACCGCACAGCGCGCCCATGACAGCGCACAAGGGATAGCTGGCAGTGGCGCCGATATCCTGGCCTCGACCTGGGGCGGGCTGCGGCGGCTGGGCGCTGGGCTGGCGCTTGCTGGCAAAGAGCCTCCTCCCCTGCGCCTGCCTGCTGGTCTGGTGCTGCATCTCGTCGGGACGACTCAGAGCGCCAGCACCGCGCAGCTTGTGGCTCGCTATCGCGCGGCGCAGTCGGCCGTCGTCCCGGCGCGGCAGCAGCTTGCCAACGCGGCGGCGATGTTTGTCGCCGGCTGTGAGGCGGGTAATGCGGCGCAGGTGCTCGCGGCCGTGCGCCAAGCGGCGAAGGGTTACCGTCAGCTTGGGACGGTGCTTGGCTGTCCGCTGCTTACCGATGAACACGCCGAGGTTACGGCGACGGCGGCCCGACTCGGAGGAGCGGCCAAACCTTCGGGGGCAGGGGGCGGAGATCTCGCGGTCGCGCTACTCCCCGACGTGGAAGCCGCCCAGCGCTTCGCTGCCGCGCTGCCGCGCCCGCTGTGGGTCTTGCCGTTACAGATCAGCGATCGCGGCATCCATGCGATGCCTGCGCAGCATGCCGATACCCGGGGCCAGCCGCAGCTCGGCGAGGGCTCCAGGCTGCCGCTGAGCACCATCGAACATCCCAATGACAGCAGTCGTGGAGCGTAGGGCGAAGTGATGCAGGAGATGAGTAAACCGATGAGCGCGAACACGTCTGACCGACCCAGCTCGCGAGTACCGGGCTTCTATCGGCTTTCTTTGGACCAGCGCCATCACGAGCTGGTGCAGCGTCTCGGACTTGACCCCGACGAGCGCGCGCTGCTGCTGGGGGGCGGTCTGCGCGCCGAGGCCGCGGATCACATCGTCGAAAACGTCATCGGGACCTACTCGCTGCCGCTGGGGCTGGGGCTGAACTTCCAGGTCAACGGCCGCGACTACCTGGTGCCGATGTGCGTAGAGGAGCCCTCGGTGATCGCCGCCGCGTCCAATGCCGCCCGCATGGTGCGCGAGGGCGGAGGCTTCGAGGCCGAGGCCGACGAAGCGCTGATGATCGCCCAGGTGCAGCTCTACGATGTGCCGGATAACGCCGCTGCGGTGCGTGCCATCCTGGCGCGCCGAGACGAGCTTGTCGCCGCCTGCAACGCTGCGCAGCCAGGGCTGGTGCGACGTGGCGGCGGAGCCCGAGAGCTACAGGTCCGTGAGCTCTTGCCGAGCGGGTCTCGTCAGCTGGGCATGCTGGTGGTGCACGTCCTTGCGGACTGCTGCGATGCCATGGGGGCAAACCTCGTGAACACCATGGCTGAAGCGATTGCCGCGCCGCTCGCTGAGCTTTCGGGCGGGCAGTTTGGTCTGCGCATCCTGTCGAACTTGGCCGATCGGCGCGTGGTGCGGGTGCGCTGTCGGGTGCCCGTTCCGGTGCTGGCCAGCGATGGCTTTACCGGCAGCGAGGTCGCCGAGGGCATCGTGCTGGCAAGCCAGTTCGCCGAGCTCGATCCCTACCGGGCCGCCACCCACAATAAGGGGATTATGAACGGCATCGATCCTGTGGTCATCGCCACCGGCAATGACTGGCGCGGCATCGAGGCCGGGGCCCACGCCTACGCCGCCCGCGAGGGGACCTATCGACCCTTGGCGGTCTGGCGCCGACAGTCCGACGAGATCCTCTATGGCGAGCTGGTGCTGCCGATGGCGGTGGCGACGGTGGGTGGCACCCTGCGCGTACATCCAGGAGCCCGCCTGAGCCTCCGCATCCTCGGCGTGAACAGCGCGCGCGAGCTAGGCATGGTCATCGCGGCAGCCGGTCTGGCGTCGAACCTGGCGGCGCTGCGTGCGCTGGCGGCGGAAGGGATTCAGCATGGCCATATGGCGCTGCATGCACGATCGGTTGCCGTCGCAGCGGGAGCCACTGGCAGCCTGGTGGACGACGTAGCCTCCGAGCTTGCCAGAACCGGCCAGATCAACATCGCCCACGCCAGCGAGCTTTTGGCCCGCCTGCGCGCGCAGTAGGCGCTGCGGGGACCGTCGCCGCGGCGGTCCCGCGAAGCCGCAGTCCTAGCCTGGGCCGATACGGCACATCGTGCCCGGCAGGAAGGCTAGATCGTTGTCATTCTTGCACTGCGTCTGCGGTCGACCGCCCTTGCCGTCGTCATTGACGCGCAGCCAGACGTCCACCGAGCCACTCGGCGGCGGGCTAGTCCACTCACAGCTCACGATCGCGCAGCGGCCCGGTGCAATCGGTGCAATCGTGTACGCCGTGCAGAGCGCGGCGTTGGGATCCATGCGCGGATCCTTGCCGTAGAACGTCGCTGGCATCATCGTCGCGATGTCGGCGGCACCGCGGTTGCAGACCTGGGCCCGTAACTTCCACTGCTTGCTGCAGTCGGTCTGATCCATCGGCGGAGTGCCCCGGCCAGTAGCGTCGCTCTGCGCCACTGGGATGACGATCTTGCCCTGTACGTTCTGCCGATAGTTGTTGTAGCGCCGCCAGTTCGGCGACTCGCTCGCCGGGATGGTGCCGTCGTCTTTGACGTTGGTGATGTGGTAGGTGTGCTCGTTCCACAGCGGGCGCGAGGGCATCCAGCGGTTCATCGGGTCCTTGAGGACGAAGATGCCCTGGGTGACCCCCCCGTGCGGCAGGCCGGTCTGGTGCTCGGGGTTCTGATCGGCGCAGTAGCCGTCCCCCTGGATCGAGTCGCTGGGAACCACGACATCAGCGCGGCCATCGTTGTCGACATCCGCGACGATCGGCATCTCAAGGGCGGTGCCGCTTGTGATCGGGCGGGCAAACACCGTCTTGCCATCGGGGCCGTTGTACACCCGCAGCCAGCATTCGTCGCGATAGATGACCTCGGCGCGGCCATCGCCGTTGAAATCGAACACCGACGAGGCGGTGCCGCCGGACGAGACATCTTTGATCTCGGACGCCCACAGCACACCGGGCAGCGAGCCTCGGCACTTGGCCGGCTTCGGCGTGCGCAGGCAGTCGAGTGAGAACACATAGTAGTAGCGCGGCGCCGCCGTCCCGAAGTCCGGCGTCCCATCGCCATCGAAGTCAGCCACTGTTGGTGAGCCACCCCAGCCGCCGGGAATGGACAAGGGATCCATCAGGAACTTGTTGTTCTTGACGTCGATCACCGCGACCTTCTGATCGCCATTGGTCGACTGCACGAACACCAGATCCGGGAAGGTGTCCTTGTTGAAGTCACCCACCGCACCATAGCCGCCCGCTCCCAGGACGCTCATGACAGACGGGGTCTTGTCTGCGCCGGTGACGCCGTCATAGATGCGGTTGCCGGAGCAGACTTCAAGCACTCCGTCACCGTCGAAGTCGTTGATGAGCGTCGCTGTGCCCCAGGTGGCTCCGGCGGCGGTGTGGTTCCATGCGACGTTGATCTTGCCGGCTGCTTTGTCCCAGCGCGCGACCATGGCGCCGACTGCGATCTCCGGTTTGCCATCGCCATCGATGTCGGCGATCGCCGGGGCGGAGCAGTCAAAGCTGGCACCGCTCATCAGGAAGCTGTCGGTGCTCTGGGCTAGCTTGCGGCCGGTCAAGCCTTCGAAGATCGCGACCTGGTGACCGCTGCCCGTCGTCCCGCTGGCTAGCAGTCCGACAATCTCTGGTCGCTTGTCTCCGTCGAGATCGGCAGCCGCCAGCTGTGAGAAGCCCTGGATGCCGGCCGACACATCGTAGATTTGGCCGCAGTCCTTGCCGCGAATCGCCACCAGCCGCGAGGGGCCGATGCCTGACTGGGGGGCAAAGACGATCTCGGGTTCACCGTCTAGATCGAGATCAATCACGAGCGGGGTCATTACGACATCCCGCGCGATCGGCGTCATGCCGGGGGCAGGCCACTTGCAACGATCCGCGGGCGGCTTGAAGTCGGTGGCCGAGAAGCCATCGCCGATGCATTTTGCATCGTTCTCGCCGTCGCCCCAGTCGTAGCAGCGGCCACACATACCGCCCGTCGTTGTCTGCGTGCTGCAGCGCGTGTCCCCGATGCACTGATTGTCGTTGCAGCAGGGGCCGCGGTCGGAGACACAGACATCGCTGACGCAGATCTTGCCTTCAGAACAGGCTTTGCCAGCACTGCAGCTTTGCCGCGGTCTGGCCGAAAGGTCGGCGGGGCCGGGATCGTCGGGGGGGCTGGCGTCGACGCTGTCCTGCGGATCATCGTCGAACACCGACAGCTGACTGGGACCACAAGTGAACATCGCCCCGAGCAACAGACCGCTGCTCAGAACGGTGAAAATCCGGGTTGGAAGCGAGCGCGGCATGGCCACTCCTGTGGACCCACCTATGTCGGCTGGAGGGATAAGCGAAGGTTGTGCGTAGGCAGCGACCGTCGGAGACGGAGCAGCTCTAGGCGCTGAACAGCTTCTCTAGCTCGCGCTCGACCTTGGTCTCAGTGGTGCCTTTGGCGACCGAGAGCTCCTTTACGATCAGGCTGCGCGCGGTATCGAGCATCCGTCGCTCACCGAAGGACAGGGTCTTGGTGTTCTTCAAGCGATAGAGATCGCGGAACACCTCGGCGACTTCGAAGAGGCTGCCGGTCTTGATCTTCTCCATGAAGCCCCGGTAGCGACGGTTCCACGTCTGTTTGTCGATGTGGACCTCTTTCTCACGGAGGATGTCGTAGACCTCTTGGATCTGGTCTTCTTGGACGACCTCGCGCAAGCCAACCTGATCGGCTTTGTCGACTGGCACCAAGATGCGCATGTCCGTGTCGAGGATGCGCAAGCAGTAGAAGCGTTGAATCTTGCCGGAGATCTCTTTCTGTTCGATGCCGACGATCTCGGCTACGCCCTGCGCTGGATAGACTGCCTTATCACCGACTTGGAACCGGAGCATGTCTTCCTCCTGAAGTGGTACAGCCGGGCTACGACCTAAGCGGGAAACGATTAGGGCTACTGAGCGACCTGGGTAGGGCGCTGGGCCCCGATGGAGGACACTCTAAGGGGCGACGCCACAGCGGCATACAGCCACGCCCGATCGGCGGTGATGAAACCACAGTCAATTTGCGAATACAAGGGCTTTATTGAGAAGATTTCTTTACATTCGCCAAATCTGGGTTATAGAGACCGTTCGCGGCGGGCCGCATGGTTTGGCTCCGACGGGGGGGGCGGCCGAAGGGGGATGGTAAGGGGCGGGGCGGATTGAGCTAGCGGACGCGACGATTCACGGCGGATTTAGTTCATGTCGCGAACGCGCCAGCCGTCCTTTTCGCGCACGAGCTCAATGAAGAAGCGCTGGTCGTACTGCAGTCGAGCCCGATTGCCCGTGAGCTCCAGACGCGGCAGGCTGCTGGTGTTGGGGCGGCTGGGCTCGCTGGGGGCTCCAAGGCCTGTTGCGAGGGCGGCACGCAACCGCTCAGCCCGCTCCTGCAGCTCGTCTTCGACGGCTTGCCGCGTGGCTGGTGAGAGCAGACGAAGCATGAGAGCGAGGTTTCGACCATCGAGCGCTTCAAGGAGTGCGCGCAGAGCCCCCTCGGGCGTGGTGGTAGCGAGGGGGGCAAGCTCGGGTGACGCAACCCGCCAGACACCAGTCGGTCCCGCCGAGAGCTGCAGCTCGCTCGGCACGAGGCTACCGCCGCTCATGCTCAGGCGCAGGAGCGGGATCAGCCGCGCTCCCTGGCGATCGGGATGGCCTCGCTGACTGTCAAGGGTCGCGAGCTGAGTTTGCTGTTCCGCGCGTTCTTCTTTCGTACTGCCCCAAACGTTGCTGAAAAGCTCACGCGGAACGCTGGTTTGCGCATCAGGAGACAGGAGATCGTAGGCCGCCTGCGCATTGTCTGAGGCCAGCGCGCGGCGGTACTGATCGAGAGTCTGGCGTGGATCGGCGGGACGCACTGTCCGCAGGGGCTGGCAGCCGAGGGCCGTCATGACACAGAGCAGCAGCGCGGCCAGCATTACGGGAGATCGCGAGGTGGGCTGCCGCATCAGACCAGCGGTACGAGCTAGCGCCTGGGGCGATTGGTTTGACCAAGTACGAGGCGTGGTCCGCTGCATCCAGCAGCCAATAATCGTTAACGGTGCAGTTGTAAACAGGCGTTCACGCATGGGCGCTCCCGGCTTGCTCTGCAGGTGTCCTTCAGAGGCTGAGCAGGCAACATATTTTCATAGCAATGCGGCACGCCGCTTGTAGGATGAGAGAGAACAGTCGATCCTGACCGTGCCTGGAGGGTTTCTTATGGCTCGGAAGTCTTTCTCCTTCATCGTTCGTGCTCGCATGGCGCTGTTCGCAGTGCCGGCTCTCTGTGCTGTGCTTGGTGGCTTGTCCGGCTGCGACAAGTCGACCGACGAAGCGGAGCGTCGCTACTGTGACCAGACTGGTTGCTACGCCTGTCGTGGTGATCGCTGCTATCCGGTCGCTGGCGACCCGGTTAAGCCGACGCCGCCGGAGGTCGCAAGCTGCGACAACGACGCGGCGTGTGGCACTGACCGCGTCTGTAACCTCGGCAAGTGCGAGGCCGCCTGCAAAGACAGCACCGCCTGTAAGACCGGGTTGAGCTGTGTCTCGGGGCGCTGCCGTCCCAGCGATGCTGCGAGCTGTGGCATTGCCCGGGCGCTCTGCACCGACGATACGCAGTGTGGCGCCAACCAGAAGTGCGTGAATCGGGCC